>CBINBC010000003.1:0-178431 GCA_966248825.1 uncultured Fluviicola sp.
ATCACGCTCACCCGATCGGTTTGGGAACAGATGTTCGTGTACTGATGGCCGAATTGTACGGTCGTTCTACAGGATGTTCCAAAGGAAAAGGAGGTTCCATGCACTTCTTTGATAAAGAGAAGAATTTCATGGGTGGACACGGAATTGTTGGTGCTCAGATTCCAATGGGGACAGGTGTTGCCTTTGCTGAAAAGTATAACGGTACTGATAACGTAGTATTCGTTTCAATGGGAGACGGAGCGGTTCGCCAGGGAGCTTTGCACGAGACTTTCAATATGGCGATGAACTGGAAATTGCCGGTGATCTATATTATTGAGAATAACAATTACGCAATGGGTACTTCCGTTGAGCGTACAACAAACGTAACAGATTTATCTAAAATCGGTGATTCTTATGAAATGCCTTCGAAATCAGTAAACGGAATGTCTCCGGAAGCTGTTCACGAAGCTGTGGAAGAGGCCGTAGCAAGAGCAAGAAGAGGTGACGGGCCAACTTTATTGGATATCCGCACTTACCGGTACAAAGGACACTCCATGTCAGATCCGCAAAAATACCGCACGAAAGAAGAGGTTGCAGAATGGATGGAGCAAGACCCGATCGAGCACTGTCTGAACGTAATCAAAGAAAACAAGTGGCTGACCGCAAAAGAAATTGAAGAAATCGATACATGGGTGAAAAACGAAGTGGAAGATTCCGTGAAATTTGCAGAAGAGTCTCCATATCCGGATGCAGATGAACTTTACGAAGACATCTACCAGGAGCCGAATTATCCTTACATTATTGAATATTAATTAGACTATAATAAATCGCAGATGGCTGAGGTTATATACATGCCTAAATTGAGCGACACCATGACTGAAGGTGTTGTTGCAGAATGGCACAAAAAAGTTGGGGATACTGTTAAATCAGGTGAATTGCTGGCTGAGATCGAAACTGATAAAGCAACCATGGAGTTCGAATCTTTTTACGACGGTGTGTTGCTGCACATCGGTGTTGAAAAAGGAAAAACAGCTCCGGTGAATGCATTGTTAGCCATTATCGGTGAAAAAGGTGAAGATATTAAATCTCTGATCGGTTCTTCGGCTGGAAAAGCAGAGTCAGCACCTGCTGAAGAGAAGAAGGAAGAGAAAAAAGCAGATGAGCCTAAGAAAGAGGAGGTAAAAGCAGAAGAAAAAGCTCCGGCAGCAGTTGCTTCGGCACCTAAAACAACAGCTCCTGCAGTTTCAAATACTTCATCGAACGGACGCATTTTAGCTTCTCCGCTTGCAAAGAAACTGGCAGAAGAAAAAGGAGTGGACTTAAGCTTTGTTACCGGAACAGGAGAAGGCGGAAGAATCACTAAAAGAGACGTGGATCATTATGTTCCTTACGATGCTCCGGCAAGACCTGCAGCTGCTTCAGGAGCGGCAATGAGTGAATCGTTTACGGATGAACCGGTATCGCAAATGCGCAAAACAATTTCGCGCCGTTTGGGTGAATCCAAGTTTACAGCACCACATTTCTATTTGACCATCTCCCTGGATATGGATAATGCAATTGCTGCACGTAAATCCATGAACAGCAATGAAGGAGTGAAAGTTTCTTTTAATGATATGGTTATCAAAGCCGTTTCAATGGCATTGCGCAAGCATCCTGCAATCAACTCTTCCTGGATGGGTGATGTGATTCGCAGAAACAACCATGTACATATCGGTGTGGCTGTTGCTGTTGAAGAAGGATTATTGGTTCCTGTTATTCGTTTTGCAGACAGTAAAGGATTGTCCCAAATCGGTGAGGAAGTAAAAATATTGGCTCAAAAAGCAAAAGATAAAAAATTGCAGCCTTCAGAATGGGAAGGGAATACATTTACGATTTCTAACCTTGGAATGTTCGGTATTGAGCAGTTCACTGCAATTATTAACTCTCCTGACAGCTGCATTTTGGCGGTTGGTGGAATTTCACAGGAGCCGGTTGTGAAAAACGGCCAGGTTGTTCCCGGAAATATTATGAAAGTGACACTTTCCTGTGATCACAGAGTGGTAGACGGTGCAACAGGGGCTGCGTTTTTACAGACCTTTAAACAATACATGGAAAACCCGGTTATGATGCTGGTTTAGAAAATGATAGTTCTTTAAAAAGGCTGCTCAAATGGGCGGCCTTTTTAATTTTATGCGTTTTTTTTTAAATAAATAACTCGTATTCAATTTATTATTACATCTTTGTTTATCAAATAAACGAATATGAATAAAGGAACTATTAAGTTCTTTAACGAAACTAAGGGTTTTGGTTTTGTTAAAGAGGACGAGTCTAACAAAGAGTACTTTGTACACGTTTCCGGGTTAGTTGACCAGGTAAAAGAAAACGATGAAGTTACATTTGAGTTAGAAGAGGGAAGAAAAGGATTAATGGCGGTTAACGTGAAGCACGCATAAACGATATACATATTTTTCTTTTAGAACCCCGACATCAGTCACCAGACTGGTTGTCGGGGTTTTTGTTTTGAAACAAATTTGACTGATTCACTAAAAATCGCGTTATCAAACTGGTTTAATATGAATTAGATTTCCTTTTTTTGCATAAAAATTAAAAAAGTGAGGTATTCTATTCTGTTTATTTGTGTGATAAACACTTTCCTGACCTTTTCCCAGATCATTAATGGTGAAAGAATTGAGTTTGACCTAAGAACCGATGAACGGATCAACCGGGTGATTCCCATCGGGGAAAGAGGTTTTGTTACCCTGGGGTTGGAAAATATAAAGGGAGCAAACGATATTTTCCACATATCCAAATACTCCAATGATCTGAAAAAAGAAAGCTCGGTTGAGTTTGAACGTGAGTCTCGAATTACCAATCATACCACATTGCTCTCAGCTGATAGCAGTCAGATCATATTTTTGTTCTCAAATCGCAAAGAGTGGATTTTGAAAGTCTACAATATCGATGGCCAGTCTTTGAATGAAAAGGTCATTGAAAAAGCCGATGCAGGATATCAGCCCTGGGAATATTTGCTGATTGACGGAAAGATTGCCATGAATGGATTTCAGAAACGAAAACCAACCATCCTGTTATTGGATATGACAACCGGCGACCAGCAGTTTGTGCTTATTCCCGGAATCAGTTCCAAAAGAGTGGTTGAATCCTTTGGTGTTGACAATAAGAATGAAAAAGTAACCATCTTTCTTCGGGACGGTAAAGACATGAAAAAAGCAACCATGCACCTGCTTTTGATGGACCCCGGCGGAGAAATTTCAACCAGTATGGAATTGGATAAAGATCCGAACTTTTCGATCATTGATGGTGCTGTGACCTGGTTTAATGAGCATAGTTTCTTGATTGCCGGAACATACGGTGTTTCAGGAAGAACGAGTTATGCATCCGGATATTACCTTTCCAGGTGGACAGATGGAAACCAGGAATTCATCACTTATCATTCATTCACGGATTTTGCAACTTATCTGAGTTATTTGCCTGAGCGGGCTCAAAGGAAAATGGAAAAACGGGTAGAACGCAAGAAAGAAAAAGGAGCTACGGATATTATCCGGAGTTTTGTAGCCATTCATCCCGTATTGCTTGTTGGAGATGATTATCGCATTGTAGGAGAAGTGTATTACCCGACTTATCGCACCGAAACCTATACCAGTTATGTAAACGGAAGAGCGGTAACCAGTACCCGACAGGTTTTTGACGGATATCAATACACGCATGCGGCGGTGTTGGATTTGGATGAATCCGGGCAAAAGATAAAGGATTATTGTTTTTCGATGTATTTGCACAATAAACCCTTTTCGGTCATTAAAAATCTGCGTATCACGGAAAACCAGGGAGGAATGCGTATGATGTATTCTACGGGAAGCAGATTAAAAGCCACTACAATTACTCCCGACCAGGAAATGACCGAAACTGATTTCGGGCAGATTGTTACAGATCATGAAGGAGATAAAGTTCGCTATACCGGATTTACAAATTGTGTGTATTGGTATGGAGACAGTTACCTGGTTTATGGTACGCAATCCATTAAAAACAAAGAAGACGATAAAGTGGCTAAAAAACGGAGCATATTTTTCATCAACAAAATCAGTTATTCCAAATAGAGTTACTGTTTTTTGATAGTTTCCCAAGTTTGGTACATTTTTTCCTGGTTCGGACGGTCAGCTTCCACTTCTTCCAGCGGCTCGCACGGAATCAGTGTTTCGTAGCATTCTTTCGGCAGGGCCTGGTAAAGAGCCGTTCCTTTTGTTTTCCAGGCAATCATCTCGTCGGAAACTTCTTTGATCACTTTGGCAGGATTGCCTACAACCAGGCTTCTTCGCGGAATGACCGTATTTGCAGGAACAAAACATAAAGCTCCGATGATGCATTCGTCTTCGATGATCACATCATCCATAATAACAGCGTTCATACCGATCAGGCAGTTCTCACCGATTGTTCCGCCATGCACAATCGCCCCGTGACCGATGTGAGCTCCTTTCTTTAAAGTAACCGTCGTTCCCGGGAACATATGTATGGTACAATTTTCCTGGACATTACATCCATCTTCAATAATGATCTGCCCCCAGTCGCCCCGGATTGCTGCTCCCGGACCGATATACACATTTTCACCGATGATCACATTGCCGGTTACAGCTGCTTGTGGATGAATAAAACTAGATTTTTTAACAACCGGGACAAAACCGTTGAATGAATATACCGCCATGAATGTCTATTTTTGGTAAAAATATGAAATCAACGGCAAAATGAGTTATTGCGATTATGTTTTAACCAAACCAAAAGACGACCATCACCGTATATATCACGATTTACATTATGGTACGCCTATTGAGGATGATAATGAGCTTTTCGGACGATTGATTCTTGAAATTAACCAGGCAGGTTTATCCTGGGATATCATTTTAAAGAAGCAAGCAAACTTTTCCGAAGCTTTTGACGTTTATAGTATTGAGAAGATTGCTAATTACCAGGAAGATAAAGTGAATGAATTACTTCAGAATCCCGGAATTATTAGAAATAAATTGAAAATAAATGCCGTTATTTACAACGCGAACCAGGTATTGTTAATACAAAAAGAATTTGGTAGTTTTAAGGAATGGTTGGACAGTCACTCAGGAAAATCGAAGGAAGAATGGGTGAAGCTGTTTAAAAAGAATTTTAAATTCGTTGGGGGAGAAATCGTCAATGAATTCCTGATGAGTACCGGTTACCTCCCGGGGGCACATCAGCCTGGTTGTTACAGATATAAAGAAGAGAAAGCATTGCTTTCGATTTGATCGCCGTCTGTAGACGGAAAAAACTTCAAATTGAAAGCGAACTGAAACTAAAAATAAAGAGTCATGAAAGCAAAAATACTACTTCCGATACTTCTTGTGATGCTTAGTTTTTCAGCAAAATCGCAAGTCGGTTTGATGATCGGTCCTGGGCTGAATTATGGTTTTGGCTCTGGTCAGTTATTCAAAACATTGAATTTAGGAGTGGAAATCCCAAGGGATGAAAGCGCCTCTATCCTGATCCGTGCTTATGCAAGTTTGAAAAATTCCAGGAGAGATTCTACGTTTGCAGAGGCAATTGAGCTTGGAACAAGTCCTTCTGTTATGATGGTTGATGTAAAGAACGGCGTAACACAATTCGGGATACAGGGAGGAACAAGAAGATACTTTATCGGTTCTAACTTCGATTACGGGTTTGGTCTATACGGAGGAACTGTCTTTGACTTTTCATTCTATAAATTGTCCACAAAAGTTATTGATCCCATTGATGTAAATGCGTACCGTTTACAAAGCTCCAACAGCGGAAGTGTATTCTTATTGAGCTTTGGTCTTCAGGGAGGGGTGAAAAAACAATTTGCATTCGGAACCTTATTTACGGATCTTTCGTTGTCTTATGCGATAGTTGCAGCAGGCTCTGCGAAACTTTCCGGAGACGCAAGTTCACAGGTGTCTGCCCTGAACTTCGGTTTCACGATCGGGTATCGAAAAGACTTATTTTTCTGATAAATTCAAAAAGTGAAATTGTTCAAAAGGTTGAAAGTCGAATACTTTGAACTTTTTTACGTTTGAACTCTTTGAACATTTTGAACTTTGTTCAAAAGGGCCACCACGTTTTTTTCTTCCCGCTAAGTTTGTTTTCAAAATCGGCAATAAAAGCCGCGTATGAGCCGTAACGCTTGTTCATTCCTTTGAGCAGAGCGGTCTTTAATTCCGAAGTAGTTAATTTATTAGGCGGAACAGTGAATTGGTGTTTAGCTGCCATTTTTTGAAGTACTTCACTGAATACCTTGTATTTTGAATCCAGGCTCGGTAAAGGGTAAGTGAGTTGGAGATTGGTTGTAATGCTCGGGTTCGGATCAATTAAGGGCATTTTTCCCTGTAAACAAGTCCAGCAGGTAATACCCATTGAAAAGTAATCTGTTCGTTCATCTACGAGGTCCAGTTGGTTCATGAGTAACTCCGGGGCGGCAAACCCCAGTGGAAAAAGCGTCTTTCGCGTTTCAGTTTCATTCCTGTTTAAAGCAAGTCCGAAATCAATGAGTGATACCCGGATTTCTTTCGAAGAGTCTACAATAATATTTCCGGGTTTGATATCCAAATGATAGATTTTGTTTTGATGAAGATGCTCAAGAATCGGTTCCATTTTTTCCAATACTTCGAATAATTTTAGCGGCTTCTCTTTAGGGCGGAATTGGTCCAGGTAATCGGCAAGTGTTATTCCCGCTTGAAAAGACCTGAACAGAAAGATCTCAGAGTCACTTTCGAAAAAATCGAGTGTCTCGGGCAAACCATCTACAATAAAGGAAAATTCGGCTTCCTTGCGTAAGCGCTCCTGAACAACCTGGTTGTTTTCTGTTTTTTGAACCGTTTTAAGAATGGACTTAACTCCCGAAATTTTATTTTCGGTTAGAAAAATGTGTGCAAATTTCCGTTTCTTGCCGGCATCGATCTGCTCAAGAATTTTGTATTTCTCTGCTGGGTTCATCGCTTTACTTCAATAGTAAATTGCAATGTACCATAAAATGTAATGCCGTCCGAAGGGAGTATTCCCGGTCCGGGATAAGCAGTTGCTCTCCTTGTGTAATAAGACGCATTCAATAAATTGTTGACACCAGCCTCTAATTGAAAATACTTTTTGAAAGTATATCGGGCGCTTAGGTCCATCACGAAATAAGCCGGTATTTCACCGATAACAGCATCTCCGCTTCCCAATTTGGAATTTGTGGCATCACTGAATTGAGCGGAATTGTAAGATCCCTGGATTTGCACCTGCCAGTTTTTTGCACGCACTTTTAAACCGCTTTTCAGCATAATCGGACTTACGTATTCTACCTGTTTTCCAACATAACTTTGCTCCCTGGATGAAATGTAAGCAGCATGAATGTAAGAGAAATTTACAAAAACGGATGAACCGATTTTTGAACTGTCTGCAAATGCTTTTATGAAGTCAAATTCGATAAAACACTCCACACCGGTATTCAAGGCGTTACCAATATTGGTGCGGATTTTCTTGGTTGTATTGGGCTGTGGTGCAAGCCCGATCTTGTCGCCGTAGAATAATGCGAAGACTGCCATGTCGGTATAGAAATACTTGCCGATAAATCCGCGCCAGCCTAATTCTGTGGTACTTCCGTATTCATCCTTGATTAAGGAATCAACCACGATATTCGGGTTGGCAACACGAATGTCAGAGAAATTGACTGCACGGTAGTTCTGGCAGAAATTCAGATAAGCATTCGAGTATTTTCCGGTCTTAAAAGATGCTCCGGCGCCACCCAGAGGAATGGCCCTGCTGATAGTGTTGGAGCTTTCAATCCTGGAAATATTCAGCGTGTCTTGTGTGAGCGGATGTATCGCGTATTGATTGTAATATCCGTTTGCGGAACTTTTGATGTACTCAAAGCGTAAACCGGCGTTAATGGTCCAGCGGTTTCCAAGGAACCAGATATTATCCGTAAATGCCGCAAAATTCTCTGAAGGGAAGCTGAAATCCGAGTTTTCAATATTGTCAGGATTGTCGAATTTGAAATCTTCTTTACTGCCTCTGTCACCACTTGTTGCCAATCCCTGGAGATTCGTTGTTTGACCGCGATAATAACGTGCTCCAACCAGGAATGCACTTTCATGCTTTTGTTTCTTCGTGATTCTATAACGGTGTAAAATACGTGCTTCAGCCCCGGTATTCTTAAATTCTCCTGCAATCAGATCGCGTTTTCCACCCGGATCAGCCGTACTTATCTTTCCGAGATATCCCAGAGAATAGCGGTTGGACAGCATGCCGAATGCGCGAATGTTCAGGTGTGTTTTTGGGGAAAGTCTCGAATCGTAATGAAGGGCAAGAATGTTCCAGTCTACTTTGAACCAGTTCCGGTTACGAACGCTTTGTTTCGGGTCTTCTTCGAACTGCTTGTCTGTTAAACCTCCCGGCTGTTTTGCCAGGTAACTCATACGTGTATACTCCAAACGGATTTGGTTATTCTCATTGATGCGGTAGCCCAGCTGAATAAATCCCTGTTGCTGGTTGAAGTCCGAATTTGGCCGGTAGCCGTTTCCGGTTTTTAACTGGTAATATCCCTGGTATTCAAAACGACCCGTAGTACCTGAAATACGGTTAAATGTCCCGAAATAGCCATAGTTTCCGACCGTATTGCGCGAGGTAAACTGGAACGGACTGTTTTGAACCGGATCTTTAATAATGAAATTCATTAATCCGCCGAACTGCGTTCCGTATTGTAAACTTGCCGAACCACGGATGATCTCAATGGCCTGAAGCGCCTCCAAAGGGGGAGTGTAGTAACTTTCCGGATACCCGAGGGCATCTGCTGAAATATCATACCCATTTTGACGCGTGTTAAAATTGGCAGCACGGTTGGGGCTTAAACCTCTTCCTCCGACACCCATTTGGATTCCGGCACCATCACTTTCCCAAATATTCAATCCCGGAACTTTTGCAAATAATTCCCTTGGATTGGCACTTGATTTTGCTCCTCCCTGGCGTTCCGTTTCAATTAATGTATTGGTTCCTGTTGCGATTTGAACTCCCTTAATGGGGGGAATGAAACCAATGTCGAAATAATGAAGGCGTTTGCTTCTGACCTCCACTTCTTCAACTGCTGTTGAAGTTTGTACTTGAATGACCGTTTTCGGAGCAACAATTCCATTCAGTAAGTAAATCAGCGTGTCGATGTCTGTTCCGTATATAATCAAAGGACCTTTATCGCAGGGTATTTGAAATTTTCCCTGTTCGTCGGTCATCGTCTTTTTTTCGCCGCATTGCACGAAAACCCCGAATTGCGGGCTTTTGGTCTGATCGATAATTGTTCCTTCGAAGTTTTGAGACCAGCAAAGGGAAACAAGAACAGAAAACAGAAAAGAAAGGCTTAGTTTTTGAGAGGTAAAATCCATTTTCGGTGTTTCAAATTGTATTCTTCTTGCATCAAATCTGTTTCCCGGCTTACAAAATGCTGATTAGGTCTGCCGTTTAGGGTGACGTAAACATCTGCAGTAACTCTTGGGCGCGACAAATGTACGCTTTTACTGCCGAAATGAAGTGTGGTGTCCCGGTACTTTTTCCCCAGGAAATGGGCAAATTGCAGGATCATATCCGGTTGTCTGGACATTTGATCAATCTGCTGCGGACTCAAATAGTCTGCATTGGTTATTTCAATGGATTTTCGGGTGTTGCGGTCTTCAACGTAAAAAGTTGCATACCCTTTTTTCTCCATCAGCATCACTCTCCAGGAAAAGCGGAAACCTTCTTCGTGCCAAAACAGGTTTTCCGGATAAAGCAGGTAACGGAACGGGAGCAACAATTGCACAATCAGGAAAAGTGAAATGAAGCCGGTGACAATCCGCGAAGTTGAAATGGAGGTTGCAGAAATTTTGTCGGTCCAGCGGAATACTTTTTTTAGAGTATTAAGCCATCGATCGTGGAAACTTGCCGGGAAGTAAATCAATGTACTGAAGATCATAACCCATGGAAAAACACCGATTGGGAAAAGAAGCCAGGTTAAAATGTGAAAGATGATCACAAAAAAATAAGCGATGTTGCGGGTTTTATTGCTGGAAAGGAAAAAAGGAATAGTTAGATCGTAAAAGCACGAAAACCAGGAGAATACGAATGCTACCCAGGATGTTGCCAGTAAATCACCGACTAATGGTAAATCTCTGAATGCCTGGAGCCACAAACAAAGTGGTTGCGCTTCCAGCAGCCAATCAGCATTGATCTTGGCAATTCCGGCGAAGCAATAAACAATCCCTAATTGAAAGCGCAGTAAAAAAATCGGCCAGTTGGGAATGGTGTTCCGCTGAATAGCGGGATTCCGTTTTGCATCGATACTGAAATTGGCGTGTGCAGGAAGCCATATCAGGATAAAAGCGACAAGGCTTACGAAGTAATAATGATTGAGATAGTAGCTTTTATCCAGCAATTCCACGTAGGTGAATGCCAGGAAAAACAAGCTCGCTGAAACCCGGTAAAATGCCCCGAAAATAATCCCAAGACTTGCAAGTACCATCAAAATAAAAGGAAGGTACATCCAGTTTCCCGGAAAAGGGTGCACCCAATCGAATCCCAGGTAGGAAAAATGGAACGGTGGATCGATGTACAATTGCTTGACCCAGCCGTTAGAAACGAAACGCAGTGTACTGAATAAGAACAAAGATCCGATGATGATCCGGAAAGCAATCAAGGGAGTAATGGAAACTTCCCTGAAAAGGATCTCTGACCAACGTTTACTAATCGCCATCCGTATCCTGATAAGTAATCAAGACACCAAAAGCAGACGCCATATCCGTTTTCATGTAAACAACTGTTGTTTGCTGGTATGCGTAAAATTCATTTAAAGTACTTGGAGACGAAGACATAATTTCCTCCAGTGTTTGAGTCCAGGATTGCGGAGTAGCGTACATGTAATCAAAACGGGACGCAATGGTGCCGGAAAGTGTTCCTTTGTCCAGTGCATTCAAATAATCATCAAAACCTTGTCCGTTGTTATTTCCTGTTAAGCTCAGTCCATAATAAATACAGCGTGAAGCACGGATGTTCTCAATCAACAGGAGTCTGCCAATCCCCGAACGGCGAGCCTCCAGGTAATTTGGCTGCGGAATTCCCAAGGTATGATTTCCGATAGGGAAACCTATTTTGGTGGTCTTACACAGTTCATAATCCTTACAGAAGTTGTTTACCAGCAAAGCAAACGGACTGGTAGACTCGTTACTTGTTCCGTTTACAAAAGTACTTCTATAGCTCGACCATCCGGCAACAACGGCAGTGATTTCGCTTTTCATTTTAGAAATGATATCCGAGACATACATACATGCGGCACCCGAATTTTGGAATTTGGTTAAAGAGCCAGAGCTGTAGAACAAATAATCCAATGCATCAAAGCCGATGGCGTCCAAATTTTGTGCAAGGCTCAGATCATAGCTTCCATTCTGGATGTTGCCATTGATTTGAGCAGTATCACATGGGAAAGTTCCAAAAGCAAAAACAAGGTTTGCAGTCATTGCGGGTCCAAAGTCGAATCCTTTCACACGTTGGAAAGAAATATTTGCATCGATCCATGCTTGTTTTGCAATATCTAATTTTGCCGGGGTCTTATCCGCTAAAAAATCATTCCAGGAAGTTTCAAGTGAAGTAATTCTTGTTTTTAAGTCCGAATAACCGGGAATAATGTAATTATCCGCCATGTTGACCATAATGGGACCTTTGTCAAACTCGGTATCCTCATCCTTTTTCTTTTTACAGGCTGTAATCAGAAGCAGTGTTACAGCAGATAGTAAAAATGTCCACTTTACTAATTTCATGGGTATGAATTTTAATATTTTTGATCAATAGCAACTTTGATGCTGTTGATGTCATTCAAAGTTAATGTCCAAAGGTTTCCGTTGAATTGTGCCAATAAGCTGTCAATTTCGGAGATGCTCATTTTGCGTGTTTCAATAGGAGCAAAGCGCAGGGAGTAAATAAATCCGTAAGCTTCAGAAAGAACGTGTAAGTATTTAGCCTGGTCGGTTCCATAATTTGCTGCCGCCTGGTCTAAGTATTTCATGGCCTGATAAGCTGCGATTTTTTCCCACATTTCTTTGATTACAACAATTGCTGCATCACGGTCTGTAATTACTTTATTAGAGATTGCTGCACGGCCTTTCAGGAAATTCCCCATCATTGCTTCGTTAGAACCCAGGTTTGCATTTTGGGAGTTGCAATATTTGCCCCAGAAAGCAAAAGCAGGTGCAGTAGGGAAATTTGTCGGAACTGCAAAGTAACCGAACGCTTCGTCCCAGTAATGCTCCATGTTTGTATATGTTTTTCCTGAAACCAAAGTGGTATTGTCAGCATTCATGTTGGTTGAACCTAAATACACATTTAAGGCCTGGTACATAAATACAGCACCCATTACGGATTTCTCAATCATTTCTGATCCTTCAAAACCATTTGCATCAAATAAATAAGTGGAGCTTCCGGAGGTAAGTGTTCCTGCCTGCCCGTTTGTTGCAGTGGTCATATAGGAGTTACTTGCATTTGCAATAGTATTGAAGTAAGAAATGATCATTGCAGTATCCAGGCTGAAACATTTATCCTGAAGTTTTTTGGTAGAAGTAAATGAGAAATTTCCGTTCCCGTTTCCGTTCGTATTCGCAAACATATCCTTTAAAGCTTGCGCTGAAATAACTTGTGTAGTTCCAAGGTCTGCATACTGGATCATTTCGATCAATTGATTGATACGGTCTGTTTGCCCTGAATAATCAACAGTTGATTCCCCGTTAGAATTGGTGAAAGTATAGGTTGTTGGAACGGTATAAGTCGAAGCTGGATCGTATGTACAGCTTCCATCATCTTTTTTAGCTTTTGAATTATAATTAGCCGCATTTGGATCAGTACATCCTTTCTTTTTACAAGAGATCATTGTTGTAAATAGTGTGCTGAAAGCAAAGAGGTAAACAAAATTCTTCATAAGATTAAACGTGTTTTTTATTCGACCGCAAAGTTAGTTTGAAGGTAGTCCGACAACAATACCCTAAAAAAGGTATTTTTGGTATATGAATGCCAAATACATCATTGCTGATTCGGGAGGTTCGTCTACAAACTGGGGAATCGTGCTTACAACAGACGAAGTAGTATTTATCCAAACGGATAGTTTACATCCCAAGTATGCACTTTCAGACGGTTTTTCCTGGTCGGGACTGAAATCTCAATTTGAAGGGATGAAGGTACCGCTTCATTTTTATGGTGCCGGTTGTTCGGGTGAAGTGGTGCAGGCACTTATGCGAGGTCGTCTGGAACAGCTGGGGTTTTCAGAAGTAAGTATTTACCCCGACACTTTGGCTGCATGCAGGGCTTTGTGCGGCAATGAAGCCGGATGGGTTGCCATCCTGGGAACCGGTTCTGTTTTGGTACAATACGACGGAACCAATATTACCAGAAGAATAGGAGGATACGGTTCACTGATCGGAGATGAAGGAAGCGGCTTCTATTTTGGGAAATTGCTGATACGTCACTTGTTGAAGACCGAAGAATGGAAAGCCGAATGGATCGAATTATTCCAGTCACGGGAATTTATTCTCTCAAAATTGGCTGCATCAGATGCCCAGCAGTGGATTTCAGGGTTGGGTGGAAAAACTGCTGATCTTGATTTTCGGTTCCTGCATGAACAAAACGCCGCACTATTTTTTAAAGAATATTGTTTACAGATTCCGGAATTGAAGCAAATTTCATTTATAGGAACTTATGGTTTTGAGCAGAAGGCAGTTTTTGTTCACATGTTTGAAACCCAGGGTATTTGTGTCCATAAGTGCCTTGCAAGTCCTATTGCGGATTTGGTGCACTACCATCAAACGTACGAATATTAAGGATTTGTTAACCTTTCTGGAGGTTGATACAGAGGTGTTTAGTCGAAAATATTAAATCTTTCGTAGAAAAGTACCTTGTGGTTTGAAAAATAATTCACAACTTGCAGAAGCGAAAGTGAGAAATGGATACATTATTAATTCAGGCAACTGCTCAAACCCCCTTAGTGAATTTGAATCCTGAGACAGGAATCATGGAAATCAGAGGTCGTTCAATTCCGGATGATCCCGAAGCTTTTTGGGGTGCAGTTTTATCATGGTTTGATAATTACATGGCGAATCCGAATAACGAGACGCTGGTAAGAATCGATTTGGAGTATTTCAATATTACTTCCTCTAAACGTATTTTGTTCTTGCTTTACAAATTGAACGAATTGGTTGATTCCGGTAAAAAAGCAAAGGTTGAATGGTACTACAGACAATCGGATGAAGATATGTATGAAGTTGGCCAGGATTATGCTTTCATGGTTCACGTTCCGTTTGATTTCCGCGAATACACGGACAATGATCTGGTAGTTGCTTAAGTATTTTCTTCTGTTTTATTGGGATTAAAAAATCAAACGGTTCAAATTTGACTTTAAACAATTTTGAACCTCTTAAGCCGTTATTTTTTGAAAAAAAAATGAAGAGTGTGAAGATTATCTTACTTTTCAATTGTTAATTTTCAATTATCAATTATTTTTGTTGGATTATGCGTGTAATAGCTGACATTCCACATCCGCGTTACAAGATCCAGATTTTCTTGTACAATGCGAAGTATCTTGTGAAAATTGAATTAGGACAATTCGAACAAACATTCAAGATCGCAGAAACGGATGTAAACGGGGTGGAAGAGCTGAAACGTATGATAACAGATCAATTATTACGTAACTCACTAGATCGCTTCCTTTCAATGAGAACCGATTGGGAAGAAGTATTTAAAAACAAAGAAGGATGAAATTAGGACATATCATTACAGCAGGATTAATTCTTGGACTAACAACTTTTGCTTGTTCAGATAAAAAAGAAGAGCCGAAAACAAAGGAAGAAAAGGCACCGGAAGTTCCTGTAGTAAATTCGAAAGGATTAAAGATTGCGTTTTACTATTCAGATAGTTTGAAAAATGGGTTCACCTATTATAAAAACGAAGATGCTCGTATCACGAAGAAAGGTGAAGCTTTCCAAAATGAAATGATGGCTAAGCAGCGTGCTTTGGAGCAAAAAGCGCAGAATTACGAAAAATACATGCGTGAAGGTACCATGACCGGCGCTGATATGCAAAACCTGGAGAATGAGATTATGCGTATGCGCGAGCAGTTAATGAACCAGCAGCAGACAAGAGGAGCTGCATTGGAAAAGGAAACCAATGAAGCTTTAACTGTACTTTCTAAAAAGATAGAGGTTGCAGGTAAAAAATACTGCGAGAAATATGGAATTGATGTGTTGTTGATCCATGGTCAGGGTGGACAGATCAACTTCATTAATGATAAAATGAATGTCACTCAATCATTCATTGACTTCCTGAATCACGAGCAGGAAATGATGGATAAAGATCTTGGCAAGTAAATTATGCTGATAGCGCAACAAAAGCTCAACGAGAATATTGCAGAGTATATCTTGTACATGTACCAGATTGAAGATCTGATCCGTGCATATCAGTTTGATCTCGACCGTATCCTTAAAGAAGTAGTGGAGCCGAATCTTCCGGACCGCTCATACCTGGAGCGTTACAGAGCATGGTATTCAGGATTGATTAGGGATATGAAATCCGAACGGATCACCGAATCCGGTCACCGTTTGGAATTACAGGATGTTTTGGTTGAATTATCCTACCTGCATAATTCATTGCTGACGGTGGTAAACGATGAAAAATACCGGACGCTTTACTCCACGGCACTTCCCTATATCGAGGATTTCATAGAGCATTCTAATTTAAAGGGAATGAATCATTTGGAAGTGTGTTTTCACGCACTTTATATGAAACTGCTGCTGAAACTGCAGAAGAAAGAGATCAGCCAGGAAACAGAGGAAGCTTTTGATGCGATGCGCATTCTATTGGCTTACCTGACACGCTCTTACCACCAGATGAAAGGGGGAGAAGGACAGTATTGGAACAATTGAAAATTCAAAATGCAAAATTCAAAGTATGATTCGCCTGGACTTTTTGAATTTTGAATTCATCATTTTGAATTAAAAAAGGTCTTGTTTGCTCACATTCAAATCTACCATTCCTTTTATTCCGGGTAATCTTCCCGATTCCGAGAACTGCCAGTGTAAAACTTCCCGATCAGTCATGTATTGAGGTTCACGGCTGTAAGCAGCAATCCAGAAGTTATAACCTTCCATTTTTCCGCGGAATTTGGTTTCATAGAAGCTCAATGAAGTATAGATGATCGGTTTGATACCGGTTGCTTTTTTGACTTCTTCGCACCAGATCAATACTTTTGCTCTCAGATCTTCGTCTGAAAAACCTTCGTCTTCCACATCTATCACCGGCGGCAGGTCAATACTTCGGATTTTGTATACCGAAAGAAAATGCGCAGCCTGAGGTCTCGGAGCTGATTTCGGATTGAAATAATGATAGGCACCGTTTGATATTCCGTGTTTGTTTAAGTATTCGCGATTTCTCTCCCATTGGGTGTCGAGGTGATCGGATCCTTCGGTTACTTTGCAGTAAACAAAGTCGATAATGGTGTCAAATCCCTTTTCGTTGAGGAGTAAATCCCAGTCAATCTCTCCCTGGTGATGTGAAACGTCCAGTCCAACGGATTGGTATCCCGGAGGAATGATCTCGTGAAAATGGGTCGAAGTCTGCACCATTCCTTCTGTTTTGTACCAGAAGAAGAAGAAAGCCAATACACCGGCAGGAATTGCAATCCAGAAAATGAATCTGCTTTTGCGGTTCTTTTTGGAAGATGATCTGCGTTTGGGTGCCGCTTTTTTGCGGGCTTGTTTTCTTTTTGCCATTCGACAGCTAAATTACATGTAAAAAGCTTATAGCATTCGACTTAGAGACAGAAAGTATCAAATACGTATCCCAAAGTAGATTTTTAGGAGGTTTGGGTTTCTGGATGCAGGTGAACGGTCATCCCGCACAATGAAATTGTTATCGTAGTCAATTCCGAATACTCCTATTATTGGTAAAGTCCCGAATCTGCGCTCTATATTTGCACTAAGCCGGACACCGAAATAATTGACCTCGTCTTTCGGGTTGGGGGTTCTGGAAAAACCATACATGAGAGCACTCGACAAGTTGATGGATGTCAATTCGGAAAGGTGGAACGGAACCTGGCAGCCCATATATCCCATTAGGTTAAATACGTTCTTTTTATAGGTTGCGCCCACGCTGTTACCTGATCCTATGACCGGTTTACTTTTTTGCGCATAGCATTCAACTCCCAAAATTCCGTACACACGGTTTTTGTAAATATCGCCTATCCGAAGATTGATCCCGTAATGGATCACCTGTTTTTTTGGAAGGTAAGAACGGTGGGCAGAATCTGCAATGAAAACGGTTCCCAATTCCATTCCGAATTGAACTGTGCGCATGTTTTGTGGTGCATGTCTGACAATGTAGATCCGGTTCGTATCACTTGTTGAAACTCTCACAGGTTTTGTTCGGACAGGTTTTGATTTCGTTTTGGGGCTTACAATTTGTCCGAATGCTATGGAATGCATTAAAATAAGTACGAAAAAGGGGATGGTTTTCTTCATTGGTTCATTGAAAAAGTGGTGCAAAAATAGAGATTTTCAGACAAAATCAAAGCTTGTAAACCGTCCAGTCTTCTGTATTCATAACGACTGTAAGTGGCAAATAGAGCTCACCTCCCAGATAGCGTTTTAAAATTACAATATACTTGCATCCTTTTTGTTGAATGTCTTTTCGGAAATTCGGATTTAACAGTTCGTCATTACTCGCAACCCAGCCTTTTCGGTGGGCGAAATAAATGGCAGTCGGATTATCTCCCGTATTAACAGCCACCAGATCGGTGCGTTTTGAAAAGCTGTCCATGTAGGATTCGAGTTTTACAAAAGCCAGTTCATGTTCTTTCAATCGGAAATCGTGAACTTGGTTCAGAGTTCCTTCAAGGACAATCGCTGCCAGTAGGATGATTTGGACCGATTTCTTTTTAAATCCTGCGACTCCATACCCGCCTGTTAGTGCCATAATAGGAACGAAAGGAATGATGTAGTAGGAGTGGTGCGTGAAGGTGAATCCGGCTTTCAATGCAATGACCAGGAAAGCGGCGAAACCAAGTCCTAAAATCCTTAAAAGTAGTTTGTTTTGTTTCCTGATGGCAAAGAAAAGTCCGGTCAGAAATAACCCGAATCCTGTGAATTTTAATGCAGCATCGTAGAAATGCTTTAACCCGTCCCCCATGTGTTCCATCAATTCTCTTGCTCCGACGTTGATGGGTTTTCCCATAAAGAAATGCCAGAATTCATACTTTTCTACCAAATAAGGAACCCAGCTGAAATACCACCAGGCTATGGGGGCTAAAATTATTCCGCTGACGATAAAAAAAACGATCTTCAGATGGATAGACAGCTGTCTGTTCAGGATGAAAAACGCATACAAAATGAGTAAAAAACCTGCAGGTAATTTTGCCAGCACACCCATTAAGGTAAAGCATGCGAAAAGGAATAAGTGAAGCCATCTCTGTCTTTTTTCTTCAAAATAGCAGGCCGCATAATAAAATCCTATAATGACCAGCGAAGTAGCAAAGGTATCCGGCATGATTTTCCGACTGTAGGCAAACCAGATGGAGGCTAAAAGAATCATAGAAGCATTGAAAGCCGTTTCTGAAGTGAAATAGCGCTTTAGTAGTCGGAAAAAGAACCAAATACCCAAACTGCTTACGATGAGATTGATCAATCTTCCGTACCAATGCTGATAACCAAAAAGTTCCGAAACGAGGTAATCGATGTAATTCAGAAGTGGAAATTCCATTCCGGTAATCCCGGTTTTGTCTCCGGCAAAATCAATGCGTGGATATAGAATATTCGCAGATCCTTCGTAAAAATTTCGTGTAACCATGGTACCGGTTGTCTGCCGCCAATTATGGGCAACTTCCAGTGGAGGATTGGTAATTCCATACATGCGAACCAGGAATAAAAGAATTATCCAGAAACGGATGTCCTTAAAAATGGGAAGTGCGAAGAATGATTTCACGTGCTTTCTTTGTTTCGCTAAGTTAGGAGAAAACTTTTAAAATAATTAAACGACTACTTTTTAAGTTGAAAACTGCCAAAGTAGCAACATGGCGATATTTCAATATTGATAAATCGGAATATCGATATATATAGATGAACTTAAAGGATGGCAAGCCAGGTTTAGATCCGGATTACTTCCTTTTTGGTTTCTCCTTGAGCTGTTTTTCCAGTATTTTCTTTCTTTTCTTGAGCGTTTCAAGCGCCTCTTTGCTTCTTTCCGAGTAATCTACTCCAAAGACATCCTGGATGTGTTTCAACAGTTTTTCGATGCGAGTAATCCGTTCATCGTAAAAATCCGGGGTGATTACCTGGTTGCTGGCAGGCTTGACCAATGCAATATCCAATTCGTAGTGAAACAAGGTATGTAACGCAGGAACATGAGAATAACGGAAACTCTCATCTATGAAAGCGCGGGAAAATACGGTGTTTTTCTGCTTCCAGATTGAATCCAGGACTAACGTATAATTGTAATTATCCCGGTAGATCAGGTGTCTTTTTGGTGATTTCCGGATCGACTTATAAGTTGGGACATTGGAATAAAGACTGAAAGCCGGATGAATTGGAACGTGTGTTTCGGCCATAAATTCCGGAGTAGGATTGTAATATTCCCGGCTAACGGATATAAGATTGACCGTTTTGGAAGTTTTATTTTTGGGGTCCGGAATGACAATCTTTGTTTTGGACTCAATTTCTGTCCAGGTAGGATCCATCAGCATCCAATTTCCATTAACGCGTACGATGTTCCATTGGTGGTTAGTTTTCGTACTTACGCGGTGAAATTTTCGACTGATAAATTCGAATACCGGCATTTTGGTTTTACCGCTGATCGAAAAACAAGGAATATTACTTTGAGTACACAGATATTCAAAAACACGGGCAAAGTCCCTGCACACGCCTTTCGATTTTTTTGCTGTCAGCTCCGGATTGTAGAAAGGAGCTTTCATGTCTCCCATGCGCTTTTTGTCGTACTTGAAACAAGTTCCAAGATAGCCGTAATACATCCATACTTTTTCTTCGTCGTTTTGCCCGTTTGCATCCAGGTAACGATGTGCTGCTTCCAGGTCTTTCCGCATGGAAAGATCCATAACCGATACAATACTATCCAACTGGCGTTTACGGGGTTCGGGGATTCCAGCAAAAACAGTTGTGGAAAGCTGGAAGGAGCCCAAAAGAAAAAGCAGTTTGAGTTTCATAAGGGGTTAAAAGGTGAATTTAAATAATGTTATAAAAAAAGCGGAAATCATCAGAGAGTTCCGCTTTCCAATCTATGTTGTAAAAATTACTTTTTAGCGAAGTTAGGAGCAACGATCAGGTCTTTTGTTCCGTGGTTCCACGAGTAGAATCCTTCACCCGTTTTTACACCTTTTTTACCTGCTGTTACCATGTTTACCAACAACGGACATGGAGCGTATTTCGGATTTCCGAAACCACCGTGAAGCACTTCCAAAATTGCCAAACAAACGTCCAAACCGATAAAATCAGCCAATTGCAAAGGTCCCATTGGATGAGCCATTCCCAATTTCATAACCGTATCGATCTCTTCTACTCCGGCAACTCCTTCATACAACGTATAAATTGCTTCGTTGATCATCGGCATCAAAATACGGTTTGCTACGAATCCAGGATAGTCATTTACCTCGACAGGAACCTTGTTCAACTTTTTGGAAGTTTCCATGATCAGGTTAGTAACCTCATCAGTCGTTGAATAACCACGAATGATCTCAACCAGTTTCATTACAGGAACCGGGTTCATGAAGTGCATCCCGATTACTTTTTCCGGACGGTTCGTCACAGAAGCAATTTTTGTAATGGAAATAGAAGAAGTATTCGATGCAAGAATTACATTTTCAGGAGTTAAAGCATCCAGCTGTTTGAAAATATTCAATTTCAGATCAACGTTTTCTGTTGCTGCTTCAACTACCAGTTCCACGTCTTTTACACCTTCTTCCATAGAAGTGAAAGTGGTGATGTTTGCCAAAGTTGCGGATTTATCAGCTTCCGTAATAGCTTCCTTTGCAACCTGACGGTCCAGGTTTTTTGTGATGGTTGCCAATCCTTTGTCTAATGAAGCCTGTGCTACGTCGATCAATGATACTTTATATCCAAATTGTGCAAATGTGTGGGCAATTCCATTCCCCATTGTTCCTGCACCAATTACTGCTACTTTTTTCATGAAGTGAGTTCTTATTTTTCGTGGCCCAAAGATAATGAAAGTTTGATCTGTTCCGCTTACCGGGTTTTGATTTCTGAAGTATTTGCTTTAATTTGGCTCAAATCAATTACTGCCATGAAAATCAGCTTGTTTATTGGGAGTCTTTTTTGTTCGATTCTGGTAAATGCTCAAAATGAAGCGAGCACTATCTATTGGGGTACAACTATTTTGGATTTTCGGGTTTCACCTTTTCAGGTACTCTCATTCAATGCAGTCAGTTCCAGGGAGTCAGGAGCTTCCATTTGTGACTCGGCGGGAAATTTGTTGTTTTATTCCAATGGCGGCACTTCTCCGACATCGAATGCTATTGCAGGGGCATGGGGAGCAGACGGGCAGTTTCTCCAGAACGGAGAAAATCTGGAACAACTTGGATGTTTCAGTACAAATCAAGGGGCTGTTATATTGCCAGATCCTGCGGGAATTTCAGCAACTAGTAAAAAATATTACTTGCTTACAAAAGATTGTTTAGAAGCTGCAACAATGGGCAGTCAATCTGGCAGTACCGGACTTTCTTATGGAATTATCGACATGCTGGCTAATAATGGTAATGGGGCGGTTGTCTCGCAAAGTAATATCGTGGTGCCCAATCTCTTTTATGGAAGTGGATCTACGAATTGGGAACCATTGAGTGTAGTATTGGAAACAGATGGGGAGCAAAAATCCGGAACATCGGGATACTGGATCTATTCTTATTATGGAGATTCTTTATACAAAATCCATTTCGGGGTCAATGGGTTTGATTCTTTTCAAACTCTCTTTAAAGAAGGCGGAAGAATTACGGTGGCTCCGGATCTTACTCACATGATGATAAAATCCCATCTATACGAGTTGGACGCTCAAAGTGGAAATTTACTGCTTGTTCACACATTTTCAACGAACAGTGGTGTGTTTTCGTCGGATGGAAGAAAAATATTCTGTTTGGAAAATAATGCACTGATGCAGTACAATCTGGATTTATCCAACTGGCAAAATAATCCTTATCAGGTGGCTGTATTTTCACAGTCGACTGCTCCGCAGCTTTTTTTAGCCCCCTCAGGAAGAATTTTATTGTGGAATACTAATTCAGCTTTTTCAGGACAAATTATATGCCCCAATAGTTTTGGACCGAATTGTAATTATACACCTGGAAATTTGTCTTTGCAGGGGGGAACATTAACAACTCCGCCCAATATTCCGGCACATTATCTTTACAATACCCAATCTGGCTGCACATTGGGATTATCCGAAGAATTTTCTGAAAAGCTAGTAATAGCTCCCAATCCGTCTGCAGGGAATTTTACAGTTTACCTGAACGGAGGTCCGCTTTTTGAAGTCGTACTCAGAATTACTGATTTAACAGGAAGAATCATCCGAACTGAAGAGTTATCCGGTTTGATGGCACTGGACCAAGCAGATATTCATGCAGAAGAACTTCCGAACGGAGAATATTTCCTGGAATTACTCCAAAAAGAACGAGAACCGATTGTGAAAAGATTTGTCATTCATCATTGAAACCAAATCCCGGCTGATCTGCACGGGATTTTCTGTTTAATAACGCATTACCCGTTCCGCAGTTTCGTCCAACATTTTATTGCGGATTTTCTGAGGAAATTTGTTGGGTGAATAATAAATCAACTTCTCCCGGAAATGTTTTTTGATTTTCCGTGCAAAAGTACTTCCTCCTTCAAGTGTGGCAAAGAATACCGAATCACGTTCCTTACGGAAATAAAGTGTTGCGTATGACTTTACGCTGAATGTGTGAAGTTCCGTCCATTCGGAATGAGAAATAACCCACCTGTTTTGCCGTTTACGGAACAATCCGAATCGCCGCAAGGGTTTGGTAAAGATGATTTCCCGGGGTGTAATCTCCATGACTGAGTACATATAATAGATTAGTTCCAGGTAAAAGATGAAGATCAGAAAACCGATCAACACCCAGATAAAATAAATCACGCTCAGGTAATCATGCCTGATCCCCCAAAGGATGATTTGATAATTTACGCAAAGAATTAGGATGCCTACTAGTAATAATGGGATTAAGTTAAGTGTGTTTCGATATTTAGCAGATCGATACATAACTTAAAGATTACAGTGAATGTGTGGTAAGTTAAGGAATGCAGCTATTGATTACAAAAAATGTTTGTTAAAGTTTTCGTTTGAATGCTGTACCAAAGTTCTTTTTTAGACTTATACAAGGTGTAACAAACCATTGACCATGAGCAAAACAATCAATAATGTATTGGGAGATATCTATATCGGGAAGCAATCCGGGAAAATGATCCTGGATGATATCCGGAAAGCGAGAAAATCCGTTAGAGTCATGTCGCCTTATTTATCTGCCGGCTTGGTAGAAATGCTCCTGGACCGTTTCTCAAGCGGTGTACATATCGAGTTGGTAACTTCTGATAACGTGGAAGATTATTCACACGAACAAAAGAACTGTTACCGGATCATCAAACAACACCAGCACGTGGACGAAAAACTTCGGAACCGGAAACAGTTTCTTCATTGGATAGGAATTGGTATGATGATATCATTCGGACTTATGGCAATTACCAGGCTGGAGAACGTATTCTCACCGTCTGCCGAAATTTCCGACTTCATCGAATTCGGTTTATTGACAGGAATCATGCTTTTAGGACAGTTTACACGTAAATATGCGCAGGGAATCCGTTTTTGGCACTATTCCTACAGCTCACTTTTTCCGGTCAAAATATTTCGTTCCCGTTTCTCCGGAAATAAAAACAATGTATCGAAGACCTTTAACCTGCACAGCAAGCTCTATATCATCGATGACTGTATAGCTTACCTGGGCTCTGTCAATTTTACCAGGTCGGGGTGTCTGTTCAACCACGAAACCCGTGTCCGCATCACCGATCTGCAGGCAATCCGACAATTGAGGCAGGAATTCAGCGAGCTTTTATGGGATGAAGAATACAACCACACCAGTATAGGCGAGTGGGGGAAGGAGTTGTATGAGGTAATAGATCGAGTTCGCTAAAGCTATAATTGCTGATTCTTTTTCCTATCTTGTCAGATATTCGAGATCTCTCCAAGTTGAATGGAATAGTCCGGGTAAGTTAATTGAAGAATATGAGTGAACAGAGAATGGCAGTTTTAATAGATGCCGATAATGTACCTTATTCAAGTATTAAAGAAATGCTGGAAGAGGTAGCAAAAAATGGAACGCCAACCATCAAACGGATATATGCCGACT
Organism: uncultured Fluviicola sp.; assembly: GCA_966248825.1. Taxonomy (GTDB): domain Bacteria; phylum Bacteroidota; class Bacteroidia; order Flavobacteriales_D; family Crocinitomicaceae; genus Fluviicola. Next base: position 24,413 of record CBINBC010000003.1, read on the forward strand.
GGACAAAACCCAATGCAAACGGGTGGAAAGGAGTTTTGCTTGAAAATGCCATTACTCCGATTCAGCAATACAGCTATACCAGCGGCAAAAATTCCAGCGACAGTGCACTGATCATTGATGCGATGGATATCTTGTATGGAAACCAGGTGGATGCTTTCTGCATTGTTTCTTCAGACAGTGATTTTACACGATTGGCAACACGTTTACGTGAATCAGGCAAGAAAGTCATGGGGATAGGGGAGAAGAAAACACCGCTTCCGTTTATTACAGCCTGCGATAAATTTGTTTACATCGAGATCCTGAAGCAAAAAACGCTTCCTTCAAAGTCCGAAACCAAGCAAAAGGACGGTAAGAAGGAAGTTGGTCCGATGAATAGGGTTGATCAGAAATTAGTGACACTTCTGAAGGAAAGTGTCGGTGACCTGGCAGATGATACCGGATGGACATTCCTGGGGGAATTGGGTAACTTTCTGATAAAAAAGAAGCGCGATTTCGATCCACGGAATTATGGGTTCCAAAAATTACTACCGCTCATCAAAAGCACCGATGAATTTGATATTGATATCCGTGAAACGACCAATAAAAACACCAAACATATTTATGTAAAAGTAAAAGAATAAGTGCAGGGACGCGATACTTCGCGTCCCATTTGATAATTTCCGCTATAGATCATCGATAATTCATCAGCACCCCTCTTCCCACGGTCCTTCTTTCGTGACAGGTGTGAATGCCCCTCCGAAGTATAAAAGCAGTGACTTGCCATTTCCGCTATCTCCTCCGCCAAACCACAATCTTCCGGATCTGTCTTCATAGATGGTTTGAATGGCTTTCACCGCAAAACCTTCTTTTTCATCGAAATGTGCCAGAAATCCGTCCTTGTATCTATAAACTCCATATCCTTCGGATGGGAACCAGATATTCCCGCTTTTATCCTCATAAATCGTCCAGACTTCATTATTTCCTAGTTCTTTTTTAGCTGTAAAATGAGTGAAAACCGTTCCGTTATATTTACTCACTCCGCCATCCATGGAGCTAAACCAAATGGTTCCTTTTTTATCTTCAAGTATACAGGTCAGATCATTGGAGCACAATCCTTCTTTTTTTGAAAACTGCTCCGTTTTTTCAGCTGAGATTTTAAAAGCTCCCTTGTCTGAAGTGGCGATCCATAAATTTCCATTTTTGTCTTCGGTAATTGCCCGGATCCAGCTTTTTTCAGCATCCGGAAGCGGATAATCTTCAAACCTTGTTCCGTTGAAACGACACAATCCACTGAAAGTTCCTGCCCAGATAGTTCCTTTGCTGTCCTGGAAAACACTCCAGGTGCTCGGGTGGCTTAAGCCGTCTTCTACCCGAAATACACGTATCCGCGGATTGTTTTCGGATGGGCTGTACCTGGTAATTCCATCACTGGTTGAGAACCACAGGTTTCCGTTTTTGTCTTCCATAATTCCTGTAACCTGCGAACCGCTTAAACCTTCTTTTACAGTGAGGTAGCTAAGTGCCTTACCATCGTATTTTGCCAAGCCATCGGTATTGGTCCCAAACCACAAATTGCCTTTGCTGTCCTGAAATGCGCGCCTGATATATTCGCTCACTGCTCTGCTGTAGTAACAAGGTAGCTGCGGACCGTAAAGTAAGGTGTCATCCCAATTGTTGACCGGAATGGTTGAAGTGTACTGCTCTTTAAGCTCTAAACTCTGAGCACTGAAAAGGCAAAGTGCCAAGGAGCATCCGATGATTAAAATTGCTTTCATGATTTTTCGTGTTTTCATAAAAGTAGGGCAAGCTTCTGTCCATTCATTTTAACCAATGTAAATTAACGTAAAAGTGAGTAAGGTATTAAGAAATCCTTCACTGACTAATCAGCGGAAGCTTTACTGGCAACTATATAAATCTGCGCAGTCAGCGAGATGCGCCAACGTGAAGCTAGGGCGTAAGCGTTCTGCATGAGAAAAAAGACTGAGTCCGGGAAGTCAATGTCTGATAGAATCTAATTCAGAAAAATTACCAATCGTTTATTACCTAATTATTGCACCGTTCTTCTGAATAATCCCTAAATTTGGGTTTCAATTAACGAAGCAATTTTATGATTCAATTATCAAATCGCGTATTGGAAATGGAAGAGTCGGCTACCCTGGCTATGTCTCGAAAAAGCAGAGAATTACGTGCACAGGGAAAAGACATCATTTCATTAAGTTTGGGGGAACCCGATTTTCATACTCCGGATTTCATCAAAAAAGCTGCCCAGGAGGCTATGGATCAGAATTTTACAACTTACACGCCTGTTCCCGGTTACGATGATTTGAGAGATGCGATTGCGAATAAATTTAACCGCGATAACGGGATTCCATACAAGCGTGAAAACATTGTTGTTTCTACCGGAGCAAAACAATCTATTGCGAACCTGGTAATGGCAGCAATCAATCCCGGTGATGAGGTTATCATCCCGGCACCGTATTGGGTTTCTTATGCAGAAATTGTGAAAGTAGCAGGTGGTATTCCGGTTGTGGTTTCCACAACGATTGAAAGTGATTTTAAATTCACACCGGAACAATTCCGTAAAGCGCTCTCACCGAAGACAAAAATGATGATGTTCTCGTCTCCGTGCAATCCGACCGGAACAGTTTATACTAAAGAAGAACTAAGAGCATTGGCTGATGTGGTAAAAGAGAATCCGCAGATCATGGTCATGTCAGATGAGATCTACGAACATATTAATTTCGTGGGACACAATCATTCCATGGCACAATTTGATGATGTAAGAGAGCAGGTTGTAACCGTGAATGGTGTTTCCAAAGCCTGGGCTATGACCGGGTGGAGAGTTGGCTACATCGGTGCTCCAAAAGAAATAGCTGATGCCTGCAATAAAATCCAGGGACAATTTACTTCCGGAACCTGTTCCATTGCACAACGCGCAACCATTGCTGCGGTGAATGCAGATCCGGCCATTTTGAAAGACATGGTCAAAGCATTTGAGAACAGACGCAAATTGGTTTTGGATGCACTGGATAAAATGCCGGGGGTGAAAACCAATAAACCGGGTGGAGCATTTTATGTGTTCCCGGATATTTCCAGTTTCTTTGGAAAAAAACATGGTGAAACAATCATTACCAGTGCTGAGGATTTGTGCATGTATTTACTGGATAAAGGCGTTGCACTGGTTTCCGGCGAAGCCTTCGGAGATGCCAACTGTATGCGTATTTCCTATGCCGCTTCTGAAGAAATATTGATTGAAGCCATGAAACGCGTTGCGGACGCATTAGCAGAATTGAACTAAATGACAATACACGAAATACTTGCAGCATTCAAAACCAAACGCATTTTAGTGATTGGAGACGTAATGATTGACGCTTACATGTTGGGGAAAGTCCACCGTATAAGCCCTGAGGCGCCCGTTCCGATCATCAGTTTGGGGAAAGAAGAGCAACGTTTGGGCGGAGCTGCAAATGTGGCTTTAAATCTTCAGTCGTTGGGTGCATCTCCGATTATCTGCTCGGTGGTCGGAAGTGATCAAAAAGGAAATGATCTGACAAGTCTGCTTACCGGATTAAATATGTCGGCAGATGGAATATTGAAAAGCCCTGAACGTGTAACTACCGTTAAAACACGGGTAATTGGTAACAACCAGCATTTACTGCGCATTGATGCTGAAGATACCCACTCTTTATCACGAGTGGAAGAGGATCATTTCCTTGAAAAGATCCGATCTGTTTTAGATAAGGAAACTATCGATGCAATCATTTTTGAAGATTACAACAAAGGGGTACTTACACCGAAAGTAATCAGCGAAGTGGTGAAATGGGCAGCTGAGAAGCAGATTCCGACAACTGTTGATCCTAAAAAAGAAAACTTCCTGGCATACAAAGGAGTAACCCTTTTCAAACCGAATTTGAAAGAATTAAAAGAAGGAATAGGTATTGACTGCTCGTTCCAGCAACGGGATCTGTTCGATCAGGCGGTTGCTGAACTGGAAAAAGCACTGGAGAATGAAATTACGTTCGTAACGCTTTCGGAACATGGCGTTTTTATCAAGAAAGACTTGGCGGATTTCCATACTCCGGCACATTTTAGAAATATTGCAGATGTAAGCGGAGCAGGGGATACGGTTATTTCTGTGGCAACATTGTGCCTCACAGCCGAACTTTCAATCGAAAGCATTGCTGAATTATCAAATCTTGCCGGTGGCCTGGTCTGTGAAAAAAGCGGGGTGGTGAGTATCGATCCCGACCAGTTGATACAAGAGTGCGAAGGAAAACAATATAATTAGTGTAAAATTGAGAATTGAGAATTGAAAAGAAGAAAAAGCAAAGCTTTTGATAAGAGCAAACGTAGTTTGTGAAGACTGAACCAAGGCAATAACAATTGCCTGATGTAAAGGAAAACAAGCGTTAGTTCAGTTTATTAAGCATTGCTTTCAATACATCTGCTTCAGCAGATTTAATATACTTGTCAATTGTCAATTTTCCATTATCAATTAGAAAAGTGGAAAGAAAAGTTGTAAAACCATACGGTAAAGACGATAAGTCAAAGAAAGAAGAAGTTGCTGAGATGTTCAATAAAATCTCGAAACGCTACGACTTTCTAAATCACTTTTTATCCGTTGGAATCGATAAGATTTGGAGAAGAAAAGCTGTCAACATGCTCAAAGAAATCCAGCCGAAGCGCATTTTGGATTTGGCTACGGGAACAGGTGATTTCGCCATCCAACTGATGAAATTGAATCCGGTTGAAATTGTTGGAATGGATATTTCCGAGGGAATGCTGGAAGTTGGCCGTGAAAAAATGAAGAAACGCAGCCTCGATAAAGTTATCTCGATGGTCTTGGGAGATTCTGAGAACCTGCCATTTGAAGACAACTATTTTGATGCGTTAACAGTTGGTTTCGGAGTGCGTAACTATGAAAACCTGGAAAAGGGGCTGTCTGAAATGCTACGTGTTGTTCGCCCGGGAGGAAAGTTGATCATACTGGAATTCTCAAAACCAAAGAAATTTCCGGTAAAACAATATTATTCCTTTCATTCGAAATACATTATCCCGTTCTTCGGAAAACGCATTTCGAAAGACGATAAGGCTTATGCTTATTTGCCGGAATCAGTTGCTGCATTCCCGGAAGGGAAAGCGTTTACGGATATCCTGGAAAAACTAGGCTACCAAAAAGTGAGTGCAAGATTGGTGTCGGGAGGTATTGCAACGATCTATTCAGGAATAAAGTAGTTGAAAAGTTCAAAAGGTTCAAGAGTTAAAAAGTTTAAACTTTTTGAACTTTAGACTCTTTGAACTGATTTTTTTAAAATAAAAAAAATCAAACGCCGTTTGAAAAGTATGAATACGAAATGGGTAATTACATTTGTTGGGGTTTTAATCACCTGTACGCTTTTCGCACAGCCTGAAAAAACGAAGAACTACAAACGTTTTGATGAACGCTGGATTCATTTTGGATTCATGCTGGGTGTAAATTCAGCTAATTTCAAAGCAACTCCGGTAAACGATGCATATGCCAGTTACGGTTTGAAATCTTTGGAAACCAAACGTCAGCCCGGCGGACAGGTCGGAATTGTAACAACCGTTAAACTGGGGCATCCGGTAGTTCGTCTGCGCTTTGTTCCTACATTATCCTTCCAGGAACGGGCGGTTCAGTATTACTACCAGGATCCGGATCCAACCAAAACAAAGGACCTGTTTAAGGAAGAGCGGGTAAATTCTACGAACCTGGATTTCCCGTTAATGCTTCAGTTCCGTACATTGCGGATCAATAATTTCGCTGCTTATGTGTTGGTCGGCGGACAGTATTCTTATGATTTGCAGTCGCAGGAAGAAGCTTCTCAAAATTTTATTGACCCTTTCATAAAAATCAAAGCAAATGATTTCCAGGGACAAGTTGGTGGTGGTTTGGAGTGGTTTGCTCCGTTCTTCAAGTTTGGCTTCGAAGTGAAATTTTCCCAAAGTTTCCAGAACTCGTTGATCCAGGATAACTCACCGGTTTCAAAACCAATAGACCGCCTCAACAACAAAGTCCTTTGGATTTCCCTAATCTTTGAAGGGTAAAATTCGGAGAGAGAATGAAAACGGAATGATAAATTAAATACTCATTCTCATGCTGCTTCTCACTCTTTAGCCATTAATCGCTTATCTTTGAAGCCTACAATCCGTTTTAATGCAGGTACAATTCCAATTTTCCCCTGAAGAAGCAAAAGACGAAAATTTCATTCGTTCGGCGATTTCCCGTGAATTAAAACTTCCTATCGATTCATTTGCCTATAAATGGCACAAGCGTTCCATTGATGCGCGTAAACGCGATATCAAGATTAATGCGAGTTTTGAGGTCTTCCCGGATGGAATTGTTCCGCCGTTTGAACAGGAATTTACTCCGCAAAAAGTAACAGAAGATTCAAAGATCGTTCACATTATAGGTGCCGGACCGGCCGGTTTGTATGCCGGACTGAGAGCTTTGGAACTCGGGCTGAAACCCGTTGTTTTTGAAAGGGGAAAAGATGTGCGTTCCCGAAGACGTGATCTGGCCAGGCTTAATAAAGAACACATTGTAAATCCGGAATCCAACTATTGTTTTGGAGAAGGAGGCGCCGGAACTTATTCGGACGGAAAATTGTATACGCGTTCTAAAAAACGCGGAGATGTCATGCGTGCCTTGAAGTGGTTTGTTCATTTCGGTGCTCATGAAGACATTATTGTAGATGCACATCCGCATATCGGTACGAATAAACTGCCTCAAATTATTGTTGCCATGCGTAATTGTATCCGTGAATTCGGAGGTGAAGTACATTTTGAATCAAAACTGACAGATCTTACGATTACAAATAAAGAAATTCAGGCCATTGAAATTAACGCGGAACAGGTAATTCCGTGTAAAGCATTGGTATTGGCAACAGGGCATTCGGCACGTGATATTTTTTACCTGCTGAATGAAAAGCAGGTTGCTATCCAGGCGAAAGCATTTGCTTTGGGAGTTCGGGTAGAACACACCCAGGAAGTTATTGATGAAATTCAATATCATGGAAGACACAATGATTGGTTTCTTCCTCCGGCATCGTATTCTCTGGTAACCCAGGTTGCAGATAAAGGGGTTTATTCTTTCTGTATGTGTCCGGGAGGAATCATTGCGCCATGTGCTACTGAAAACGGTGAAGTGGTAACCAATGGCTGGTCTCCTTCAAAACGGAATAACCCAACATCCAACTCAGGAATCGTGGTAAGCGTGGAGCCGGCTGAATTGCCGGGTTATTCACCAAAAAATCCGTTAATCAGTCTCGAATTTCAGCAAAAGGTAGAGCAGGATTGCTGGAAAGCAGCCGGAAGCACACAAGCCGTTCCTGCCCAGCGTCTGAAAGACTTCGTGGAAGGGAAAAAATCAACAGATTTTCCGAGAACGTCTTACCAGCCGGGTATTGTTTCTGTTGACCTGAATGAGGTTCTTCCGGATTTTATTGCGAAAAGACTGCGACAGGCTTTTAAGGATTTTGACCGGAAAATGCGAGGTTTCCTAACCAATGATGCCGTGCTTCATGCGCCGGAGTCGCGTACATCCAGCCCGGTTTCTGTACCAAGAGATAATGATACCTGCATGAGTATCAATACCAAAGGATTGTTTCCATGCGGAGAAGGAGCAGGATACGCCGGCGGGATCATCTCTGCTGCAATAGATGGAATGAAGTGTGTGGACGCGGTGAAAGTTTTTTATGACCTTGAAAACGAATTAGACAATTGAAAACACTATTATTCATACCTCGCCCTGAATCGAATGGCTTTATTGTTTGGGAACACACCTTAAAGACAGTAGTGATGTTTGTGGGTACATTTGCTATGTTGTTCTTTGGACCTATGTTTTTGGAAGGCAGATCACACAGGATGTCCGGTGAAAATGGTTTAGGATACTACATCGTAACGTTCTTAATTGAGAATCCCATGGTTCAAATAGGGCTTTCCGCATTTGCAGCTTTGATTTACAATATTTATACTATCCTGATTAACCGGAAAGTTCAATATGTGATTCAAGTGGATGTGGCAGAAGATGTGGTTGAAATTCATCTTACAAATCTATATTACGGGAAGTTGAAAGAGATAAGATTGCCCCTTGCAGAATTCTCCTGGAAGATTGAGAATAAAGTAACCGGTGAAAACGAAAAGAAGCAAAAATTAAAATTCATGAATCGGAAGACCAGGGAAACCATTGGGATCATCGATACTAAGCATTTCTTTTGGTCAGAAAAATTAAGAGATATCAAAGCAATGCTTCTGGCATTGAAATCATTTCAGCAGCAATCAACGGAATGAAATGCGTGAATGCTTATTTCAGATTATTTTCCGAATAACACCAATAAAATCAATTACCGCTCCATTTTCAATAGTTCATTCTCGATGATTTTCGCCAACTCCAAATCTTCTTCCATCAGTTTTGTTTCACCCAATTCCTTGTAAATACCAGCTCGTGTTCTTAAAAGTTCAGGTGTCGGGTATACCAGTTGCAGCAGCAGATTAATATCTCCAAGTGCTTCGGGATACCTTTTAGCCGCGATATAAACCAAAGTACGGTTATTCAGAGAGGTTGTCAGGAAAGGATTGTAAGAAAGTGCTGTTGTTAAATCTTCCAGTGCACCTGTACCGTCCTGTTCCGAAATTTTGACTTGAGCCCTTTTCTCATAAGCTTCCGGGTAGCGCGGATCTATCCGGATTGCTTTGTTGATGGCTTGTAGAGCTTTTGCATTGTCCCCCAACCGGAAATAACAGTTGCCGATGCTGTTCCAGGCTTCTTTGTAAAGGGAATCTTTCGATAATAGCGTTTTGAAATGACTGATCGCTTTCTCAAAGTTCTCTTGTTTGGTTTCACAGTAACCCATGTAAAGAAGCGGCGAAAGGTCCGTTGGATTGTGTTTCAATAAGACAAGTAAATCCGCCTTGCAAGCTTCGTAATTTCCGGTTTTGTAATACAGGGTTGAACGGTCATTGATCGCCTCGTAATAATCAGGTTTCAATTCGATTGCTTTGTTGATATCACGTATGGCCTGCTCCAGGTCGCCTTTTTCATAATTCACTTTTGCCCGCGATTTATAGGTGGAAGATTCACCCGGTTTCAGGGAAATGTATTTGTCAATATCCTGCAGTGCTCCGTCAAAATCCCGCAGTAAATTCCGGTAGTAACCTCTCTGGATATAAGCTTCTGCATTGTTGCTGTCAGCCTGAATACGGTTATTAGCTATGCGAATCGATAAACGGTAGGAAGCGTATTTATTGGTGTCTATTTGGTCGAATTGTGAGAACAAACAACTTGAAATACAGATAAAAAAGAATGTGCTTAAGAACTTCATGATCATTGAATAATTTCCGCCAGTAAGATGGCTGTTGCTGTGGCTACATTGAGCGACTCTGCCTCTCCGAAACGCGGAATGGTAACCGGAAAATCTATCAAAGCCTCAATTTCCGGACGAACGCCCTTTCCTTCATTTCCCATGATCAGAATCCCGTCCTTCGGATAATCAATCGATTTGTAGTTTTTTCCATTCAGCATAGCACCATATTTCTGCTGCGAACTGTTCTTCAAATAGTCTGCTAGGTCTGTGTAATGCACCGGAATTCGATAAATAGCTCCCATAGAAGCTTGGATTACCTTTGAATTGTAGCAGTCCACACTGTCTTTGGAACAAACCAATTGTTTCACACCGAACCAATCAGCCAGGCGAAGGATCGTCCCCATGTTTCCCGGATCCTGGATTCCGTCCAGTACAATGGTAAACTGATCGGTCAATAAGGCAGCGTTCGGGCGCTTAAAGACTGCAATGCATTTATTTGGAGTCTTCAATTCTGAAATTTGCTCTAATTCCTTAGTTGTAACGGTAAAAGTTTTCGGATGGAATTGGCTCGGAATTTGCAAAGAAAATGTTTCAAGTGAAACGATGATTTCCAGATGCGAAGCAAAGGCAGAAAGTCCTTCAAGTACTGATTTTTCGCCTTCTACAACGAAAAGCATTTCCTGGTCCAGGTTTTTTTTCAACTGCAGGGATCGGATCCATTTTTGTTTAGCTTTAGAAAGGACTTCCACTTTTTTTTGTCAAACATACCAAATTCGTGTCTTTTAAATGAATTTTTGTTTTGGTTTCTTATTTTTGTCTATATGTTGAGGGGATTTGAACAGCTTAATCTAAAGCACTTATTCGTAGCTATTACGGTTGCTTTTGCTGTCCAGGGGTGTTTGTCTACCAAACTAGTCCCGGAGAACAAACATTTACTCAAAAAAAATAAATTCAAAGTAGAAGGGGACAAAATAAGTACTTCTGAAGTGGAAGACGTTTTGAAACAAAAGCCAAACCTACGGGTAATCGGTATTCCTTTTCGATTGAAACTCTATAACTCCATCGATAGTACGAAAACAGAACGCGGAAGGCTTCGTAAACTCGATCGTTTGAATCGGAAAAATGTTAAAAGGACCAAACGGGAAATCCGCATCAATGAAAGAAGAAGACAGCGTGCCATTCGAAAAGGTGACCCGGATTATATCTACAAAACGATCAAACTGAAAGATACGCTGGATCCGAATTCGACCTTGAGACAATTGATAAAGTATAAATTCGGGGAAGCACCTGTTATTGCAGATACTGGGGCCATGTCGCGTTCATTGGTGCAGGTACAGGCATACATGCACTCGAAAGGTTATTTCTACGCAGAGGTAAACGGTCATTTCGACACCATTCACCGAATGCTCAATAAGCATAAAACCAAGAAAAAGGTAATTGCCAATTACGAGATCAAAACCGGGCTTCGTATGTACATAGATACCGTGAAATTGATTGCTAAAAATCCGGTGATGACTGGTGAGTTTACACATTACATTCAGAAAGAAATCGATAAGAATGGATTGAATTCGGATTTCAAAGCAAGTATCGTCGATAAAAAAACGATTAACCTTCCGTTTGATGCCGATAAATTAAGTGCTTACAGGGGAGAATTGGCCCGGTACCTTCGCGACAGGACTTATTATGGATTTGTAGAATCGAATGTGAGTTACAAGGCAGATACCTCTCGTGCAACAAATTCAAAAGATAAGGAATTGAAAATGACCCTGACCGTAATAATCGGTGACCGGGTTGTACCGAATGAAGATAATCCGAACGTCATAAAATACATTCCGCATGTTTCGACAAAGGTGGAAGATGTTTCCTTCCATTTTTCAGATACCAGTCTTTTTAAAGGAAATTTCAGGCAAACAGTCGCAAGCAGAGGTTTGGAGTTGAAAGAAAACGGGTTCTTGGTATCCCTGGATTCACTGGTGTACAGAAAAGTGCGTAAAAAAGTGGAAGATCCGGTTGCCAAAGAGCTGGGACTTCCAAGAAGCCAGCGGGTATACCTTAAAAGCAAAGTGAATTTCACCATTACGGGAAAGGCAAAAGATAGTATAGATTTCGATCCGAACAGGGTTGCAACTTTTTACTACAACACGAAACCCTTTGTAAGTCCTACATTGATTGAAGCTCAGAACTACCTGGAAAACGACAATTATTACAAAGAATATTACCTGGAACGTTCCTTTACGCGTTTGGTGCAGTTGAACTTATTTTCAGTGATCAAGCCGGAAATTGTAGAAACATATCCGGGAAGCGGTATCGTGCGTGTTCGTTACTACCTCGTACCGGCAACCAAACAGAGTTTTAGTTTTGAACCGCGTGCAAAGAACTCTAACGGTTTTCTTGGATTAAGTGCGTCTTTGAACTATACGAACAGGAATATTTTCAGAACAGGAACAAACTTCATTTTTTCCGTTTCCGGTGGTTTTGAATCCAACCCAAGTGTTTTCAGTACGGATGACAAGGGAAATAAGATCAAAACGCAGGGAAGAAGTTTTAACACCTTTGAATTCGGACCTTCTGCGAAATTGGATATCCCGGGCCTTTTTCCATTCGGGGTAACCATTCTTGGGAAAAGACAGCGCCCGCGTACGGAACTTTCAGCAGCATACAATTACCAGCAGCGGCCGGATTTCGCAAGAAGCGTTCTACAGTTCAACTACCTCTATAAGTTCCTGGTAGGAGATGGTAAAACCCAATCCGTTTCATTCGGTCTTCCTTTTGCATCTGTGATTAAATATGTTTCACTTGATCCGAAACCGGATTTTGAAACCAAGCTTGCTCAGCTCAATGACTTGTTCCTGAAAAATGCATACCGCGATCAGTTCATATGGGAAGACTTCAAAATAACTTTCGATTTTGACAACTTGAACAAAACACGCAGAAGATTCCAGAGACTTCGTTTCACTTATTCCGGAAGTTTCTCCATTGCTGGAAACCTCTTGAATGCCATTACATCCGTTAACCCGAAATACGATACCCTTGGGCATAAGTTGTTCATTGGCGTTCCGTATTCGCAGTTCTCAGTAATCGATAATAAGATCGTTGCTTATTACAAAACAGGAAAACACAGTCTTATTGCCTTCAGAACTATGGGGGGAGTTGGTTTCCCAATGAAAAATTCACCGACATCTCTTCCTTACGATTATTCATTCTTTGCCGGAGGATCGAATGACAACAGGGGCTGGGCTGCAAGAAGCCTTGGTCCGGGAGCGTACCAGGGGCTGCTGGACCCATATTTGATCGCCACTCAAATCGGGGATATTCGTTTCAATGCTTCATTGGAATACCGTTTTGGATCCGGTGGAATTTTGAATCATGCACTGTTTATGGATGCCGGAAATATCTGGACAATGAATAAAGATGATAACCGGGTAGGCGGGCAGATCTCGGCAAGATTCATGAAAGAATTGGGCATTTCAGTGGGCTACGGACTTCGTTTCGACTTTAACTACTTTGTGCTTCGTTTCGATTTGGGCGTACCGATTCACAATCCGGGATTCCCGGAAGGTGAGCGCTGGATTTTTACCCCGAAACCGGAGTTCTATGCGAAAGCAGAACAGGTTTATGGTCCGGCTTACAAAGAATTTATCCCTAAATTCCTGTACCCAATGCGTATCAACTTCGGGATCGGTTTCCCGTTCTAAGAATTCTCTTATTCATAACTATGAATTTTTCCTGTTTCAGGATTATGAATTCAGCATTCGTAATCCTTTATTCGCAATATTCTTATTTCGAACAGATGTTATTCGGCGCTTTTCATTACTTTTACACCCCAAATAATGACTAAAATGGCTTATTCAATTAAACCCGGAGTTGCATCCGGAGATGAGGTTCAGGAAATTTTTCGTTATGCGAAAGAAAAGGGTTTTGCGCTTCCGGCAGTAAATGTAACAAGTACTTCTACAGTCAATGCAGTCATGGAAACTGCTGCGAAGTTGAACTCCCCGGTGATCATTCAATTCTCCAATGGCGGAGCACATTTCTTTGCAGGAAAATCCTTGTCTAATAAAGACGAAAAAGCTGCAATTTTAGGAGGGATTTCCGGTGCGAAACATGTCCATGCTTTAGCAGAAGCATACGGTGTGACCGTAATCCTTCATACTGACCACTGTGCCAAAAACCTGCTTCCATGGATGGATGGTTTGCTGGATGCCGGAGAACAATTCTATAAAGAAACCGGGAAACCATTATACTCTTCCCACATGCTGGATCTTTCCGAAGAACCGATCGAAGAGAACATTGAGATATGTAAAGAATATTTGGCTCGTATGAGCAAAATAGGAATGACACTGGAAATCGAATTGGGAATTACAGGTGGAGAAGAAGATGGAGTAGATAACAGCGATGTGGATTCATCCAAGTTATACACCCAACCCGAAGAAGTCGCGTATGCCTATGAAGAATTGATGAAAGTAAGTCCGCGTTTTACCATTGCAGCCGCATTCGGAAATGTTCATGGAGTTTACAAACCGGGGAATGTGAAATTGACACCGAAGATCTTATTGAATTCTCAGAAATACGTACAGGAAAAATTCAATACGGGACATAATCCGGTTGATTTTGTATTCCATGGAGGTTCCGGTTCAACAGTAGAAGAAATTCGTGAGGCAATTGGTTACGGAGTAATCAAAATGAACCTGGATACAGACCTTCAGTTCGCATTTACAGAAGGGGTGCGTGATTACGTGACTTCTAAGATCGAATACCTGAAAACACAGATCGGTAATCCGGAAGGCGAAGATGTTCCGAACAAAAAATACTACGATCCGAGAAAATGGTTGCGTGAAGGCGAATTGACATTTGTAAAACGATTAGAGAAGTCTTTCTCAGACTTGAATAATATCAATACATTGAATAAATAAGAGAGTGATATGAGTTGGTTTAAACGTTCCAAAGAAGGTATTACTACCTCAACAAAAGATAAAAAAGAAACTCCGGAAGGATTGTGGAATAAATGTTCCCGTTGTAAGACATTGTTCACACACGACGATCTGGAGAAAAATAATTATGTGTGTGACCGTTGTTCAAACCACGAGCGTATCGGTTCTGAGCAGTACTTCAAAATCATTTTTGATGAAGGGAAATACACAGAGATCAACGACAAAGTTACTTCCGGTGATCCTTTAGAGTTCGTAGATACCAAGAAATATACAGACCGTATAAAAGCTACGCAGAAAGCAACTGGATTGAAAGATGCAATCAGGACTGCGTATGGAGATATGAACGGTTTTCCGTTTGTGGTGGCTGCAATGGATTTTAATTTCGTGGGAGGTTCGATGGGATCTGTGATGGGAGAGAAGATTGCAAGAGCTATTGATAAGGCTATCGAATTAAAAGCACCTTTTATGATTATCTCGAAATCAGGAGGAGCTCGTATGATGGAAGCCGGATTTTCCCTGATGCAGATGGCAAAGGTTTCCGGAAAGCTGGGACAATTATCAAGTCACAAATTGCCATATATTTCCTATTTGACAGATCCTACGACAGGAGGTGTTACCGCTTCTTTTGCAATGCTTGGAGATATTAATATTGCGGAACCGGAAGCACTAATAGGATTTGCAGGACCGCGTGTAGTGAAAGAAACAATTGGTCGCGACCTTCCTGACGGGTTCCAGACTTCCGAGTTCGTTTTGGAGCATGGATTCCTGGATTATATTATTGATCGAACAGAACTGAAAGAAAAATTAGGACATTCCCTGAAACTTTTCAGATCATAATAACGTAACAAATTCCTCCCGGCTGACCGGGGGGATTTTTTTTGCCATGAAAATACTGACTGAAACTGATTTTTTAACTACTGCCTGGACTGGTGGAACAACCACCCAGCTTTTTATTTCGCCGGAGGGAGCAACCTTGTCCGAACGTGATTTCGACTGGCGAATCAGTTCCGCAATAGTGGAAACAGAAGTGTCCGATTTCACGCTCTTCGATGGATATGAACGTATTTTGATCCCTTTGAAAGGAAAACTTGAAATGGAGCATCAGACACCCAATGGGGTCATTCAGCAAAATGTCAGTGAATTCCAATTGGCACGTTTCAGTGGTTCCTGGCCTACCAAAGCAAAAGGAAAATTAACCGATTTTAACCTGATCTTCAAACCGAATTACCATCCTAAAGTACATGTAACTCATTTTTTGGAAGAAAAAGCTGCTCTTATTGAAGGCGGGGTGCATATTCTATTCATTCAGGAAGGAACCTGCAAAGCGGACGGGCTGGAAATTCATGCTCCTGCAATAGTGGTAAATGAGGAGCGCAGAGAATGGAACATCACCTGTTTAGCCGGTTCACGGATTATTTCTATAGAAATGGATTTAGTAGATTGATTTCCTGCTTATTTACCTGTAAATGCCAGTTAAATCGCTTGATTAAGCCAAATTTCCCGTATACATTTCATTATTCGTTGAAATAGTATGAATATTCATTTGTTCAGAAAATATTTTCATCAGGTATTCACGAATATGGATGAAAAGTATATATTCGTTCTACTGAAAGCTAGTATAACTAAAGACAGATTTACCTTGAACAAATTAATTAGCATATTCACTTTTATCTTTTTGCTTACCACTATAGGATGGTCTGCAAAAGGGAATAAAGCAGATACGTTGAATAAACTGGATGCTAACGGTAAGAGAACCGGCTATTGGGTTGTTGATGAGGAAAATGATGCCACTACACTGGAAAGTAAATCAAAAAGAAAAGAAGGAAGGTACGTCAAAGGACGAAAGTTCGGTGCGTGGATTTGCTATTACCCTGACGGGGAAACTCCTCGGCTGATAGGGGAATATCTGGATAACAGACCTGGCGGTGCTTATTTCCGCTTTGATAAAAAAGGAGAATTGCTTCAGGCAAGTACTGTTCCGAGAAAAATTATACAATCTCAGAGTTTAGAAGTTCACAACGGATTGTTTGACTGTCGGATGATGTTTCATAACCGTGAAATGGTTGCCGGACAGGTTTTCTTTGCTAAACGCGTGTTCAGTGTGCCTTATTCATATCAGTTCTGGGTAGAAGAGTCCCTGAACCAGAACCAATCGCAAAATGCAACGGTAAATTTTGCCTGGTTGTCATTAAACTATCAGCAGTTGTACTCTACTTACTTGAGCGTGAGAACACCTCATAAAGTAACAGTCGAGAATCCTGAAATTCAAAACGTGGTAAGTAAGATTGAACGTATTCAGGATTCAAATACAAGTAATTCGAACGTGCGTAATTCCATTATGAATGCACCTTTTGTACATACGCCGCGTGTGGCAAAAGGAGCAACTTTCCAACCGAACGGATTCAATAAATTGTACACCAATTCCGATGAGATCTGGATAGACGGGCAATTTAAGAATGGTCAGTTAAAAGACGGAAAAGTATTCGTCTATGACCGTGACGGCGTTTTGCTGAAAGTCCGTATCTTCAAAGATGGAATGTACGTTTCCGATGGGGGAATTTAACCAATCGCGAATAGATAATTTCATCCCGATGACTATCGGAACCCGAATTCTTTTTGTCCTTTTATTAACCCTTGGCTTTACCTTTGTTTCGTATTCTCAAAATATAGAACATTTGTTCCCTGATGGGGATGGTTTCAGTATGTTGGAGTTGGGGACCTGGACGGTAAGCGCATTGTTTCTGATATCCGCATAGTACCAAAAGATTCAACTAACCGTAAAATTCATGTGATATTGGAGGTATTAACAGATTGGAAAGTAAGCGACTACCTGGAAGCTGATTTGATTTTGGATTCGGAAACAACTATTTTTATTAAAACAGATAAAAAGAAGGTTGAAGCCATTCGTTACCGCATGAAGGGTTCGGAAGTTTTTGTGGACTTTGAAAAACCGGTAGCATTTACGTACTACAATCAGGATAAAGAATTAATAACAACAAAGCCATTATGCATGGATCAATTTCCCGAAAGAACTTAAGAAATATCAGGAAGTCCTTGAGATCTATTACCAAAAATGATTAATTATGAATGATTCAATGATAAAGATGATCAGCTATTTCCTTGACAACTTATAATTCCGGAATGGATAATTAAGGAATAATTCGCAATTTGGCATTCGTAATTCGGAATTATCTAGTATATTTGCACCGGATTTCCAAGAGTTGGAGTTCTACATAATAATCATTCAAGTAATATTGGCATGTATTTAGATTCAGCAAAAAAGAAAGAAATCTTCGCTAAACACGGAGGTTCAGAAACAAACACAGGTTCAACAGAAGCACAAGTTGCTTTGTTCACATTTCGTATTGCTCACTTAACAGAGCATTTGAAAAAGAACCGCAAAGATTACGGAACACAAAGATCTTTGCAATTATTAGTTGGTAAGCGTCGTAGTATGTTAGATTACCTGAAGAAAAAGGATATCGAGAAATACCGTGCGTTGATCAAAGAATTAGGTTTACGTCGTTAATTCAAAATGGTAGGGACGAAAAATGCTTCGTGCCTATGATAAATATTAAAAAGGGGGGCTTGTCGGAATTATCCGGTGTCCCCCTTTTTTGCTTCATGCAAAAAGATTTTAGGACTATAAGATTTTAAGATGTCAGGACTTGATCAGTCCAAAAAGATTAAAATCCAAAGTCCACAAATTAGAATGACCTTTGATAAAGGGATTGATTTAACTAAGACTTATCCAGTCTTAATATCTTAAAATCCTGATGTCTTGAAGTCTATTAAAATGTAAAAAACAAATATGAATATAGGAATCAAAAAGTCCATCGTTACTGGCGGGAAAGAAATTTCCATCGAGACCGGAAAATTGGCAAAACAAGCCGACGGGTCAGTAGTGTTACAAATGGGCAACACGGTGCTTTTGGCAACAGTAGTTGCAGCACCAGAGGCAAAAGAAGGAGTAGATTTCCTTCCGTTAACGGTAGATTACCGTGAAAAATATGCAGCAGCAGGTCGTTTTCCGGGAGGTTTCTTCCGAAGAGAGGCACGCCCTTCTGAAGCAGAGATCTTAATCATGCGTTTGGTGGACCGTGCGTTGCGTCCATTATTCCCGGATGATTACCACGCTGAAGTTCAGTTAATGATCCAATTGTTGGCTTACGATGGCGTAAACAACCCGGATGCATTGTGTGGTTTGGCAGCTTCTGCAGCAATTGCAGTATCTGATATCCCATTCAACGGACCAATGTCGGAAGTACGTGTTGGACGCGTGAACGGCGAGTGGATCGTAAACCCGACAATGGAAGAAATGAAATCGGCTGATATCGATTTGATGATTGCCGGTACCATGAAGGATGTGAACATGATCGAAGGAGAGTTCAAAGAAATTTCCGAATTGGAAATGGTTGAAGCTATTAAGCTTGGTCACGCAGCTATCCAGGAGCAATGTCAGTTCCAGTTGGATCTTGCAGCAATGATCCCGACAGCTAATCCGAAACGTGAATATTCTCATGAGACACACGATGAAGCTGTAAGAGCGAAAGTATACGAACTGGCAATGGACAAGTGTAAGGAAGTTGCACGTCAGGGCCTTGCAAATAAAGCGAAACGTACGGAGTTGTTCGACGCTATCAAAACAGAAGTAAAAGCAGCATTTACAGAAGAGGAATTAGAGACCGTAAGCGGATTCATTTCTACTTATTTCTCGGAAGTGAAGAAAAAAGCGGTTCGTTGGGTGATGTTGAACGAACAAAAGCGTTTGGATGGTCGTAAATTCGACGAGATTCGTCCGATTTGGGCTGAGGTGGATTACTTACCGATGGTTCACGGATCTTCCGTGTTTACACGTGGGGAAACGCAGTCATTGACAACATTGACCCTTGGTGGTAAAATGGATGAGCAGTTGATCGACGGAGTAACTTTCCACGGAACAGAGAAATTCTTATTGCATTATAATTTTCCTCCGTTCTCCACAGGAGAAGCGAAGCCTTTGCGCGGAACTTCCCGTCGTGAGATCGGACACGGAAACCTGGCATTGCGTGCGTTGAAGCCGGTTCTTCCGGAAGATAATGCTTATACAATTCGCTTGGTTTCTGATATTTTGGAATCAAACGGTTCTTCTTCCATGGCAACAGTTTGTGCAGGTACATTGGCATTGATGGACGGTGGTGTTCAGATCAAAGCGCCTGTATCAGGTATTGCAATGGGATTGGTTGCTGATGAAGGTAAATTTGCCGTATTGTCGGATATCTTAGGAGACGAAGATCACCTAGGAGATATGGACTTCAAAGTAACCGGTACTGCTGCTGGTATCACAGCTTGTCAGATGGATATCAAAGTAGACGGATTGCCATACGAAGTATTGATCCAGGCATTGGAGCAGGCTAAGGCAGGTCGTTTACACATCCTGAACAAGATCGTTGAGACTATCGCAAAACCAAATCCGGATTTCAAACCGCAAACTCCTCGTATCGAGGCATTCAATGTGCCTAATGATATGATCGGAGCAATCATCGGACCTGGAGGGAAAATCATCCAGGGAATCCAGAAAGACACGAATACAACCATTACAATCGAAGAATTGGAAACTGGTGAAGGACGTGTTCAGATCATGTCCAACAACGGGGATGATATGAAAGCTGCGGTTTCCCGTATCCGCTCTATCGCATTCCCTCCAACTGTGGAAGAAGGAATGGAATACGAAGGAAAAGTGAAAGCGATCAAAGATTTCGGTGTATTCGTTGAAATCCTTCCGGGAACAGACGGGTTGATCCATATCTCTGAGTTCTCCTGGGAGAAAGTCGCGAAAATGGAAGATGTAGCAAAAGAAGGAGATGTATTGAAGTTTAAGGTAGTCGGAAAAGATCCGAAAACGAAAAAATGGAAATTATCCCGTAAAGTGTTGTTGCCAAGACCGGAAAAACCGGCTGCGGAAGCTCCAAAAGCTGAGTAATTCAATTAACAGAATAGAAAAATCCCCGATTCGAATGAGTCGGGGATTTTTTTGATTATCTCCGAGCAACTTATTTTTCTCTATTTTTGAAAATGGATTTAAAAAGTATAGTAGTTTTTTGTGCTTCCAGTTATGGAAATTCCCCGTCGTATGAGAAAGAAGCAAGATATGTAGGTGAATTCTTGGCTCAAAACGGTATTCAATTGGTTTATGGTGGAGGTAAAGTAGGTTTGATGGGAGCTGTTGCCAATGGAGCTCTAAATGCAGGTGGTGAAGTTATAGGAGTGATACCTCACTTCTTAAATTCGAAGGAGCGGGAACACACTGGCTTGACCAAACTGATTCAGGTCGAAACTATGCATGAGAGAAAACGCATCATGAACGACTATTCTGAAGGAATTATAGCTATTCCGGGCGGATTCGGAACAATGGAAGAACTTTTTGAGATGATAACCTGGGCAAATTTAGGATTGCATCAAAAGCCGGTCGGGCTATTAAATACGAATGGATACTACAATCACCTGATTCAGTTCATGGACCATATGGAAAAAGAAGGATTGTTGGCTCCGGAAAATCGACAAATGTTATTAGCTGCTGATACGATAGAGGAATTGTTGAAAAAGATGCAGGAGTATCAAGCGTCACCTGTTCCAAAGTGGTTAACACAGGAAAATATATAATCTATAACCCACAAATGTTTTCCAGACCCTCATCAGGTAATTATCAAATGTGGGGTCTGTTTCCATTTTCTCATCACTATCCGAAAGATAGAAGTATTTCCCAATAAATCTTAATTCCACAATATTCCGGATTCTTCGCGTTCTTGTAAACAGTTAAAATGCAATCCATGGGATCATCAAAAAAGTTTTCACTTTCCGAACGGATTAAGAGTTTCAAATACGCTTTTGCAGGACTTAAAACGTTGTTTGCGGAAGAACATAACGCACGTATTCATCTGATCGCAGCAGTAAGTGTTATTGTACTGGGTTTTGTGTTTAGAATCTCAGCTTATGAGTGGATTTTCCTGGTAGGTTCAATTGGATTAGTGTTTATCTGTGAATTATTCAATACCTCACTGGAATCGCTGGCCGACTTCGTTTCAGTGGAAAAGCATCAACAAATTAAAAAAGTAAAAGACATGGCCGCCGCGGCTGTTTTAGTTAGCGCAATTGCTGCGTTAATAACCGGAATCATCATTTTCTCACCTAAAATCATCCATTTATGTACAAACAATTAGTCAAAACCAACCAATTTCAAATTTCCCTGTTCATGGGGGTTTTATCCCTTTTCTGTTTCGCGCTTTCCCTGCTTCGAATGGAGCTTTCAGGAACCCGTCATTTTTTCTTTTTGAACTGGAACCTCTTCCTGGCTTTCGTTCCGTGGGCATTGACTGTCGTTTTAACCATGAGTCCCAACCTGCAGAAAAGCCGCCTGGCCGTTTTTGGAATGCTGGGAGTATGGCTGCTGTTTTTTCCCAATGCTTCCTACATCCTCACTGATTTGTTTCACCTGAGTCATCATTCTTCCATGCCTATTTGGTTTGACCTGGTTTTGATTCTGTCTTATGTATGGACCGGTTTGCTTTTCGGATTTATGAGTTTATGGAACCTGGAAGAACTGATGGAGCGATTTCTTTCCAAACGAGTTATCGCATTTCTTTCAGTGATCTTATTATTCATTAGCAGTTTTGGAATTTATATCGGAAGGTATTTGCGATGGAACAGTTGGGATATTATTCACCAACCAGGACGGCTAATGGGAGATATCGGAGATCGTATCATCAATCCTTTTGATCACGGCCGGACTTGGGGAGTGACTATTTTTATAGGCTTATTTCTGACGATGTTGTATGTTTCATTTAAGTTCTTAAGAAAACAGCAGGCAAAATAATTGTTTAGTTAATGATGGTAATAAGCTTTTACTCGTCCTTCAGTGACCTGGTAAGTTTGCCCGTTTGAATCCTCCATTTCAAATTGGAATTTCATATCCAGTACTTTTTGAACGGTGTCCTGTGTTACAATTTCGAAAGTTCCATCGTTAATATAGCACGTTTCGTTCGCGGGAGTGGAATAAGAGAACCAGCAGCCATAATCTTCAACCAGTGTTTCGTAATCATACGTTCCGACCGGAACTTCCTTTTGGATTATAAAACTATAAACATCTGCATTACTTTGTGCGTTTGCTGCTGCATAGATGTCCACAGCGAATTCCAAAAAATCACCGGTTTCAATGTATCCCGGATGAAAAGGAATACCATCTTTTTTAAGAAAGAAAGTACTGTTTCCTGTTATGGGACCCGTGGCATTCGATTTCGGTTTCGGACTGTCCTTTTTACAGGAAATAATCAATAAAGATGCAAATAGCAGGATCAGGACGTTGATTTTCATAGTTTGAACTTTGATGCAAAATACTAAATTTCGAAAAAATGAACCAACATTTAACAGTTTCCATTTTTAATTCCTTTCGATTTCAACTATCTTTATCCTCGCTTTAGGGGTGTCGGCAAAGCTGACTGAGAAATACCCTTTGAACCTGAAGCTGATTGAAAGCAATCAGCATCCTTGCAGATAATGCGTGGATTCGGTTAGTACCGACGTAGGGAAAAGTGAAATGGATACATTCTTTGTAGTCATTCCTAAAGTGCGTAAATTACCAATTGGAATGACAATATCAGTAAACAATCAAACACTCGAAGTAGAAGCAAAAACAATGCTTTCAAACGTGGTTTTCCAGCAGTTGGGGGAAAACTCCAAAGGAATTGCTGTGGCCATTAACGGGCAGGTGATTCCGAAAACATCCTGGCAAGAAACGGTAGTCAGTGAAAATGATGATATTTTAATAATTAAAGCAACACAAGGAGGGTGATGGGACATCAGGATATTAAGATGTCAGGATTTTAGGACTAGATTAGGTAAAAGAAATTAGATGATGGCTAAAACACATAATTTTCGGGAATTGCAAATTTGGAAAGAGTCGATGTCCTTTGTCAAATCAATTTACATCTTAACAAATTCCATGAATGTCGATGAAAGATTTGGACTGATATCCCAAATGAACCGATGTGCTGTTTCAATTCCTTCGAATATTGCTGAAGGGTCTGGAAGATCTTCTGAAAAGGAGTTTATTCGATTTTTAGATATCGCAATTTCCTCATCTTATGAATTAGAGACCCAATTAATATTAGTAGGTGAAATTTACCAGGTGCCTACTGAAACGACTATAAAACAACTTACAGTCATCCAAAAGAAAATAGGAGCATTTAAACGAACACTAAATACAAATTAAATTTTGACGGTGGATTCAAGTCCTAAAATCTTGAAATCCTAAAGTCTTAAAGTCTATAATATGAAAAAAGCAGACAAAACACCGGAAGCAGGAAGTATCACCACAGGTGCAATTTCAGGCTCAAAGAAAGTATATGTGCAAGGTAAGATCCACGATATTCAAGTGGCAATGCGTGAGATTACACTTACCCCGACTAAACACGCAAACGGAAGATTGGAAGAAAATGCTCCGGTTACTGTTTACGATACAGGTGGTGCGTATACGGATGATAATGCAGTGATCGATGTGCGTAAAGGACTGCCTCGTTTACGTGAACAATGGATTCTGGACCGCGGAGATGTGGAAGAATTGTCGGAAGTGAGTTCTGATTATGGGAAAGAACGTAAGAACGATGCGAAACTGGATGAACTGCGTTTTGAGCACATCAGTAAACCTTTACGTGCAAAAGCGGGAATGAATGTTTCCCAGTTGCATTACGCTAAAAAAGGAATTATCACGCCGGAAATGGAATACATTGCGATCCGTGAAAATCAGCGGGTTGATGAATTGAAATCCCAGCTGAACGGAAGTTACGAAATGCTAACGGCACAGCATGCCGGAGAAAGTTTCGGAGCAAATACACCGAAAGGATACATCACACCGGAGTTTGTTCGTGATGAAATAGCAGCAGGTCGTGCAATTATCCCGAATAATATCAATCACCCGGAATCAGAACCGATGATCATCGGCCGAAATTTCCTGGTAAAGATCAATGCAAACATCGGTAACTCGGCTGTTACATCTTCGATTGAAGAAGAAGTGGAAAAAGCTGTTTGGGCTTGCCGTTGGGGAGCTGATACAATTATGGACCTTTCTACGGGCAAGAATATCCACGAAACACGTGAATGGATCATCCGTAACTCTCCGGTTCCGATCGGGACTGTTCCGATTTACCAGGCTTTGGAAAAAGTAAATGGAGTTGCTGAGGATTTAACCTGGGAAATTTTCCGCGATACGCTGATTGAACAGGCAGAGCAGGGAGTTTCTTACTTTACGATCCATGCCGGAGTATTGCTGCGCTACATTCCTTTGACAGCAAAACGCGTTACGGGAATTGTTTCCCGCGGTGGTTCTATCATGGCAAAATGGTGTTTGGCGCACCACAAAGAGAACTTCCTGTATACCCATTTCGAAGAGATTTGCGAGATCATGAAAGCATACGACGTGGCATTCTCATTGGGTGACGGATTACGTCCGGGATCCCTGGCAGATGCAAACGATGCGGCTCAGTTCGGTGAGTTGGAAACTTTAGGAGAATTGACAAAAATTGCCTGGAAACACGATGTACAGGTGATGATCGAAGGTCCGGGACACGTTCCGATGCATATGATTAAGGAAAACATGGACAAGCAGTTGAAAGAATGCCATGAAGCACCTTTCTATACACTTGGACCATTGACAACAGACATCGCACCGGGTTACGACCACATTACTTCTGCAATCGGAGCAGCAATGATCGGCTGGTTCGGAACAGCAATGCTTTGTTATGTAACTCCTAAAGAACACCTTGGATTACCAAACCGGAAAGATGTGAAAGACGGGGTGATTACCTACAAACTGGCGGCTCAC
The DNA here is from genome assembly GCA_966248825.1 of uncultured Fluviicola sp. GTDB lineage: Bacteria > Bacteroidota > Bacteroidia > Flavobacteriales_D > Crocinitomicaceae > Fluviicola. The sequence goes on from CBINBC010000003.1 coordinate 49,501, forward strand.
GCAGCAGATTTGGCAAAAGGACATCCGGGAGCACAATACCGGGATAATGCATTGAGTAAAGCGCGTTTCGAATTCAGATGGGAAGACCAGTTCAACCTGTCATTAGACCCGGATACGGCTCGTGAATTCCATGACGAAACACTTCCGGCAGAAGGTGCGAAAGTGGCGCATTTCTGTTCAATGTGCGGACCTAAATTCTGTTCGATGAAGATCACGCAGGATATTCGTGATGCGGCGGAATCAGGTATGTTTGAAAAGTCGGAAGAATTTAAAACAAAAGGAAGCCAGATTTATTCTTGATGCTGATTGTCCTTTCAGATAGTGATTTTAGATCCGGTGAGACAGAGATTGTCAATCAGCTTTTTCTCGCCGGACTGGATTTGTTCCATTTACGGAAATATGGGGCAACTGAAGAATCGCTGTCGAAATGGGTAAACCAAATTTCCCCGGAGTATCGTTCCGGACTGGTTTTACATCATAACCACGAATGGGGCAGAAGCATGGGAATAAAAAGGTTTCACTATTCCGAAAGGGATCGGCTTACCTGGAAAGAGCAAAGCTGGCAGGGTGCTGATGAGGAATTTGTTTATTCCACTTCGGTTCACAGTGTGGAAGAGTACAATGAATTACCGGACCATTTTTCCTATGCTTTTCTGAGTCCTGTTTATGACAGTATTTCGAAAATGGATTACAAAGCAGTAAAATTCGACCTGGAAAAACGAATAGACAAGAAAATAAAATTGATTGGTTTAGGCGGAATCCGGGCAGCTAACGTGAAACAGGTTTTTGAAATGGGATTTGACGGAGTGGCACTATTGGGTGCGATTTGGCATTCGGATAATCCCCTGGAGGAAATACAAAACTGCAGGTACGCGATTTCCCGGTTTCCCCCTTTGGAGGGGGATCAAGGGGGAGGACATTTAAGAGTAATTTAAGCACTGAAAGAGCAAAATGAAATACAAACGTCCCATAGTTCTGAGCATTGCCGGTTTCGATCCGACTGGCGGAGCAGGTGTGCTTGCTGACGTGAAAACATGCGAGCAGCTCCGTTGTTTGGGAATGGCTGTTTTGACAGCAAATACCAATCAGACAGAGACAGAGTTTCTGTCGGTTAAATGGTTTGACAAGCAGGTAATTTTTGCACAGCTGCAACCCATTCTGAATACCTATGAAATCTCGGCGGTTAAGATTGGGATTGTAGAAAATTTGGAAACCTTACTGGAGCTTTTGTCATTGGTGAAAGGAGCATTTCCTGCTGTAAGGGTCGTTTGGGATCCTGTTTTATCTGCATCTGCAGGTTTCGAACTGCATACAAGCTGGAATGAGGAGACTTTGGACCAGGTGCTGGGAATGATCGACCTGGTTACTCCAAATGTACATGAAGTGAGAAAGATTACGGGAATGGAAGATGAAATTGAAGGAGCATTTCAACTGGCAAAATCGACCCATGTTCTTTTGAAAGGAGGACACAGTACTTCGCGTCCGGGTGTTGATCTGTTGTTTGAAGGCGGAATTCCGCGGGAAATACTTTCCACATCAGATTCATCAGAATATTGGGCCAAACACGGTTCCGGTTGCATCCTTTCCGCAGGAATTGCCTGCAACCTGGCTTTAGGCAGAAACCTTGAGGAAGCTTGCCGGGAAGCTAAGGAATATATAGAAAAAAGACTTTCAAGTAACGAATATCTATTAGCATACCATGTTGAGTAAGATTCAGTACATATCTCACGGAGATACCGTTGAAGAACAAAAAAGGAACATTTTAAATGCCCTGGAAGCAGGTTGTAAAATGATTCAGGTCCGTTTTAAAAAAGGATCCCGAAAGGATTTACTGGAAGTAGCTTCACAGACCCGTACTTGGTGTACTTATGCAAATGCATTATTAATCATCAATGATTCTGTTGAAATCGCTCAAAAAGTAGATGCAGATGGAGTCCATTTAGGATTGACGGATGACTCTGTGGCAGAAGCTCGCAAAGTATTAGGACCTTCTAAAATTATCGGGGGAACAGCCAATACATTGGAAGATGTACTGCAGCGGATCGGGGAAAAGTGCGATTATGTAGGATTGGGGCCCTTGCGTTTCACTCCGACGAAAGAAAAGCTGAGTCCGATTCTGGGTTTTGAAGGATATCAAAGAATTGCGAAAGAACTGGAATCAGCGGGGTTGTCTATTCCGATCTATGCAATCGGGGGAATTGTACAAAACGATATTGAACTGTTGAAAAAAACGGGTATTTATGGAATTGCCGTTTCAGGAATGATTGCAAATGCTGCAGACAAGAGAACATTAGTAAATGAAATAAATCAAACATTGAATTATGTTTAAAATAGGAGATAAAGAACTCAAATCGCGCTTGTTCCTCGGAACAGGGAAGTTTGGTTCTTCGAAGCAAATGGAAGCAGCTGTTTTAGCTTCCGGTTCGGAATTGGTAACAGTGGCTTTGAAACGGGTGGATTTGGAAACAGAAACAGACGATTTACTGGCGCATTTGAAGCACAGCCACATCCATCTTTTACCCAATACTTCCGGAGCGAGAAATGCAAAGGAAGCAGTTTTCGCCGCACAATTGGCGCGGGAAGCCATGGAAACAAACTGGCTGAAACTTGAAATTCACCCGGATCCCAAATACTTGCTTCCGGATCCGATAGAAACACTGAAAGCAACGGAGGAATTGGCAAAGCTGGGATTCATCATTTTGCCTTACATCCATGCCGATCCTGTTTTGTGTAAGCGGTTGGAAGATGTTGGAACTGCCGCTGTAATGCCTCTGGGTGCACCCATTGGTACCAATAAAGGATTGAAAACGCTTGATTTTTTGGAGATCATCATCGAACAAAGCCGGGTGCCAGTTATTGTTGATGCCGGGATCGGTTCCCCATCTCATGCAGCACACGCCATGGAATTGGGAGCGGACGCCGTTTTGGTAAATACGGCAATTGCGGTGGCGAAAAACCCGGAGGAAATGGCTTTAGCATTTAAAATGGCTGTAGAATCCGGAAGAATGGCTTATGAAGCAGGTTTGGGAGCAATATCAAAATCAGCGAATGCTTCCAGCCCATTAACAGGATTTTTGAATATGTAATATTTTGTTCCCCCTTTGGAGAGCCTGTCCCGACAGGAACTCGTCGGGGGGATTAAGGGGGGAGGATAAAATGGATTTTAAATCACTTTTTCAAAATACCAACTGGGACGAAATAAAATCTTCTATCTACAGCAAAACTGCTGCGGATGTAGAGCGTGCGCTATCTTCCGGAAAACGCACTTTAGAAGATTTTAAAGCTCTGATCTCACCGGCCGCCGAACCGTATTTGGAACAGATGGCACGGGAAAGCAATGCACTTACTCAAAAACGTTTTGGAAAGACCATTCAGCTCTATACACCGATGTATTTGAGTAATGAATGCAATAATATTTGCACGTATTGCGGGTTTAGTTTCGATAATAAAATCAGGAGAAAGACTTTGACCGACGAAGAAATCCTGAAGGAAGTAGCATACCTGAAAGAACGTGGATTTAACCACATTTTACTGGTCACGGGCGAAGCAAATCATACGGTTCACGTTCCCTATTTTAAACGTGTTATGGACCTGATCCGGAATGAATTCGCAAATATCTCGATCGAAGTACAGCCTTTGGACGAATCCGAATACAGTGTTTTGCATGAAGCAGGTGTGTATTCCGTATTGGTCTACCAGGAAACATACCACCAGGATGTGTACAAAGCTTATCATCCCAAGGGGAAAAAATCCAATTTTGAGTACCGATTGGATACGCCTGACCGTTGCGGCAAAGCCGGAATTCACAAAATCGGTTTGGGAATTCTTTTAGGCTTAGAAGACTGGCGTACAGACTCATTCTTTTGTGCACTTCATTTGGATTATTTGCAAAAAACATACTGGCAGACCAAATACTCGATCTCTTTCCCGAGAATGCGCCCTGCTGAAGGGATTATCGAGCCCAATGTGATTGTCGGTGACCGGGAATTGGTGCAGTTGATCTGCGCTTACCGTTTGTTTAACGAAGATGTCGAATTATCGATTTCTACACGCGAATCGGAGCATTTTAGAAATCACGTGATTCCTTTGGGAGTAACAACTATGAGCGCCGGTTCGAAAACAAATCCCGGAGGATATGTGGTAGAACCGGAATCTTTGGAACAATTCGAAATTTCGGACGAGCGCTCCGTAGAAGAGATTGCTCAGTTGATCCGCGATAACGGTTATGAAGCTGTCTGGAAAGACTGGGATCGAAGTTTTATCCATTCCCCCTTCGGAGAGCCTGTCCCGACAGGAACTCATCGGGAGGGAGAAAGGGGGAGGATAAATGATCTAACCATTGAAAAAGGAAATCATGTTTAGTCCCAACGAGGCAAAACGCTATGCGAAACAAACAATCCTCGATGAGGTAGGTTTGTTAGGGCAGGCGAAATTAAAACATGCACGGGTTTTGGTGATCGGGGCAGGAGGTTTGGGCTGTCCTATCATCCAGTATTTATCGGCTTGCGGAGTCGGTACTATCGGCATTGTGGATTTTGATGTGATTGAGCATTCCAACCTGCACCGCCAGGTTTTGTATGGTCCGGAAGATGTGGGTAAAAAGAAAGCAGAAGTAGCTAGAGAACGTGCTTTGGCTCAAAATCCGGATACTCAAATCGAATTGTTTGACTGCGCACTTACGGATGAAAATGCTGCATTTATTTTAGCTCAATTTGATCTGGTAATCGACGGCTGTGATAATTTCCTGACCCGCTATACTGTAAATGATGCGTGTGTTGAATTGGGCTTACCATTGGTGTATGGAAGTATTTTAGGTTTCCAGGGGCAGCTGGCGGTGTTTAATCACCAGGGGAGCAAAAACCTCAGAGACTTATTTCCGGAGCCGCCAAATGCAGAAGATGTTCCGAATTGTTCGGATAACGGAGTTCTGGGAGTAGTTCCCGGAATTATCGGTACGCTCATGGCTAATGAAGCCTTGAAGGTGATTCTGGAGCTCGAAATCAATTTGAATACTTTTCATGTATTTGACATGTTGAGTTTGGATATGGCGAAGCTGAGGTTTTAAATTTCCCTCCTTGAGGAGGGATTAAGGGAGGTGGCTAACTAATTTCAAATATTTGTTGTTACTTTTAAAAAATTTGTCGTTTCTGACTAAAATTGAACTATGAAAACACTAATCTTACTGCTTTTACTGACGTTGAATTTTACCGAATCTATTTTTCAAGATAAAACAGATTAAAGAACGATAGGATGTTCTAAAATCAACAATTTCCCCACCCTCCTTTATCCTCCCTCAAGGGAGGACTTGTTTCGTCTACTCATACTCATCAGCACTATCATCATTATCCGCCTGACTTTCCAGTCTCAGCCAATACTTGGTTTCGGAACTTCTGCCTCTTACTTCTAATGCATCCGGGATGTTTTGTTCAAAGAAATAGGTAATTTCATTGTTCGGAAGAAAGACTTCGAAGGAGGAATACGGAGCCACTTCATGATCCCCGTCAGAATGAACGCTGTTTACATTATCGGTATAAATGATTTCCTCCAGCACCAGTTTGAATTCGGACTTATTGACAATGGTTATACGATCAAATCGGCCGGGAGAAATGGAAATGGTCTTTCCGTTAGCCATTTCCTGTTTAGTGCGCCCCATCAGGTAGTATTCTTCATACATCAAATTCCATTCAATCAGATAAACTTTGGAACAGGAAAACTGCATCGCACTAAAACCGATAATTCCGGCAATAATACTGATGACCGTTTTTTTCTTCTGCTCCAGACGCTGTTTAATCAGGTAAAAACAACTAGCGAATAGTGCGATTCCTACAGCACCTTTGAAAATTAAAAAAGTAGTAGGTGAAATAAGCATGATTATCGTTTGTTTGAATGGTTTTCTAATTGCAGTCCGCGGAGAAAATTTCGCAGGAACTGGTCGCCGCAAACACGGTAATGCGGGTGTTTCGGATCCCTGAAAAATGCATTCAGTTCAGGTTTTCCAATGCGTATGTCCGCTCTTTTAAGTGTTTCAACAATATCATCGTCTTTGAAATTCAATGCAATGCGTAATTTACGAAAAATGATGTTGTTGGTCAGTTTTTCTTCTGCTTCAGGGATTTTTCCGTCTTTCAATCCTCTTTTATCCACGATGAAACCATTGAGAAGCGCAGCCAAAGCCTGGTCGGGCATTGCTTTGAATCCCTCGTATTGTTCCTGCTTCATCCAGGCAAAAATGTCCAGCGGAGAAACGATAAATTCCACCGACTTGAAGAGATTCCCGATTTTTTCTTCGTCCCATTCGTAAATTTTGCGCAGTTTGTAAAAGATGTAATTGTTGTCCATAGAGCAAAGGTAGAATAAAACCGGTTAGGTCGGAAACTGATCAGTCGTTGATCTCATTCAGGAAAAGATCATTTTTGATTCCCCAGGTTTCAAAAGTTTGAATGAGTTCCATTACGATTGATTGAGGAGTTTTGATATTTGTTTGAATGCTTTTTTCTCCATCATCGAACTTTAGCCAGGTAATGTTTTGATTGACTCCAGCATACTCAGTCTGTTGATCCGAGCTTATCAAAGAAACTACTAGGTTTTCCAATTTAAATTCAATTGTTTTATAAGAGATGTTTTTGGCTTCCGGCTTGTATGTAAAGGTGTCCTTTTCCAGGATGAAATATTCTTTTCCATGTTTATTCCAGGTAGCCAACCTATAGAAAAAGTAAGCCATGAAACCAAAAATAGCCCAGGAAATAAACAGCCCGAAAGTTGGCTTTCCTCCGGTAGAAAAAATGAGTATACTAGCAAATACAGGAATTAGTAAAGTTGTAATCATTAAGGATAAAGTGATGAAATACCCTGTTTTATTTAGCTTGAAATTGGAAAGTTCAATTTGATTGGAAGTTATGATTACCGGAGAAAGCATGTGTGATTGATTAAAAGATCTTTTTCAATGATTTAACAAGGATCAAAAGTACCAAATTTTCAAGTACTTTTCCCGATAAATGATTCATCTGTCAGGAATGAAAGAAGCAGCCTTATTAATTGCCTGTTTGATTACTTGCTGGAGCGGTGCTCAAAAACTGGAAACTGATTCAGTCGCACAACTTCCTGTTCTGAATTGTCAGGTTTTGAATACTGCAATCACTTATGGTAGAATGATTTCGCCGACTTATGAAGGTGCTGTTTGCACAGAATTCGTGATAGGAGTTTTAGGACATTTTATGGAATTGACGGTAGAAGACACCATTAATATACGTATCGACCAGCCACGGGAAAACATCAAAGAGGTTTACAAGCAAATCGAAAGTGGATCTCCCTATCCAACAGGCGTTGTTCATGCATTGGTTTCAAAAGGAAAAGGAATGGAAATTTTTGATCGGAATGAAGTGCTTCCTGGCGATTTTGTGCAATTCTGGTATCCTAATTCTTGGGGGCATTGCGGCATTGTTGCCCGGATTGATGTAGAGAACAAAGTACTGTGGCTGCATTCATCTTATCCAAGTACGCAAGGTTACGGAGTTCAGCCCTTTCACATGCCGGATTATTGCCATTTTGTAAGATTAAAGGAATAATCCGCTTAACTCATTGATTTTTATTTGCTCATTCAACTAAACTTAGTTGAAACATCTTATTTTTGCGCCAAATTTTGTCTTCCAGTGAAACGATTCTTTAAAAGTAAATGGTTCAAAATACCTTTCTACACCTTGACTCTTATTTTTGCCGCTATCGGCTTTTTTTTAACGGTTTCTTACGCGGCCATCCAGTTCGGATGGACAAAAGAAGGCGGCATTGTGGATGCAAACAACCGCTACTTCCAGGAAATGCAGGATAAATACAACCAGGATTTCAAAGTGGATAGCGCAACAATGGTACAGAAACGCTACGAAGCCATGGAGCGCATCATTGTTTTGAACGAGTATTATCCGCAAAATGCCCAATACATCCTGTCTGTGCTTCAAACCGGAGCTGATGAGTATGAGGTATTGCGGATGCTTGATGCCGTTGATTTACAGTTAAAAGACAACAAAGCTTACAAAAGAGCACTTTCGAAGATCAAGTTCAATTCAAAAAGAATCAAAGAAGTGTCTAATCTGAGTGCTTTTGATTGGATGAATATTGCGGAATGGAAAACCTTTAAAGAAGCTGTTTCGAAGGACAAGAAGTTAATCGATTCTGTGGCAAAGCAAACAGGCGTTGAAGGAAGATTGATCGTTTCCTGCCTGGTGGGTGAGCAGATCCGTTTGTTCAACTCTTCCCGTGAAGCATACAAGAAGTGGATCGGTCCTTTGAAAGTCCTTTCCGTGGAATCACAATTCTCATTTGGGGTAACCGGAATCAAAGAGCATACAGCCAAAAATATCGAACATCATTTAAAGGATCCGACGAGTATTTATTATTTGGGGCCTCAATACGAAGGATTACTCGATTTTAGAGGGCAGGATACTGCAGCGGTTAACAAAGAACGCATCGACCGCCTGACGGATTTTCACAACCATTATTATTCTTACATGTATGCAGCACTGTTTTTGAAGCAGGTAAAAGTGCAATGGGAAAAAGCGGGCTATCCGATTGATAAACGTCCGGAAATTTTGGCTACCTTGTTCAATGTTGGCTATCCGCAGTCGAAGCCGAAACCTAATCCGAGAGTTGGAGGTTCTACAATCAAAATTTATGACAAACCATATTCTTTTGGCGCAATTGCTTACCAGTTCTATTATTCAGGAGAACTTTTCGATTTGTTCCCGTTTGAAAAAAAGAAATTTGACTGGAAGGAAGAAGCTTAGTCAGATCATCTGTTTATTGATTGTATGTTGTTCAGGCAGCGTTTTTGGTCAAGACCGTACAGATACACTTTATAAACGTCCGAAAGACACCATGGACCTCGTAGTGAAATGGAGACAAATCGGGAAAGGCGTGCAGTTTTGTGAAACGGATGCACCTGTCAGGTCTATGATCGGGGATTCGAAACTAACCATACTTAAAATCGACCCGAAACAAGTAGAATTTGATCTTTTTACCGCCTCCGCGATGGACAGTACTTCCAAACCGGTAAATGTTTGGGCGGACACCATGAGTCTGGATATTGTATTCAACGCCGGCATGTACGATTTGGCAAAACCTTTGATAAGCCGTGGTTTATTGAAAAATGGCCCCCATCACAACCAGTTTGCTTTTAAAGAAGGCTGGAATGTGATGTTTGCAATTAATCCGGTGGATACTCTCAATGCTGCAGACGCTGTTGTTTACGACATGCAGTGCATTACTTACGATTCGATCAAAGAAAAATATGCAAGTTTTGCACAAGGGATCCGTATGCTGGATTGTTCCGGAAATCCGATGAACTGGAAGAAAAACCAGGCATGCAGCATGCTGGTTTGTGCTCATGACGACCAGGATAACCTAATTGTCATTTTCAATCGTTCGCCATTTTCACCCAACCAAATGATCGCTTTTATGAAACAATTCCCAACACCGCTTCACAATGCCATTTACATGGAAGGCGGTCCGGAAACCAGTTTGTATGTAAATGTCGGTGATTTTTGTTTGCAGAAAGTGGGAAGTTACGTGGCAGGAACCTATGCAAAAGATACGAACGAAACCTTTTGGCCTTTGCCGAATGTGATAGGAATTCGTGTAAAATAGTAGCGGCGTGATTAATCACGCCGCTACTTAATAATTCGTTATCGGATCATGGTCACAAAACCATCGTAACGCGTTTTGTTTCCCTTGTTATCAGAAATGATGAAAATGTAAGTGTAAACTCCATCGGGTACCATCATACCGTCGTTGGTTCTCCCGTCCCATTTCAGATCATTTTCATGGAATTCTTTGATGGTATTTCCCCAGCGGTTTAAAATAAATCCTTCTACAAGGTAACCTCCGGTAATACTGATGGAAAAGAAATCATTGATGTAGTCGTTATTTGGAGTGAAGACGTTTGGAATGAAAACCGCATAGTCTTCCATGCTGCAATCCTGGAATACGATTTGGGTTGTATGAGTGGTAGGGCAGCCGTTCGCATCCTGCACATTTACTACCACATTGTCTGATTCAAAGTACCATGTTCCTTCAACCAGTAAAGAATCTCCTTCGCAACTTGTTAATGTTTGAGATGTTGGAGTTACTGTAAAGATCGACAGATTTAAAGTATGTGTACTGTCACAGCCATTTTGACCGGTAAATACAAAAGGATAAGAACCCGCATCTGAAAAAGTCTGACCGTTAAAAGTATAAGTGTCTCCGGGACAAATGCTTTGAGATTCATTGGTAGTTTGTGGGGAACATCCGGTAACTACAATACTGTTACAATCCTGATCGGCACAAGCTCCATTTCCTACAGCGTAGCAAACCTGGTAAGTTCCGGCTCCCGCTGAAGCAGGGTCAAATACACCTGATGCTGAAATGCATGTTCCGCAGCTAGCCGTCCACGTTCCTCCTGCACTTGCTGCTACAAATTGGATAGGTGCATCAGAAGTGGAGAAAGGCCCTGTAGTTTGAATGGTTGGATCCTGTGGAGCATCTCCGGCAAGAATTGTTGCAGAAGCACTTGCAGAACAACCACCGTTATCTGTAACGGTTACGTTGTAAGTGGAGGGGCAAAGATTTGAAATAGCCGCTGTAGTTGCTGTAGTTGACCATAAAATGGTATATGGAGCTGTTCCTCCTGAAATGGTGGCTGATGCTGTTCCATCACAAGCATTTAGACATGTTTCATTGGTAACGGTTGTCTGTACGGAAATTGTACTTCCTGAGTTGGTTACTGTAGTCTGTGCAGTTGTCGTACAACCTGCATTGTCTGTAATTTGTGCGGTATAAGTTCCGGCACATAGACCTGTTATATTTGCTGTTGTTTCGCCGTTCGACCAAAGAATCGTATAAGGAGCGGCACCACCTGTAATGGTTACATTTGCAGTACCGCTGCATGCTCCTCCACAACCTGTTGGAGTTGCTGTTGCTGTTGCCTGTAAACCGGTTGTTACTCCGCACTGTGGGTTCATAGAGCCAATCCATGCACTGTTTGAAGCGTTATTTGCAGCTCCCGGTGTTTCATCCGCCCCGACATTCCCTGAGGTCCAGTCTGCCTGTGTAAACGGATTCGTTCCTGTCAATGAAAATACTTTCCCACTCGCGGAACCGGAGAAATAAATAAAGTTGTTGGAGTTGTTGCTTCCCCAGCTTACAGCATGGTATACAGGAGATGTGGTATTTGCCTGAACTAAGAAAGAATCACCTCCGTTTGCCATCGCTACCTGACTCCAGCTTCCGGCTCCAATAAGCCAGCTGGAATTTGGAGGATAGGTAGTGTTGGAACTTGTGGGACTTACACTTTGTCCTTCAAATAAGGTAGAGTTTATAGGAATGATCAAACGGCAGTTTCCGTCCGACATGCTCAGATCATCCGGTGGAATTGCACCGTTGCGGTCTGACTCGTTATAAACCACGATCAATGTCCCCTGTGGAATAGCACTCCAGAATGCATTGTCTGCAAAACGAACTGCGCCCGCAGCAATTCCAACACCGCTTCCGGAAGCAAAAGTACCATTGTTGTCGTCAAAAACAATTCCTCTTAGGTCTGCGGTAGGAACAGGAGTTTGACAGGTAGGCAAACCTACTACTATGAACTCGACATATTCCTGTGTTCCGGTTCCCTGGGAAACCTCATTAATGATCAATTGTTGTGAATAAGACTGGAAAGTAAAACCTAAAATGAATCCAGTAACTACGCAGAGAGAACGCATTTTTTGAACGTAATAAACTCTAATTGAACCTGGTTTCAGCAACGGATCTTGTGCCTCAAGGATTACAAGCTCAACTTTTCACGGCAAAGATAGGCCGAAATAGTTAATTCTTCAGGTAAAATATGTTACCAAATGGTTATTATCGTGTAATTATTAATTTTGAATTTTTTAAGTTTAAACAAGTAGTTTCATCTTTAACAAATACTAGTTTTGAAAGCGGTTCATCTCCTTTTTTGCCTGATTCAATTTTCATCCCCTTGGTCACAGGGGACCCTTGATGTAAACGGAGAAATCGTCTTCCCTTTTATTAATTATTACAGTGCTTACGGGTTAAGTAAAAAATCTGCTAAGAAATCAATCAAACTATACGATAAGCTCTATGAAAAAGCAAAAAAGGAAAATAATCTGAGTGACGAAATACGCTTGTTTGCATTGCTAAAAGAGCGCGGATTGCTTTATAATCCGTATGTCATTGTGAGAGGTTCGCTGGATGAGGAAACCATTGTATACATGGACTCGACAACCTATCAGAAAACCTTTGTCTGGAATTATAGATTTGAAGAACTGACAGCTAGCCAAAGTTTTCTTTGGTTCCGTGCTAAAACCAGCCGGTTGGGTGAAAATGCCTATTGGCTGACTGAATTCAATGGAATATCATTGATTCAGGATACGACGCGTTCTAAGTACACTTCTAAATTTGCCATGGATGTTTATCGTAAATAAATCAGTCAATTAAACTTTTAGTATCATTGCGCCTCTAAAAACTACTTGGGGAAACATAAATGACACTTGAACTACTGTATAAAAAGCATGCCAGGCAGGTTTTTAACCTGGCTTTGCAGTACGTTCAAAATGTCAATGATGCCGAAGAAATTACACAGGATGTTTTCCTTGCGGCACACAAAGCCATGGATAAATTTAGGAATGAATCCAACCACGGAACCTGGCTTTATCGGATTACGATCAATAAATCACTGGATTTTCTAAAAGCGAAAAAACGAAAGAAGCGGTTCTTTTGGTTTACCACTGAATTGACTGATAGTGATTCGGTTGAATTCAATCATCCGGGAGTTTTGATAGAGCACCAGGAAGAAACAGCATTTGTATTTTCATGTATCAATGAGCTTCCTGGAAATCAAAAAACAGCTTTGATTCTCCATAAAATAGAGCAGCTTCCATTGGCTGAAATAGCAGTTATAATGGAGCTTTCACCAAAAGCAGTTGAATCCCTGGTACAGCGGGCAAAAACAAATCTTTCAAAAAAAATAGATGGCAGCGAAGGATAAAACCCAAATGGTCGTCTAAAAATAAGAACAGTATGAAAAAAGATCCATTACAACTCCTGGAAAAAATTGAAGCGGCGGAAGTTTCCCCCTTTCTTTTCACGCGCATACAGGCGAAAGTGCAGGAGCAGGTATTCGATAAACTTTCTACCAGACAAACGGTGATTTATCTCACCGGAATAGCACTGATTATCGCATTAAATGGAGTGGTGCTCGGAACAAAGAACGGAAACGGGGCTGGCAAAAAAGCAGATCTTGTTTCGGAAATGAATCTTGCACCTTCTAATCAATTGTACCGATGAAAAAGTCATTGATCAGGAATGCATTCATTGTTGTATTGCTTTTGAGTAATATCCTGTTCATCTATAAATGGTGGATGGCACCTGAGCGGAGGCATCCCGGGCCACGAAATGAGATTATCAAAAAACTGCATTTTGACCGGAAGCAGGTTGCTCGGTACGATGTGCTGATACTGGGGCACAGGAGTGCCATCGATAAAGCTCAAAGAGAACTGCAGGGACAAAAACAAAAATTGTATGCGAACCTGGATGAACCTTTTTCAGACAGTTTGCTGCAGGAAATCTTAAAGATTGAGGCGAAGATCGAACACATTCACTTCAATCATTTCAAAGACATCGAAAAATTGTGCAGACCGGAGCAGAAGAAATACTTCAAAGCTTTGAATCAGGAAATTGCCCGCTTGTTTTCACCCGGAAAAAGACTAGGGCATTGATGAGGATTTATACATATTGCTTGTTAATGCTGCCGTTTTTCGGATGGGGACAGTTAACCCTGAATGTAACCCTGAAATCGGGAAATCAGCTTGTCGGATTAAATACTCCGGTTCAAACCAGTGATTATTCTTTTCAATTGGAGCAATTTCGGTTTTACCTGTCTAAATTTGAATTCTACCAAAAAGGACAACTCAAAGCTGTAGATCCGGTTCAGGCATATTTGATTGATTTTGAGATTGATTCTACACGAAAATTGACTTTTCCGGAAATACTGCCATCCGAAATAGATGAGATTCGGTTTTTATTCGGGATAGACAGCTCTACAAATACATCCGGGGCTATGGAGGGAGCTTTGGATCCCATGCACGGAATGTATTGGAGTTGGCAGAGCGGGTATATCAATTGTAAGCTGGAAGGAACTTTTCTAACACCTAAACGGGATGCATTCCAATTACATTTAGGAGGATATCTGTATCCGTTCCTGGGAGCGCGCCAGGTTTTCCTGGAAACGGGCCGCAAAGGAATGACCGAACTGGATATTAATCTCAGTCCCTTGCTGGACCGGATCAGGAAACAGGACTCAGAATTACATGTCATGTCACCATGCAAACTGGCTGTCGAGTATGCCCGGCTGCTTGTCAAATCCATTGATCTGAAGCCATGAAACGGATTGAAATATACTGCTTGTCGGTTATTTTGCTGACAGTTTCCTTCCGGTACACGGAAAAGCTTTGGAAAACACCTTCTGATTGGCCGGAACCGGTTTATAACTTCCGGAAAAATCCGCTGGACTCAGCAAAAATTCAATTGGGAAGAGTGCTTTTCTACGATCCTGTTTTGTCTTCAGATAGTTCGGTTTCCTGCGCAAGTTGTCATTCTCCTTACAATGCTTTTACGCATGTTGATCACGCTTTGAGTCACGGGATTAAAGACCGCCTCGGGACTCGAAATTCTCCGGTTTTGGTGAATTTAGCCTGGGGAAAAAGTTTCATGTGGGATGGGGCGGTGAATCACCTGGATGTGCAGGCACTTGCGCCATTGGAAAATCATGCGGAAATGGATGAAAGCCTCCCTCATGTACTTCAAAAGATCAGCAGACAGGAAAAGTACAAACAACTCTTTAAGAATGCTTTTCAGTCGGAAACAATTACTGGAGAGCGATTCTTGAAAGCCATTGCTCAGTTCATGCTCACATTGATAAGTTCCGATTCCAAATACGATCGCGTAATGCGTCATGAACCCGGAGCAGTGTTTACAGACTTGGAAAATAAGGGATACACGCTTTTCAAACAGCATTGTGCTTCCTGTCACACGGAACCTTTGTTTACCAATCAGACTTTTCAGAATAATGGGTTGGAAACAGATTCACTGCTTCGCGATGCCGGACGCATGAAAATTACCCGAAAGAGTTCCGATTCCCTGAAATTCAAAGTGCCGACACTCCGTAATATCGAAAGATCCGGACCTTACATGCATGACGGAAGGTACCGAAGTCTTCAGATGGTTTTGTTTCATTATTCCTCCGATATTCATGCTTCAGCAACACTTGCCCCGGAGCTTAAAAACGGTATCCATTTAACGGAAGATGATAAACGTGCTTTAATTGCTTTTCTAAAAACATTGACGGACCATACCTTTTTAAAAAACAAACAATTGCAATACCCGGGGAAACCGTAACGGTTTACCTATCTACATAGCGTAAGAGAAGAACCGGTTCGTTCATTTGATTGAAGGACCGGTTTTTTTTAGTTCTTCCCGAGGGTTTTGCATAAGGGTGTCGTCTAATCGGTTAAATGCTTAAAACTATGAAACAAACAGCTGCAATTATTCTATTTTCTTTCTCTGCTGCCATGAGCTTTTCTCAAGGGCCGGCAATCACTTCCTGGCTGCAAAATACAACCTTAATGGGAAGTCATTATGTGAGTGGAAATTCAACACCGATCCAGGATAATATTCCGGTGAATACCCAACTGGTCCAATATTCTGCTTCCTGGGTATATGTAACCACAAATGGTATTCCTTCGTATCCAACCGGACCTTTTTTGGACGGCAACCCAAGTCAGGCAACCGATCAGAATGCGATCTTTAAAATTCCTCTCAATCCAACTCAGAATACAGGAACACCTACCGCGACTACAGGAGGAAATATCGGTGTTTTTATCAACGGAGTAGCTTTGTTTGATTACAGGGATGGGGTTTCCTGGAAAAATTCCTCGAATGCTCTTGCCGGAGGTCCGCTTGGTGGAATGGGAGATGGCGTTTGGAACAGGGATGCGGTAGTAGGTGAACGCGGCGGTTTTGATTGTGCAAAAGGCCACCCTGCTATGGGAAATTACCACCATCACCAAAGTCCGAGTGCTTTTGACCTGGATCTGCAAGTCATCTCAACTGTTTGTAATTTGTACGATTCGGATGGGTTGTACGCTATTGACAGTACAGTCCATTCTCCATTGATCGGTTATGCGTATGACGGATTCCCGATTTACGGAGCTTATGCGTTTAAAAATGCGGATGGAACAGGAGGGATCGTGCGCATGAAATCGTCTTTTACTTTGAGAAATATCACCGTTCGAAACACTTACTACGATGGAACTTCCGTAACTGCCGGTCCGAACGTAAATGGAACCTATCCTATAGGATATTTCAGAGAAGATTATGAGTTTACAGCTCCGCCAAGTTCGGATTATTTGGATATTCACAACGGCCGTTTTTGTGTTACGCCGGAATATCCTGCCGGAATCTATTGTTATTTTGCTACGGTAGATGAAAACTGGAATTCTGCATATCCTTACGCCGTTGGTCCTACTTTCTATGGAAATAAAGTGGTAACGAAAGTGACATCAGTAGGAGAGGCGACAACAACCTATACACCAACTACAACCGGATTCACTCAAAGTGAACTGGAAAGTTTGAATATGGACCTGTTCCCGAATCCGGCAGCTGATCTGGTGACATTACAGGTAAATGGATTAGTGAAGGAAAATTTAAAGGTTGAATTGACAGATCTGACCGGCCGCGTGGTTTTAGAGAAGGTTATTCCTGCTGGAAGTACTATTGCATTTTTTGAGACGCAGGAGCTTCATTCCGGTGAATATATTATTCGCATCAAAAATTCAGACAGCGCAATTACAAAAAAGTTATTGATTGCGAAATAAGAACTTTGGTATAAAGAAAAAACGCAGACGTAGTGGTCTGCGTTTTTTTTGCTTGAAAATGTTTAACACATTGATTTTTAATCATTTAATGATAAATCTGTTCACGTCTTTATGAAGAAGTAAATTATAGAACTTGAGAATTCGGGAACGCTTAAATTTGTGAATTCTAAAAGCCAATAAGTTAGAATAAAGACTGATTATCCTAAGTTAATCTGCATCTTCACTAAATCCGAATAAGCGCCACTGGTTGCCATCAAATCCGAATGATTTCCGCTTTCAACAATTTGACCGTTTTGAAGTACCAAAATCTTATTTGCGTTTCGAATAGTACTCAAACGGTGGGCAATTACGATACACGTTCTTCCTTTCATTAATTTTTCCAAAGCATCTTGTACCACGCGTTCTGATTCCGAATCCAAAGCAGATGTTGCCTCGTCCAGGATCAGTATAGTCGGATTTTTCAAAATAGCCCTTGCAATGGCGATGCGCTGCTTCTGACCTCCGGATAACTGGATTCCACGGTCACCGACCTGTGTTTTAAATCCATCCGGGAAACTCATAATGAAATCGTAAGCATTTGCCTGCTTTGCGGCACTAATGATTTCTTCCTCACTTGCTCCGGGTCTTCCGAATGCAATGTTCTCAAAAATAGTTCCTGCAAACAATAAGACGTCTTGCGGAACGATGGCGATGTGCTCTCTTAAGTATTTAATGTCGATGGAATCTGCGTTGGTTTCTCCGAAGTAAACCGCTCCCTGGCTTGCCTTGTAATAATTCAGTACCAGTGAAGATATGGTTGTTTTTCCACCTCCGGAAGTACCTACCAATGCCAACGTTTCATTGCGGTTCAATTCAAATGAAATACCTTTCAGAACTTCTATTTCCGAACGCTGCGGATAGGAGAAACGAACGTTTTCGAAACGGATAGAACCATCAATTTCCGGCTTGTCTGTTCCTTTAAATAATTCGGATTCGCTGGATTCATTAATGATATCCATTAATTTTTCCGTTCCACCGATCGTTTTTTGAATACCGCTGTAGAAATCCGGCAGTGAACCGATGCTTGCGGCCATAAGCAGGGTTACCATCAGGAAGGAATACAAATCCCCCTGGCTCAGTTCCGGGTTTGTTCCCTGCGTCATTAACAAGCCTTGCCAAACAATGAAAACAATGGATCCGAACATGCAAAAAACCATGAAGGAAATGAATAAGCCTCTCCAAATTCCACTTTTTATGTTTAAGCGACGGATCTCTTCAATGGATGTTTTAAATCGTTTGATGAGGTAGTTTTCGTTTGTGAAGGCTTTGATATTACCGATTCCGGTGAGGGATTCTTCCGCAATGGCATTGGATGTGGCTGTTTGGTCCTGTGCTTCCTTGGATAATCGTTTGATAAATCTTCCGAACAAAACGGCTACGATCATAATAACCGGTACTGTTGAAAGCATGATCAGGGAAAGCTTCCAGGATACAAATGTCAAATAAGCAATACCTCCTACAACCATCACTATCTGACGGAAGAATTCGGCAACTGTTGTTCGGAGTGTTTCCTGGATTTGGGTGATGTCTGCGGAAATACGGCTGGTCAGTTCCCCTACGGTATTTCGGTTGAAAAAATCCATCGGAAGGTGAAGCATACGCTGGAAAACGTCATAACGCAAATCCCGTAATGCTTTTTCAGTCACGTTGGTAAACAAAACGACCCGGAAATAACTGAAAACAGCCTGACCGCCGAAAAGTGCAAATAATGAAACGGCAACAGTAGTGATGTTCGACAAATCAATTGCTTTGATAGCCTCAGCCATGCTGGTTTGGGAACCGCTGCTTAACCCCAGTAATTGTCCTAGTAGAATAGGGAAGATCAACCCTACGGAAGTTGAGAGTACCAGGAAAATCCAGCCTACTCCGTATTCAAATCGGTATGGCTTTAGATAGTGAAAAAGTTTGCGGGCCTTTTTATAGCTTTCACGCGTTAATTGGATCTTTTCTTTCTTCGCTTGCTTTGGTCGCAACATCTTTTTGCTAGTTTTGTATTACAAAAGTAATAGGCGTTTGATTGAAACAAACTTTTTTTTCGATTATTTTCAATTAAAACTTGAAAAATTAGAAAATCTGCCTATCTTTGCACCCCATTCTGACAAATGTCTGACATTTCAGGATTTTATAACGCATATTTAAGAACATTCGAATAAAATATAGGTCATGAAAAGAACGTTTCAACCGTCTGTAAGAAAAAGAAGAAACAAGCACGGTTTCCGTAGTCGTATGGCGACTAAGAACGGAAGAAAAGTATTAGCGGCTCGTCGTCGCAAAGGTCGTAAGAAATTAACTGTTTCTGACGAAGGCTTCCACAAACGTTAATTCGTGTAAAGAATTTTTAAAGCTCCGATGTTTCGGGGCTTTTTTTATTTTTATACTATGATGACCGCAATTCGATATTTTCACTTTTTCTGCCTGCTTTTTGTTTCTTTAGCCGCCAGACCTCAGTCTGACTCCCTACAAACTGCGAAATGGCTGGATAGTGCTTTGTATTACCCGGAAAAACAACCTTTTTACCTGGGAAAGGTTGCTAAAATCGAGCAAAGGAACCTGCAAAACAAACCTGTTCTCGCTGATATTCTGGCTTTGCGTACTAAATTCGAATTGCGAAAAGGAAATGTTGAGGATGCTGAGAAATTAGTATTCCGGGCGAAACAAATTTTTAAGAAAGAACCGGTATTGCTTGCCTCCTTTTTTAGCCTGGAAGGAAGTATCCGTGCAACAGAAAGTAAATTCGAACAGGCCATCCATAACTATCAATTGGCTCTAAGGCTTTATGATTCATTGGAAATGAAAAGAGAAGCGGCGTATGTAAAAAATAATGTCGCCAACGTCTTTTTCAATCTGAATGATTTCGAATCGGCTTACTCTTATGCAAAGGAATCTTATGAGGTTGTCCGCCAGTTGAATGACACGGTGTATTATCCGCAGATTGCAGCCATTGTTGCTATTTCGGAAGCAAAAACAAAACGGATACGATCAGCCCGCGTTCATGCTCAAACTGCCATCTCTGCGGGAGAAAAATACCACCTTCCGGTTGCAGTGATTCTCGGAAAATATGCTCTCGGAGACGTTTTTGCCCAGGAGAAACAATGGGACAAGGCAAGATCTCAGTATTCAGAAGTGGTAAAACTGTCGGAAAAGCTGCGCCTTTTTCAATTTGAATCTTATGGAAGAATAGGGTTATTATCCTGTTATGTTTCATTACAGATGTACCCGGAAGCGATTGAGGAAGGAGAAAAAGTACTTGCTCTCAATAAAGCTTTGAATCTCCATTACTCGGATTATACGATTTATCAGCAATTGTCAGAGGCGTATTCTGGAGTTGGTAATTATCAGAAGGCATTTGATTATTTGAAGAACGCCAATACCATGTATCGCGAATACAGCAGCGTTGAAAACAAAAAAGCGATTCAGGAACTTTTAACGAAGTATGAGACGGAAAAGAAGGAACGTGAGCTGTCCCAAAAGGACTTGGTATTAATTCGCGCTGTGACCTGGATTTTGGCCTTGCTTTTCACCTTGTTCCTGTTCCTGGTTTTGTTTCTTTGGTGGAGAAAGCGGAATCGGATACGATTAACAACCATGCAGTTGAATGCGGAAAAACGGCAGTTGGAAGCATTTGTTGAAGGGGAAAGAAGAGAACGCGAACGCATTGCTTCCGATATCCATGATGGAATAGCCAGCACCCTGACCGGATTAATGCTGCAGGCAGAGCAAAGGGATCATTCAGGCGGTTTGAATGAATTTGCCGTCCATTTACAGAATCTAAGAAACGAAGTGCGTTTAATTTCACAGAATATAGCACCGTTCAATTTCAAAGAAGAAGGATGGAATCAGTCTTTTCAGAGATTTTTATCTTCTGTTCAGTCAGCTAAACTTTCCGTTCATTTTACAGCCAAATATGATGAAAATCAATTGAACAATCAAAGAGGAATGGTCGTTTATCGCATGTTGCAGGAATTGGTGCAGAATACGCTAAAGCACGCAGATGCAACAGAATGTGAATTGCTTATTCTGGAAGAAAATAACCGGATTTTAATCCAATATGCAGACAATGGAAAAGGAACGACCGAACAGGAGCTGGAGAAAGGAAACGGATGGCAGTCTTTCCTTATGCGCTTGACGGCAATCAATGGAACACTTGTACTGGAAGAAGGATCATTTGATGGATTTAAAATTGATATTTCTTTGCCCAAATTGTAAGTTTGTGGTATGAATATCATTATTGCGGAAGATCATGCTTTAATCATCGACGGGCTGCGTGCTGTTTTGGAACAACAGGGAATGAATGTATTTCCCGCAATGAATGAAAAAATGCTGAATCAGTTACTAAATGAACATCCTTTTGATGTATTGATCCAGGATATTCGTTTTGGAAAAACAGATGCCCGCACAATCATACCCGCTATCCGTCAGGAATTCCCCAGCTTAAGGATCATTGCTTTGACAAGTTTGGATGATTTAGCTTCTATTCAGTCGGTACTGGCAACCAATGTTTCAGGCTATGTGTTGAAATCAGAACCAACAGGAAGGATTATGGATGCCATTCATGCAGTTGTTTCGGGAAGTACTTATCTAAGTCCGGAAGTACAGGCCGTTTTAGCAGGGAATTCTGAATCCATTCCAGAAGTGCGCTTGTCTGAGCGGGAAAAAGGTGTTTTGAAAGGGATTCTGGATGAAAAATCCACAAAAGAAATCGCTGAAATCCTGTTTGTATCCGAAAAGACCGTGGAACACTACAGATCCAACCTGTTTATCAAATTCGATGTCAAAAATGTTTCTGGCCTGGTAAAGAAAGCGATACTTCAGGGGTTCTACCAGGAAGGTCCGGATTCTCGTAATTAGGGTTTTCCCTAAGAGCATTTTGAGTGTTTTCCCTAAAAGGTGATTCACCCCATAAGCGGAACTTTGTTGAAAATTACCGATTATGAAGAAATTATCCTTTTTAGTGCTGATTTTGCTAGGCAATTTCATCAACTTAAATGCTCAAAACCTGCTGACAGATTTGCGTCCCGGACTCGATGGAAGTGAACCGGATTTTCAATCTGCTGTGCAAAAAGAAGATGAGCTATTTTTCATTGCAAACCCGGATGGAGTAACTCCGCATTTATATAAAACAGACGGAACGGCTGGGAATACTGTTCCAATTGAGGGAGGGTCCGATTTATTTGTAGGGATGATCCTGGGAGTTTTGGGAGATGACTTGTTTTACATTGCCGGTGATATCCTGCACGGAGGACATTTTGCACTTTATAAAACGGACGGAAGTGTCGGAGGCGGAGAATTAGTTGCGGATTACCATCAGGAAAATGATTGGTTGATCGCTTATCCCATGAATATCGTCATGAATAATGTTCTGTATTTTATTGGAAATGATGGCATAAACGGATTTGAGTTATGGAGAACGGATGGGACAGAAGCGGGTACTTTTTTGGTGAAAGATATCAACCCGGGAATAGCTTCCATAGTGCTAATAACCAATCCGGATCAATATTTTGCCGAGTTAAACGGATATATCTATTTTGGAGCTGCAAATCCTGACACAGGAGCTGAATTATGGCGCTCAGACGGGACAGCTGCAGGAACTACACTTGTGGCGGATATCGATCCAACTACTCCGTCCATTCCAAATCAGGGAAGTAATCCTGCTTATTTGTTTACCTACAACAATGCCGTTTATTTTTCTGCTTATCGCCCGGTAGACGGAAGAGAATTGTGGAAAACAGATGGTACACCTGCGGGAACTGTTTTAGTTAAAGACCTTGCTGCAGGTGACGGAAACCCTAGTCATTTTGTGAGTTACAACGGAAGTCTTTATTTTACAGCTTACTATCCGAACCAGGATTATACACTTTACAAAACAGATGGTACAACAAACGGTACTGTTGTAATCAAGCAGCCAAATAATGGCGGCCCGGCAATGATGTTGGATAATCCGGCAGTGTTGTTTAAAGGAAAGTTGTTTTTCTTCGCCAACAATCAAATGGGAGATAACACGATTTGGTATTCGGATGGTACTCCGGGAGGAACACTTGCTTTAGGAAATGGTCCTGCGACGTTCAATACTCCTGCCGAGAATTTGTTAGCAACTACGAATTATTTATACTTCACAGCTTCAAATGATGTAAACTACGGAATTTACCGCACAACAGGTCTGGCTAATCAAATGAATATCCTGACTGATGTTGATTTCAATGTCAGTTCGTATCATCCTATTTTCCTGGTGAATCAATGCATCCTGGCAAGAGGTGATAAAGGTACTGCCGGAGAGGAAATTTATACGGTTTGCAATCAGGTTACACAGCCTGTAGGTTTAGAAGAGCAAGAACAAGAGTTATTTACCGTTTATCCCAATCCTGCTGTTGATCAGATTACGATCGAATCTGTCAGCGATTTGAATCAGGTAAGTGGAGTGACTTTACACAGCTTATCCGGTCAGCCGGTGACTTTGTCCTACACGCTTTCTACCCAGGGGAAAATGATCATCGAGGGACTTTCTAATTATCATTCAGGTTTATATATTCTCACCATTACAACCAAAAGCGGAAGCAGCCAACAAGTGAAGCTAGTTATAGAATAATTGCTATTACTACTGAGCATAGCAGGTCGGAGAAGTCCGACCTGTTACCTAAATGGATGACAAATGAGTTTCTTATGAAGAAAATAGTAATATTGATTGCTTTAAGTTGTTCGACTGTGGTTTCAGCACAGGAAACCCTCTTAGAGCGGCAAGCAGCCAAAACCAAAGAGAAGATCAAGCAGCGGGCAGAAAACAGAGTGGAGCGGGGAATTGATAAAACACTCGATAAAACCGAAGAAGAAATCGAAAGTGGGATAAAGGACGGAAAGAAGAAAAAAACAGAAAATGATTCTGAAACGGATGCACCGCTTTCCGGTCAAGAACAATCGGGAACAAAGCAGGAAGAAGCAACATCAGCGAAAACGAATTCTTCCCCGAAAGGTACGGGCAATCCGGAGTTCAAAGTCTATTCGAAGTTTGATTTTGTTTCGGGTGAGAAGGTGTTGGGGTATGATGATTTTACAGGAGTTCCGGTAGGAGATTTTCCATTGGAGTGGAATACAAACAGTTCGGCGGAGGTAGTGCGTTTGGATCAAAGCGAACAACGTTGGTTAATGCTAACATCTGACGGATACCTGCAACCTGATTTTATTTCCAATATGCCTGAAAACTTTACCATTGAATTTGATGTTTTGACCAGGTTTAGAAGTTCTAACCTCTTGGCATACGACTTTGATATTTACAGTTCGGATAACCCGAATAGGGATTTATCCGAGGTCTATTTAACCGAGGGGAGGTTCCAATTCAGTTGGAACGGATGCCTTGAAACTGCTTCCTATATTGTTTTTGAATCGGGAGAACAATTAGCGAGAAACGATGGGCTCA
This sequence comes from uncultured Fluviicola sp., assembly GCA_966248825.1. Classification (GTDB taxonomy): domain Bacteria; phylum Bacteroidota; class Bacteroidia; order Flavobacteriales_D; family Crocinitomicaceae; genus Fluviicola. The sequence goes on from CBINBC010000003.1 coordinate 73,852, forward strand.
TTGTTCCGCAGTTAAAATGTCCCGACGACGGAAATAAGCCGGCACAGGTACATTTTTCTATCTGGCGGCAAAAAACACGATTACGCATTTATGTAGACGGCACTAAAGTTATTGATCTTCCGAGAGCTTTCAACGCAACAAGAAAGTACAATGCATTTAGGATCGGATCGCATTACATGAATTTTTCGACTGCGGATGATAAAGATCTTTTTATGATCTCCAATGTAAGGTATGCGGAAGGTGGTCAGGATACACGAAGTAAACTGATTACGGAAGGGAAGCTGGTGACAAAAGGAATTTTGTTTGCATCAAACTCGGATCAGTTGAAACCGGAATCTTATGGAATACTGAAGGAAATTGCAGCGACATTAAATGAAAACCCGACTGTACGTGTCAAGATCGTTGGTCACACGGATTCGGACGGAGACGAGCGTTTCAACGAAGAATTGTCCAAAAAAAGGGCACTTGCAGTTAAGCAGGCCTTAATCAATGAATTTAAGGTCGAAGCTTCCAGGATGGAAACCGATGGAAAAGGTGAAAGTGAGCCGACCGATTCTAATGCAACTGCTGTCGGAAAGGCCAATAACCGAAGGGTTGAGTTCTTGAAAATGTAATAGAATCAATAATCGGCTCTAGGTTGTAGTTAACAGTGTTAGGTAAGTAGAGCAGAAAAGACGAGTACTTAAACCTCGTCTTTTTTTTGTTTTAAAAAATGCATCCAAGTTTTTAGCAGCTTTAATTTACCGTGCATGTAAAAGTACTTTCATAATACTTTTGATAATTCTCTTTCATATATTCATCACATTTAGACTGCTTATTCTTTTTACTGGCCATAATATCTTCGGAGTATGTTCCATGGAAGCTATCGGCCTCGAAAGTTTCTTCACATTCGCAGATATATGTTTTTTGACAGGATACCAGGCTTAAGGCAGAAATGAAACCGATAAGGGCAATTGTTTTCATAATTTAGATGTTTTGTTTAAAAATTAAATCGCGGGCAAAAATAACTTTTTCTCGCCTATCGGATCCTTGAGGAAATTGAAAAAGTTCATTTCCTGTCGTTTTTATGAAGAATTGCCCTAAGTTTGTTTTCAAAAAATAAACGCATGCATTTTGTTGACTTCCGCTCAGATACTGTTACCAAACCCTCTAAAGAAATGTTGGATGCCATGTTCAATGCTTCTGTTGGAGATGATGTATATGGTGAAGACCCTACCGTGAACGAATTGCAGGAGTATGCTGCACAGCTTTTTGGGAAGGAGGCAGCCTTGTTTTGTGCCAGTGGAACACAAACCAACCAAATCGCAATCAACATTCATGTGAAACCCGGCGGCGAAGTCATCTGTCACGAAGAAAGCCACATTTACAAGTATGAAGGCGGCGGAATTGCAAAAAACTCCGGTGCGTCCGTTCGTTTGCTGCAGGGAAACCGCGGGCGTTTAACGGCTGCTGAAATTGAAAAATGGATCATGCCGGATGATGTGCATTTTCCGGTAACGCAGTTAATTTCCCTCGAAGATACGGTCAATCGCGGTGGCGGTGCAGTCTATGATTTTAGTGATATAGAAGCAATCTCCCGTTTGGCGAAGTCGAAAAATATTCCGTTGCATTTAGATGGTGCACGTATTTTTAATGCGCTTGAAGTGAATGGAATCGACATCAAAAAATACGCATCTCAGTTCGATTCGATCTCTATTTGCCTGTCGAAAGGCCTGGGAGCTCCGGTAGGATCTTTACTTGTTGGTACGAAGGAATTCATCCATCAGGCCAGAAGAGTGCGCAAGGTTATGGGAGGTGGAATGCGCCAGGCCGGATTTCTCGCGGCAGCGGGCCTTTATGCCCTAAAGAACAATGTCGAGCGCCTTTCTGAGGATCATGGGCTGGCTAAACAACTGGAAAGCGCTTTTTTGGCATGTAATTGGATTGAAAACAGTCTGCCTGTAGAAACAAATATTTTAGTGGTAATTTTGAAAGACGAAACAAAGCGTGATCAGTACATTCAAAAACTCGGAGAGCTGGGAGTGAAAGTTTCTGCATTCGGCCCGGGAATGATTCGTTTGGTAACGCATTTGGACATTTCTCCGGAAGATGTAACATACACGATCGAACAATTGAAGAAGATATGAGAAGAAAAAGCGTAGCTTTTGATCAGTCCCGAAGTTTCGGGATTAGTCCAGCTTCAGCTCTTGAAGACAATGTTCATGATCAGCCGCGGCTGATCAGTGCGAAAATGGCATGGAAAATACTCACAGCATTCCTTACCGCATTTACAATGATCTTGTTCGTTTCCTGCGGAGATGATAAACCGGAAACTGTTTCTTTGGAAGATATTTCTCATACTTCGGATAAGTTCGATCATATTGACGACGATAAGCCCCGGATGGAAATAAAAGATCAAAAACCTGAGAAAGGCTATTTTTTAACGGCGTTTGATTCAATTTACAAAGACGCATCCTGGTTCGTGCTCGACAGCTTACTTTTCCCGGATCGTTTCGGTCCTTCCAAAATGGAAAAATGGTACCTGTTAAACAAAAAAGACAGTATTGTAGCGCTTCATTATGAATTCAAAGACAGCCTGAGAACAAAGAATGCCTTTTTCAACTGGATTGATTGCTACGGACCCAAATGTACTTCTTACCAGGTTGGATCTCAGTTCAAAAAACAAAGCAGGAACTCCTTGTTCCTCATCGGTACCAATCACCTGGTTTATTTGGAATCGCAATCATCCATTAAAACTGAAGCATTGATTGGTATTCTGAATGAAAAAAAGAAAGACCGGAATTGGATATACGTGCTCGAAATACCTGGAAGAAAGCTTACCCGCTGGTCTACAATGAAAGAAGGAGAGTTGAAAGAATTAAACGGACAAAAGACACAAGACGCAAGACAAAAGACTATTTAAGTCTTAAGTCTTTTGTCTGATGTCTTTGGTCTCAAAAAAAAGAAACATGAAAGTAGTAAACAGAGGATACATTTACGTAGAACCGAAACAAGCCTTTTGCGATTGGGCTAAGCAGCATGACCCGGAATTTGATTTTGATGAATCGGACGACCTGGAAGGAAACCTGTATTTGATCGAAGAAGATTTCTTTGAGTACGAACCGCTGATCGAAGCACATTTCAAGAAGATCATGAAAAACGAGTGTCTGGCAGTAGTTGATTCGGAAGAAGAATTTCCGAAACCAACCCTTGAAATGTTCCTTGAATGGTTTACCATCCGCATCGGATCAAGTGTTTTTGATACACAAAAGACAGATTTGGAAAGTGACAAGTTATAAAATGCTTTTGACCGATTGTTGAAATCATTTCACCGATTTTAGTACCTGGTTTCTCTTTTTTCGATCTAATTTAGCCCCATAATTGATTGTTATGAAGTATTTACTATTGCTTATGGGCTTGATTCCCTTTTGTTTAATGGCGCAGACTTCCATTGAAGGAACCGTATTGAACCAAAGTGGAAAACCTGTTTTTATGGCCACTGTTTTCGTTAAAGGAACTACCGACGGAGCTCAGACGGATGAAAAAGGGATTTACAAACTGTCAACTAAAATGACAGGTAAGCAAACGCTTGTTATCCGAGGAGATGAATTGGAAGAACAATCCATCGAAGTCAACCTGACAGGAGCGCCACTTACACAAAACATTAAAGTACGCCAGTCGAAAGCCATTGAAGAGGTAGTTATCTCTGCCGGAACCATGTCGGCATCCAATGACCGCACAGTGGCGATCCTGGATCCTTTGGATATTGTGACAACTGCCGGCGGACAAGGAGATATTGCCGGAGCAATCCAAACACTTCCCGGAGTGCAGCGAAATGGTGGTGACCAAACTGGTCTGATGGTGCGCGGAGGAGATGTAAGTGAAACATCTTTCATTGTGGATGGTTTGGTTGCTCAAAATGCTTTTGGAAGTGCTGTTCCGGGGGTGGCGCAAAGAACCCGTTTCAATCCTTTCCAGTTTAAGGGGACTGCTTTCAGTACCGGAGGATACACTGCGCGTTACGGACAGGCTTTGTCTTCTGTTTTGGATTTAAGTACTTTAGATCTTCCGGACCAGACAAATATCAACATCGGGGCAAATTTTGCTGGGATTTTCCTGGGAGGTTCCAAATTAATGGAGAACCAGGCAGTTGAATTTACAGGATTTTATCAGAATTTGTCGCCCTTTTTAGCCTTGGCAAAAGCAAATGTAAAGTTCTATGAAGCTCCGCAGGGATTTGGCTTTTCAGGAAGATATGTCGCTAAAACCTCCACCAGAGGAATGTTCAAAATGACTTTTAACCAAACTTATAACAGCTCCGGGCTGGAAATACCGAATCCGGGAGTGGCAGGTGCAAATATGCGTTTCGGTTTGAAGAACCAGAATACTTACGTCAATACGACGTTTAAGAATTTCATCAACGATAAGTGGTTGTACTATGTAGGATTCTCACTGAGCAATAACGATGATGACATTACCTGGGACACACTGGTTTCTACCAGGAATGACAAACGGGTACAGGGACGCGGTGAATTAATCTATACGGCCGGTAATCGTTTTAAAATGGTGATCGGATCTGAATTACAGCATTTCCAATACCGTCAGACTTTTGATACTTTAACCGGACAATTTGCAGAAATGCTGAGTGCAGGTTATGTAGAAGCAGATATTATCCCGTTCCGGAACTTTGCGATCAAGCCCGGAGTGCGTGCGGAATATTCGAAATTACTGGCAAAAGGAAATATTTCCCCACGCCTGGCAATGGCGATCAAAACCAGTAAAAACAGCCAAATCTCATTGGCATCCGGATATTTCTATCAATTAGCCTCACAAAACTACCTGATGCAGGGCTACAGGCCGAATTTCCAGGAAGCACTCCATTTAATGGCAAATTACCAGATCATTGCAAAAAACCGCATATTCAGATTGGAAGGCTATTACAAATCCTACGACCAGTTGATCCGTGAACAAGGCGTTCCTTATACGCCGAATGCATTTCGCTTCAATTATGGAATGGTGGATAACAGCGGATCCGGTTACGCCCAGGGAATTGATGTTTTCTGGAGAGATAAAAAATCAATCAAGAATTTTGATTACTGGATTTCATACAGTTATATCGATACCAAACGATTGTACCAAAATTACATCAGTAAAGTCACCCCCGATTATGTTTCCGATCACAACCTGAATGTAGTGATGAAGTATTTTTCGATGAAACTTCAGACGAGTTTTTCACTTACTTACAGCTATGCAAGCGGAAGACCGTATTACAATCCGACCAGCACCCGATTCCTGGGAGATCGTTCGCCGGAGTACCACAATCTGGCATTTACGGCAGCATATTTAACAACCATTAAAAAATTCTTCACGGTTTTTTATATTAGTTTGGATAATATTACCAATCAGCATAATGTGCTGGGGTACAGATACAGTTATGACGGAAGCCAGAGATACGATGTGAAGCCTCCGTTCTACTTCAATATTTTCTTCGGGTTTAATTTGTCTCTGAAGGAATTTAATAAAGATGAACTTTAATTACAGATTTATGAAGCAAGTGATTTTAACAGTGATTTTGGCATTTACACTTCAAGCAAATGCACAGGATGAAATCAAAAAAGAATTGGAGCCAATTTGTGCAACTTTTGATTCGACTTACACCCTGGAAGGATGGAAAACAAAATCAGATCAGTTCGCAGTTCTGAAGGAAAAATATCCTGAGAATTGGATGCCGGCTTATTACTATGCCTATTCATGTGTTCAGATGTCTTATTTTGAAACTGCTTTGACACTAAAAGATATGTTGGTTGATAATGCGGAAGGACAGATGACCAAAATCGAAGCATGTCCTTTAGCAGATGAGGTGCACATCATGAAGGCGCTTATAGCAAATGCAAGAATCGGGGCGGATCCTGAAAACCGCTGGCAGAAATACGGGAAAATTTTTGACGATAACCTGAAGGCCGCCAAAGGAATCAATGAGAACAATCCGCACATTTACCTGTTGAAAGGAATTTCTACTTTCTATACACCGAAAATGTTTGGTGGAGGTGCTAAAAATGCTCAGACTTACTTTGAAAAGGCACAGGCAAAATATGATTTGATCACCTACACAGATGTAGATAAACCTTATTGGTGGGGAAGAGGTACCTGCAGGTATTTCTTCGGTGAGGTTGCAAAGGAATTGAATAAATAAGAAAAAGCGAAGCTTTTGATAATGTCAAGCGTTAGCGCGGACAAAGAAATAATGTGGGCACGCGATTAATCGCGTGCCCACATTATTTATGCTTTTTCGATCAATTTCGAATTGTAATACTGAACATCCGAACTGACCTCTTTTTCAATCCAGGAAGGAAGCTCGAATACTTCTTCTTCAGACTCCAACTCGATCTCAGCGATCTTCAATCCTTCCAGTTTGCCATGGAAGATATCGATTTCCCATTTCTTTTCTCCGATGATAAGCTCATAGCGCTCCTTTTCCAATACTTTCGGACAAAAATTACTTAGCAGCTGATTGGCATCTTTCAACGGAATCTCGTACTCAAATTCGTCTCTTGATATTCCGACTGATTTTCCTTTAATGGTTAAATATCCTTTGTCACCCTTGGTGCGTACACGAACTGTTTTTCCATCAATATCCGAAATATATCCCTGTCGTATTTTTTTGGATTGAAGGTATTTGACTACATCTGTGATGGTATCGCTTACCAGGTATTTCCGCTCAATTTCTTTCATTCTTTGAATGTTAGGACTATAAGATTTTAGGATATTAGGACCAAAAATGAAATTTCCTATAAGTGCAAGTCTTAATATCCTGAAGTCTTAAAGTCCCCTAAAAATACGATAGATTTTGGGAAAAACATTCCGCTGGTCCGTAAACCAACCGATTATATTATCTTCGTAGTATGCAGGTAATTCTGACATTTGATTACGAGTTGTTCTTCGGAACAAATACCGGAAGCGTCCAAAAATGTATGATCGAGCCAACTGATCGTCTGTTGGCAATTGCCCGCAAATTTGATATTCCACTGGTTTTCTTCGTGGATATTGGTTTTCTGATCAAACTGCAGGAATACAAGCAACACTTCCCGGAACTGGAGGAGGATTATAATAATATAAGGAATCAGCTTGCCGAAATCGCGGCCTCCGACTCCGAAGTTCAATTACACATCCACCCACATTGGGAAAAATCGCATTACGACGGTGAAAAATGGGTGGTTGTAACGGATGGTTGTTACAAATTGTCTGATTTTCCGGATGAAGAAGCGGAAGCCATCGTTCGGAAGTACTATCAATACCTGGTAGATTTTACGGGTAAAAAACCAACGACCTATCGAGCGGGAGGTTGGTGTATTCAACCGTTTAGCCAGATCGAGAAGGTGTTTCAGGAACTTGGGATCGAAAAGGATTCTACGGTTTTTCCGGGTGGGAAATTCGAATCTGAACATTACCAGTTTGATTTTTCAACTGTATTACCCTTTGGCAATCCTTACCGTTTTCAGTCAGATGTCACGAAAGCAGAACCAAACGGATATTTCCTGGAAATACCGATCGCTTCCTGGGAATTTTCCCCGCTGTTCTACTGGAGATTGTATGCATTGGGCCGCTTGAACCCTTCGGCTCACAAAATGATCGGTGACGGATCTTTTTTAGCCCAACCGGGAAGAAAAAAATCAGTTTTGCTCCATAAAACCTGGAACCATGTAAGTTCTGATGGTTATTATGCTTCACGGTTGACGAAGCAGGCGAGATATTATTCGGATAAAAAGGTGAAAACATTTGTGGTAATCGGACATCCGAAAGGAATGACCCGATATTCGCTAAAACAGTTGGAGCGGTTCGTTTTCCGGACAAAATCCCTTTATGAATTCGTAAATTTCGACTCATGCAGTTTGTAAAAGCGGATTCTTTAGCCATAAAAAATAAGTGGGACGAATTGGTCTCATTGAATCAGTGTTCCGTTTTCTCAGAGTCAGTTTATTTGGATGCTACAGCAGAAAATTGGTGCATTCTCTATTCGGATGATTTTAAATCCGGGATGGCTTGTCCTTATGTGGTAAAAGGTGGTGTGAAGATTTTGGTAACTCCATTCTTCAATCGTTTTATGGAGTGGGTAGGTAAACCGGTTCCGGAACAGGAACTGATTGCTGCCCTAAAGCGTGAATTCCCGGTTGCCGATCTGCAGGTGGGAAGAGGATTTAGCTTAAATCAGCGAATTTACCAGAAATTAGACCCTGGAAAGTTGAAACTGAATCAGCAGGCAAAGCGCTCGTTGAATAAGGCGGTCGATTTTGTAGTAACCAGGGAGCAGAATATTCCTGAAATGATGAATTTACTTCAAAATGAATTGCAGAACCGCATTCACGGCATTAATGAGCAGACGCTTCCCATATTGGAGGAATTGGTAGTGAATTATGCGGGTAGGAGCCTGGGACAGTTTAATTTATCGGACGGGAATAACTGGCTGGGCGGCATTTGGATATTGGAAACAGATACTGTGGTCCTTTACCTAAAAGGAACTACCAATGAGGAAGCAAAGAAATCCGGAGGAATGTACAAATTGATGCTGAGTGCCATTGAGCATGCGGCGTCCAGGGAAAAAATATTCGATTTCGGAGGTTCAAATGTGGAGTCAGTGAGAAGGTTTAATTTGAATTTTGGCGCGGAAGATGTCGTATATTCGCATATAAGCTGGAATAATGCTCCGTTTTGGTGGAGAATAGTGAAAAAGATACGAGATAAATGGATAAAAAAGTAATTCTGATTACCGGAGCTACAGGCGGATTAGGTTCCGCAATGGTGAAACATTTTGAGAAACAGGATGTGAGACTTGCCTTGCATACTTTTCAGCAGGAACCGTTTGAGGTGGAATGTGAACACGCGTGGTTCAAAGCTGATTTGAGGGATGAGAACCAGGTAAAGAATTTACTGGCGAGTATCCTTGCCAACTTCGGAAGGGTAGATGTACTTATTAACAACGCCGGAATTTCAAAGAACGGCATGAGCTGGAAATTGCCGCCTGCAGATTTTAATGAAGTTATTGCAGTGAATTTAACGGCACCGTTCCTGCTTTGCCAGGGAGTCATACCGGGGATGCGGACCAATAATTTCGGGCGAATTATTACGATTTCTTCCGTGGTTGCACAGACCGGTGTTCCGGGAACAGTGGCATACGCAGCTAGTAAAGCAGGTGTTTTGGGTATGACAAAAACCATTGCTAAAGAGCTTGCAAACGGTGCGATTACCTGTAATGCTTTGGCGCTGGGTTACTTCGATCAGGGAATGATTTCGGAAGTCTCCGAAGAAATGCAGCAGCAAATCATTTCCCAAATCCCGAAGAACCGTTTAGGTGGTGTTGAAACAGTTTTGACTACGATTGACTGGCTTCTGAAAGATGAATCCGATTATGTTACCGGTCAAACGATTTCTTTAAACGGCGGGTTGTTTACCTGATTTATTCCCTTAAATTTGCAGTGAACAAAATGAATAGCACGATCAACATGTTTCCTAAGAAAAACTTACCCCGTTGGATAATAATTCTGATTGATTTATTCATTTCTGCGATTTCTTTGGTGATCGCCTACCTGATACGTTTCGATATAAAAGCGGATGATGTTCAATGGAAACTTGAATTGGGGATTGTCAAATATTCGATCATTGTTTTTTTTGCTGTCAGGCTGATCGTTTTCCTCTTGTTTGGAATTCATAAGGGAATTGTCCGGCACACTTCCACGTCGGATTTTAAACGCCTTTTTCTGGCGACAACGGTTTCTTCGCTCATTTTTGGAGTGCTCGGAATTGTTCGTTACAACTGGATTGACAATTATTACCTGTTCCCAAGTTCAGTGATCGTAATCGAATACGTTTTCTGTTTCTTTTTACTGGCGGTTTCGCGTTTTATAGTGAAATTACTATACCTCGAATCTGTGAAATCGGGTAGTGAGCAAAAATTGGTCTTGATTTATGGTGCCGGAGTTTCCGGTTTGATTGCAAAACGGATTATAGAAAAAGATGTTCGGATCAATTTAAAAGTATATGGTTTTTTGGATGATAATAACCGCATTTCCGGAAATAGAATAGAGGGAGTTGAAGTGTTTCATACATCTAAATTGGAAGAAATCCTTCAAAAAAATGAGATCCACCAGGTGATTATTGCCATCCAAAACCTGGACCCTGAGAAAAGAAGCGTCATTGTCGAAAAATGCATTGAAGCCGGGGTGGAAGTCAAAAAAGTACCGAGTCCTAAAAGCTGGATAAATGGTGCCTTTACCACTAACCAAATTGCGCAGGTAAATATTGAAGATCTGCTGGGAAGAACTCCTATTGTCCTGAACCAGGATAAACTCATAGATGGTTTAAAAGACCAGGTGGTGCTTGTTAGTGGTGCGGCTGGTTCCATTGGCTCGGGAATTGTTCGTCAGGTATTGGAATACAAACCGAAATTGGTGGTTCTTTTGGACCAGGCGGAGTCGGCGATGTATGACCTGGAATTTGAATTGAAGCAATTGAAAGATATTCCGGCATTTGAAGTCGTAATCGGGGATATTTGCAACGAAGAACGCATGGAGCGCTTATTCGATACATTTAAACCTTCCTGGGTTTTCCATGCGGCTGCATACAAACATGTGCCGATGATGGAGCTGAACCCGTCGGAAGCTGTCAGGAATAATATCAAAGGCACTAAAATCCTGGTTGATTTGTCGAATAAAAAAGCGGTTCACAAGTTTGTTATGATCTCAACGGATAAAGCCGTGAACCCGACAAACGTCATGGGAGCCAGCAAACGCATTGCGGAGATCATCGCTCAAGCTGCCAATACCGGTCAAACACAATTTATTACCACCCGTTTTGGGAATGTATTGGGGTCAAACGGTTCGGTAATCCCCTTGTTTAAAAAACAGATCGAACAAGGAGGACCTGTTACTGTAACTGACGAACGAATTACCCGTTATTTCATGACCATTCCGGAAGCCTGCCAGTTGGTATTGGAAGCAGGAATCATGGGAAGTGGTGGCGAGATCTATGTATTCGACATGGGGAAATCCGTTAAGATTGTGGATTTGGCAAAGAAAATGATCCAATTATCCGGATTGGAATTGGGGAAAGATATTGAGATCCGTTATTCCGGATTGAGGCCGGGTGAAAAACTGTATGAAGAGCTGTTGAATGATGCGGAGAACGTGCAGGAAACCCACCATCCGAAAATACTGATCGCATCGGAAAGAGAAGTTGATCCTGGAGTTTACGAGATCATTGAAAAGTTATTGGATTCAGTAGGGAAAACAGATAATCTTTCCCTGGTTGGCTTGATGAAAGAAGTTGTTCCCGAATTTATTTCGAACAACTCGGAATATAGTGTTTTAGATAAAAAATAGCTCATGTTAGATTCTTACAGACTGCAGGTTCGTTTTTCTGATTGTGATATGATGCAGCATGTGAATAATGCTGTTTACCTGAATTATTTCGAAGAAGCACGGATCCATTATTTTCGCCAGATGCTTGGTATGGACTGGGATTGGAAAAAGACCGGTGTCATTCTTCGAAAGAATGAACTCGAATACCTGAAACCCGTTTTCCTGCATGAACCGGTCGAAATTTTTGTTTACCTGAAACATGTCGGAGAAAAAAGTTTTACCTTATCTTACGAAGTAAAAGTACTGAACGAAGTCAAAACAACCGGGAGCTCCGTGCTTGTTTGCTACGATAGTATTAATAAATGTTCTATTCCGATTCCGAAAAGAATGAGAGATGCGCTGTCAAAGCTTTCGTTGAAGTTGGAACAATAATTGATTTAAAGAGACATCAAGACTCCAGGACATCAGGGTATCAGGACTGCAGCACTTTTCAAAGTCGGGTCTTAAAATCCTGAAATCCCGAAGTCCTAAAATCCAATTATATGAAACTATTAGTTGCCCTATTTTGTTTGTTTTCACTGGCTGTTTCGGCCCAGCCTGATTTTGGAGTGAAAAAAGAGTCCGTTCCTTGTTATCAGAAAGCTGCAGATCGCGCCAAGCAACGTTATACTGAGTGGGAATGCGGTAAGATCGCCGGAGTGGTAAACTGTAATGAAAAACTGGAAATGTCGCAGGATGGAAAACGTGTTGTGACAAGTTCTCAGAAAATGCCTTTCTCGGGAATGTGTGAAACGTGCCATATGAACGGAATCCTGGAACGCCGGGTTACTTTCGTGGACGGATATGCCAATGGAATTGATACGACCTATTATAAGTCAGGCTGTATCATGGTAATCCGCTCACATGTTCAGGGAGTAGAAGACGGACACTGGACTTACTTTAATGATTCTACACAAATCCCTGCCTGGGAGAAAACTTATAGGCTCGGACAGCTGGAGGGACCACAATTGACCTACAATGCAAAAGGGGATACGGCAAAATTTGAGAAGTATACCGATGGCGTTTTGAACGGACCAAAAATCACCTATGATTCAAAAGGAGTGAGAAGCAAGCAGGTGAATTATGTGAATGGTTTACTAGATGGAGCTTTCCTGGTTTATAACCGTGAAGGGAAAATCATTGAAGAGTTGAACTTCAAGGAAGGGAAGAAGCATGGTGTACAGCATTATTATTACGATGATGGAAAGTTGTTACGTACCGAAACCTGGGACATGGATTCCCGCAATGGAGAATTTAAGACTTTGTTTTACAACCAGACACTTCAATCCATTGAGAACTATAAAAAAGTGACAGCAAAGCCAAATCAATATGTGACAGCTGAATTATACGGTTGCCCTACAAAAGAGATTGCCGAAGCATTGGGGCAGATGTTGTACGATAAAAAGCCCAAAAAACAAGCTCTGGATAGTTTGAAGGACGCAAATATCGTAGTGAGTCAGCTTCGTGGAGAAGCCCTTAATGAAACTGTTCTAAAGGGAAATAACCTCGCAAAAGGTGTAAACAGGCCGATCAAATCCGGGAAATTATATTACATAGCAGTAGTAAGCGAACTGAAATCAATGACTAAGATGGAAGTACGTGAAGGTGCATTCGAAGAACGTTTCCCGGACGGGAAAATTAAGAGTCGTGCAATCTATAAAAATGACATTTTGATAGAGGAGCACGTTTTCGACGAACAGGGAAGAGAGATCCGAACATTTGGCGGAACTCCCAATTCTGGTAAAGAAGACGATGCTATGCCGACAACTCCTAAACAGAAAAAAGAGAAGGAAAAGAAGAAGAAAGAACCGAAACCGAAGAAAGAACCAGAGCCTAAAAAAGGTGAATAGTAAATAATTGTAACAAGTAGGGGCGGAAAATTTTCCGCCCCTACTTGTTTTTTTTTGTTATAATTATTTTATTTCCATTCCAGCAATTTCGTTTCAAATCCGTCGAATACTGCATAGGTATTGTAATGGATCCATTCACCCAGGTTGATGTATGTGGCGCGTTCACTGATCCGAATAGTCATTGGAAGATGCCGGTGCCCGAAAATGTAATAATCCTGTGGATTGATTCCTTCCTGTTCCTTACAATACTGAACAAGCCATTCGTTATCCTCTCCCAGGAATTTACTGTCGGAATCACCGGTTGCTATTCTGCTTTTCCGGGAAAAATAATTTGCAAGGGCAATCCCGAAGTTCGGATGAAGACGAGCGAACATCCATTGGGACCACTTCGCGGCGAAAACCTTCTTGATGAACTTATAGCCGCGGTCTCCCGGTCCTAAACCATCTCCATGACCAATCAGGAATTTTTTGCCGTTGTAGATCCTGTGAATAGGTTTTCTGTAGATTTTTACGCCGAGCTCCTTTTCAAAGTAGTCAAACATCCACATGTCGTGGTTCCCGGTAAAGAAATAAACCGGTATTCCCGAATCCACCAATTCGGCTATTTTTCCTTGTATGCGCACAAATCCTTTTGGGATTGCGTGTTTGTACTCAAACCAAAAATCGAAGATATCTCCGACCAGGTAAATTTCAAAAGCATCCTGACTTATGTGGTTAAGCCAGTCAATGATGCGTTTTTCACGTTCAAAGCTTGATTTTCCGACCGGTACACCTAAATGGAAATCAGAAGCAAAGTATATTTTCTTTCCTGCAGGAATTTCCATCTTAGAATCCGAAGATCGTTTTAAGCGCCTGTTCCAATTCGACACTTCTCAGTTTGGTGTCAATGACATTTCCGTCTCTATCGATCAATACGGTAAACGGAATGGAGGAAACCTGGTACATTTTTGCAACTTCGTTGGACCAGTATTTCAGATCGGAAACATGGTTTGGCCAGATCAGTTTATCCTTCTCGATAGCTGCTAACCAGGGAGTCTTGTCTTTGTCCAGCGAAACACTCATAACCGTAAATCCGGCGTCTTTGTATTTGTTGTATAAGGCTACCACATTCGGGTTTTCTTTACGGCAAGGCCCGCACCAGGAAGCCCAAAAATCCAGAAGCACCACTTTTCCTTTCAGATCAGACAAGGAAATTGGTTTTCCGTTCACATCATTTTGTGTGAAATCCGGTGCAGGCTTCCCGGAAGCCAGGAAGTTTTGCTTGTCTTTTTGTGCTTTCAGCTGATCATAGTTTGTCTTTGCGTTCTGAACGCTTGGAGAAGAAGGGAAAACAGCCAGCAACTGGTTCACGATCGCTTCATAAGTTGTCAGTTCTTTATCCGTGTCTAAAGTACTTACAACAGGAAGTAATGCCGGAGAATTCGGATGTTCGGCAATGAACTTTTGACGGTATGCCGAGAACTTGTAAAATTCTGTTTGATAGTATTTATTAATTGCTTCCTGGTTTTCCGGAGTAGCTTTCATGGCATTGATTGCAGAGTCTTTTTTGTGGTTGAAATATTGCATTTGACCTACAAACTCATTCAAAGCAATACTTTCATCTGACCCGGTGATCGTATGGAACGCATTGATATTGTTCCCGTCAGCGTTAACGCGGATAACAGATCCTTCTTTCAGAATAAGATTGATATGCTGCTGCCCTAAACGCAGTACATAATAGTCAGCTACAGGAACAGTTCCTTTCAGGCTGTAATTTCCTTTTTTATCCAGTTTCCCTTTGATGAAATCCTGGTAGTGAGAACCATAGAATTGCGATATTTTGATACTGTCTCCGTTGGTATTGAAGATGTTTCCGCTGACCTCAACCTTTACAGGGTTCTGACCGAAAGCAAATCCGGATAAAAGTGTTAAACAAAGGATGAATTGTTTCATAGTTATGTTCCTTTTAACTTGTTATTGTCATTCGTTTCCAAACTACAATAAGGTTTGTATTTTACTGAAAGCGATTTGTTGTAGACTTTACTAATCCCAAAGCTTCGGGATCCGTAACGAATCAAAATTTTCGCTTTTTCTTACTTTTTTGCAAGCTGTTCTATCAATTTTTGTTCCAATTGCTCGCCTCTCAATCCAACAGCCACAATATTTCCTTCCCTGTTTAAAAGAACGGTATGAGGAATGCCCTGGATTCCGTAAGATTGAACAAGCGGCGTCTGCCAGCCCATTAAATCCGAAACATGGTTTTTCCAGATCAATCCGTCTTTAGCAATTGCCCCTTTCCATGCATCCGCATCCTGGTCCAGGGAAACAGAAAATACTTCAAATCCCTGATTGCGGTATTTTTGATACATGCGCACGACATTCGGGTTTTCTTTGCGGCACGGAGCGCACCAGGAAGCCCAGAAGTCAACAAGGACAACTTTTCCCTTTAAAGCAGACAAACGCATTTCTGTTCCCGAAGGATTTTTCAGAGCAATCTCAGGAGCCGCCATCGTTCCGGAGTTATACTGCTGGTAACTTTGGTATTGAGCATCAATTGCTGCGATTTGCTGGGATAGCATACCAGTTATTGGTGAATCCGTATAATTTCGTTGGAAAGCTGTTTCAATCTTTCTCAAATCGTCCAGGTTTGCCGGATCCCAACTGGCAAAACCTTCTTCCTGGGAGGGCATGATCAGATTGATCAGGATAATGTTTACCGGGTTTGCCGGATCTTTTCGTATCTGCTGCTGTGAGAATTTTACGATGGGCTTTTTCAATTGTGCAAAAACCGCCAGTTGTTTCTCCGGATCTTGGATTTTAGGCAGCTGTTCCATTTGTTTTTTAGCAAAATCGCTGAACAGTACCATGTATTTCGTTAAAGGCTTTGCCCATTTTGTACCGGAAAAAACCGGAGTAATGGCAAATGTCTCTTTTGTGGCATGAATGGTCACCTGGTCATTCACGTCCATCGGGATAACTACTGCATTTTTTCCGTTTTCACCAAGTGTAACGGAGTAAATCCCCATTCCGGGAATATTTCCGTCCAATTCAAAGTTCCCGGCCTCATCGGTCATGGTTTGAGCAACTTCAATAACACCTTGCTGGGACTGTGCTTCGATTTTCAATTTTTGGTTCGCCGCACCTTTTATCTGGCCTTCCATGTGAAAGTTCTTTTCCAGACCTGTTTCTTCATCCAGGTTATTATCGCCGCAGGAAGTGAAAAAGAATACTCCTAAAAAAAATACACTAAAAAAAGAAAATCGGTTCATCAAACGGTTTGTATTAATTCACGCAAAAGCGCATTTGTTGTTTTTGGATCTGCTTTACCACCCGAAGCTTTCATGATTTGTCCCATGAAGAAGCCCGTTAATTGGTTCTCTCCTGCTTTAAAACGGGAAACTTCGTCCGGGTGTTGCCCGAAAACTCCCAAAATAACTTCTTTTAACGAGTCAGCATTGGATTCCTGAATGATGTTTAGAGAAACAGCTAATTCATCAATGTTTGCAGTTGGATTTTCGATCAATGCCGGGAAAAGCTTTTGTGCCGCTGCGGAATTTGAAACTTTACCACCTTCGATCATATTGATGATTCCGGCAATTTGTTTCGCAGAAACAGGTAAATCTTCGATTTCTAACCCGTTTTGGTTCAGGTAGGATTTCACTTCACCCATGACCCAGTTGGCTGCCGACTTGTAATTTTTTGTATTTGAAATCACTTCCTCGAAGAACAATGCAATGGATTTGGAATCGGTCAAAATTCCCGCGTCGTAATCGGAAAGCTTTAAGTCTTGTGTGTATTTCGCGTACAATTCTCTTGGAAGAGCAGGCATTTTGGCCTTTACCTGATTCACGTAAACTTCATCAACAACAATAGGCTGTAAATCAGGTTCCGGGAAATAACGGTAATCGTTTGCCGCTTCTTTGCTGCGCATGGAAATGGTAATTCCTTTTAAGGCATCAAAACTGCGTGTTTCCTGGGAAATACGTTCTCCGTTCTCCACAGCAGCAATCTGGCGTTCGATTTCGAATTCGATAGCGCGCTGTACATTGCGGATAGAGTTCATGTTTTTGACTTCGACCTTCGTACCGAATTCGGATGCACCTTTCAGCATCACCGAAATATTCGCATCACAACGCAGTGAACCTTCTTCCATGTTCCCGTCGCAGATGTCCAGGTAACGCACCAAACGGCGTACTTCCGTCAAATAATTATATGCTTCCTGGCTGGAGCGGATTTCCGGTTCGGAAACGATTTCAAGCAGAGGAGTTCCGGCACGGTTCAAATCGACCAATGTGTCATATAAATCAACATCGTGGATGGATTTTCCGGCATCTTCCTCCATGTGGATACGTGTCAAACCGATTGACTTTTCCTGTCCGTCATCACCTTTGATTACGATAGCTCCCCCCGTACAAATCGGTGTAGTATCCTGTGTAATCTGGTATCCTTTCGGAAGATCGGGGTAGAAGTAATTTTTACGGGCAAAATGCTGGTGTTCGGCAATCGTACAGCCGCAGGCAAGACCTAATCTCACCGCAAACTCGATTGTTTTTTTGTTCATCACAGGCAAAGTTCCCGGATGCCCCAGAGTAATCACACTCACATTGGTATTCGGGTGTGCCCCGTATTCATTGATATCTGAAGAATAGGCTTTTGTTTTGGTCAACAGCTGAGCGTGAACCTCCAAACCAATGATTACTTCGTATTTATCTCTTATCGACATGATTCATTTTAAATGAGTAGCAAATTTCGAGTTTTTTCGCCGAATAATGACCCTAATTGGATTCTTTTTTGAATTATCTTGCATTTTGAGCACAAGATCTAATTCCGGTTTGCCAATGCAGGTGTTTTTACGGGTTTTCCGGTAATCAGGGATTTTCCGTTCGAACTGATATCTGTCAGAACAAAGTCTCCGTTCAAAATCTTTGCGTGTACGAAATTTGTATGTTCTCTATCTGTTGAAAGTCGGTCTTCGATTGTTATGGCTTTATTTTCCTCCAGGTAGAACCGCTTGAATGGTAGATTGATCACGAGTTGCTCTGGCTTGTTTACCGGTTTCAAGGTGTAGTAAAGTTTAAGTTTCAATGAATTTTCTGTCTTTTTATGAGAAACTGTCTTGATTTTTACACCCGTTGTATCTTGTTCAAATTCAACATACATGATATCGTTTGGCTTAAAATCTTTGGCTTTTGCTGCTTCGTAGAATAAAGATTGAACATTCAGTCGTACATATCTTCCCTGGAAGAAATCATACGGATCAACCGGCTGAATGCGGAAAAGGTATTCCTTCCCCGTTTCAATGACCTGTTCTTTGGCAGCGATGAAGAAAAGCGGAAAGCTCAGCTGAATAAGTGAGATGGCAATGATCCCGATGAGTCTTTTATTTACTGGTTTCATGCTTTTTGTTTTTTAGAATGAGGTAGTTGGCAACAAAAAAGGAACTTCCGATCAGGATGAACAGGATTCCTTTTACAGTTAAGGACATTTTCAGGTCGAAGAAGCGGCAGGCCATCACCAATCCGATTAATGCAAGTGAAAGGTTTGCCACGGTGAGATTTGATTTTTTTGCGCTGTACACCAATAAAATGATACCCAATATCAATAGGAAAATGGAATACATATGCTGCAGACCTACAGATGATATACACCCGATCCAGATTAAAGCGGGTACTGCCAGACTGAAAAGGGCAAATAATCCGTTTACATGAGAAAATAACTGTTTGCGCAGTTTTACGACGTTTAAAATGAGCCCTAAACAAATGATTCCGGTAAGTATTACCTGGAAAGAGTTCATTGATGGAGGAACGTATGCTGCATTTATTGAAAGGTAGGGAGTATAGTCGAACAAAGCCCAGAATCCTCCGAAACTGGCAATGATCAGGAACAGAATTTGAAAAGAGAGAATCACGATTTGATCAGCACTCAAGGTGTTTTTTTGCTTTTGATCGATCAATGCTGCCGGTACCAGATAGTACATGCTCGGAATGAGAGATAACAGGAAAAAGCTCATAATTCCTCCGTTGATGTAAGAGAAACTGAAAAGAAGCATTGCTAACAGACCCAGCGCAGGATAAATCTGCCAAGCGTCTTTCCGTTCCTGGGCAAAATGAATGACAACAGCAGCACCGATTAAAACTGCAACCTGGTAGTAACGGAATGCATTAACTCCGAAATAATCCATGACTATGAAAGGAACAGGCAAAAGCAACAGCAGTTTATAAAGATTATTTGCGGCAATTTTTTCTTTGGAAAAATAAATGAACAACTGAAAGAGTCCCAGTGCAAAAAGAATAGGAATGAAAATCAATCGGTAATCGTCGTTTTCAGCCTGCAGGATTTTATCAAATCCCCATTTGTTATAAAGTAACAGGTAGGTTAAGCTCAAACTCAAGCCTGTATAGCTCAGTATTGCCATTGCATTTGGTTGGCGATTGGTGTTTCTCAGGAATCTGCTTGTTCCGAATAAGTGGAAATTTGCGAGTAGTAAGAACAGGATCAGCCAAATGGATGAGTCGGATCCACGCATGCTTATAATGGCACTTAAACAGATCAGAAAGGGAACAGCAATTTGGTGGGTTACAAACAATGACTCCGGTTGACGAAGGATAAATAAACGTTTCAAATACGGAACTAATGCAAAGAATAGCATCAAACTTCCAAACCACGGAACCTGATAAATAGCGCTTTGGTCCATCGGGTAACTGAAAAGATTCATCAGCATAAGCGCCATGGCACAAAAAACCGCACTGTGCGATCTGAGCAGGTAAACTACCGGTAAGCAAAGAATACACCAATAAGTATAGAAGTAATTTTCTATTCCCGGAAGTTGATAGATCTGAAGGATGAGCCCCAGCATACTTCCTACAGCAAGGAAAGTAGAAATGGCTGTAGATTCCTGCCAAATCACATTGTCTTTCCGCTTGGTTACAGTGTAAATATTTGCAAGTACGGAAAGAAAGACCGGTAAAAGGCTTAGGATGGTTTTTGCCAGGCGGGAAAGTTCGTCCCAATTATGAGCAAACAGGTAAATCACCCCGAAACCTATCAGGAATACTCCGATGATACTCACGGTAATGATCAGCCCGTTGTTTGATTTGTTTTGATTGATTGGAGATTGGTTCTGTACATTTTCGGAACGCTGGTCATTGCGCTTCAAAAAATGTGCATACATGCGATCCACAGTAGTTTGGTCGATGATGTTCTCTTGTTTACAATCCTCTAAAAAGTCTTTGAGGTTCATAGTTATTTTTTTACTAATGTAAAAAACTTCCCTTATAGACCATCATTCCTGATCAAAATCGTGAAAAAACAGGGGGTCGTGTTTTCATGAAGGATTAGCAACCAACAAAAAGCCCCGACATAGACGTCGGGGCTACTATAATTGGTTTAACAGGACTATAAACGAGCGATCAATTGGCTCATGATAAGAGTCATTTTAGGCTCTTGTCTGCTTGCAACATCGATAACGTCCTGTAGGCTTACTTTTTGGATTTTTCCGGGAACTCCCAGGTCGGTAATGATGGAAATCGCGAAACATGGAATTTCCATGTGGCGAGCCACAATTACTTCAGGTATTGTTGACATTCCTACCGCATCAGCACCGATAGCACGAACGTAACCATATTCTGCAGGAGTTTCCAATGTTGGTCCGGTCAAAGCTGCGTATGTTCCGACAGAAACTTTAATGTTGTTTTCTGCTGCAATGTTTTTAGCAACTTCAATCATTGCGTGATCATAAGGTTCGCTCATATCCGGGAAACGAGGTCCTAATTCATCAATATTTTTCCCGATCAGCGGATGTGCAGGAAACAAGTTGATGTGGTCGTCTAAGATCATGATTTCTCCCACTTCGAAATCCGGGTTCACACCACCGGAAGCATTACTTACAAATAAGCGTTCGATTCCCAATAGTTTCATTACACGCACGGGGAAAGTAACCTGCTGCATGTTGTAGCCTTCGTAAAAGTGAAAACGTCCTTGCATAGCTACCACTTGTTTTCCACCTAAATTCCCGAAAATCAATTTCCCGGAATGGCTTTCTACCGTTGAAACCGGGAAATGCGGGATCTGCTCATAAGGAATTTCATCGATAATCTCGATTTCCTTTACCAATCCGCCCAATCCGGTTCCTAAAATGATACCGATGCTTGGTTTAACCTGCGTTTTGCTGTTGATAAAATCAGCAGCCTCTTTCATTTGCTCTAACAACATAATTTTTGAGTAATGCTTTAAAATCTTCTTCTCTATCTATTTTTAACGAAATACTTTGTACAAAAAACGGGATTTGACTTTCCACAATGACTTCCTGCCACTCTGCAAAACGCACCGCGTCTTTTTCGGTTGTAACAACAGCACAACGTTGGTGCGCAAAAGTAGCAACTTTTTGTTGGATTTGTTGAATATCTTCTCGTGTGAAGCTGTGATGATCCGGGAAATGAATGGGCTCAACACGATGGTTCTCAGTTAAAAAACGATATAGTGGTTCGGGTTGGGCAATGCCCGTTACTAAAATTAATTGATCAAAATTTTCCCAAACAGCGCCAAAAAGGCCTTTCAACTCTCCGTAAATGACCTCACTGAAGAAAATATGCGCTGTTTTTAAAGGTATTTTCTTTCTGAAAAGCGTTTTCTCCCTTTCGGGAAGATCTTTCGGGCATTTGGTTACTAAAGCAATGTCTGCGCGCTTCATTCCGGCCCGTGGTTCCCTGAGATTACCTGCAGGGAATACAAAATCTTTGAAAACCGGACGGTCGTAAGTCATTAACAAAAGGTTCAAACCGGCTTGGACGGCTCTGTGTTGGAATGCATCATCCAGGATTATCAAGGAGTCCTTACGATGTTCCCTGATCCAGTCGACACCGATCTGCCTTTTTTCTGCAACAACTACCGGTATTTGGTGATTGAAACTGGTCCAGTACATCATCGGTTCATCGCCAATATCACTGGCAGAACTAGTTGGCTCAGCGATACGAAGTCCTTGTGTTTTTCTTCCGTACCCACGCGATAAAATAACCGGGTTTTGTTCTTTGAATAATTGAGCGATATAAGCTGTGAGCGGCGATTTTCCTGTTCCGCCTACCGTGATATTACCAATACAAATTGAAGCTCCCGGAATCGGTTGTGATTTCTTGATTCCGGCATCAAACATCCAATTTCGTATGCTTACGATCAATGCGTAAAGCCAGGAAAAAGGAATCAGAATAATCCGCCATGAATACATGAGGATAAAGATAATAGAAATCCCTTATCCCGAAGTGCGTAAAAAAGAGAAGGGAACCCTGTTAAGAATTCCCTTTCCTTTGAAACTAATGGATGGACCGTTACATCCATTTAGAAGCAAATCGATTAAAATTTTCACGTAACTCACTGAATAATTTTTCGAAGACTTGAAGCTCTTCTTTTTCGACTTGATGATATTCTGTCTTTCGATGATCGGTTGCTACCGGATTTTTTTCAATTTCCCGGTGGAGTTTGTCTTCCGAAATGATCACATGGTGCTGTATTTCATCAATGGCATTTCGATGGATAAGCAGCTGGTTCTGGAATTGCTCCACTAAAGCAAGTACTTCTTTGCTGTTATTCTTATCGGCAATTTCTTCCAGCCTATGCTGAATTATTTTTATCTCGTCCTTATAAAAGTTCAATTTGTTCAACCATTCGGTATTTTCTTCGTGTTGCTTATAGATAAATTCCTTTTCGCTCATGGTCCGTATTATTATGTTGTGATTATTTGATTCAAAAATAAAGCGCATGTGCCTGGTAAAAAATGACTTAGATCATCCGGGTGAATGATTTTTATCCGGAAATCACGGATGAGATTATGAAGGAACGTATTTTTGAATTTGCTATTACCTTTACCAAATGTCTCGTATTTCGATTCTTACACCCTACAGAAATGCCGAAAAGTACATTCGCGAAACTGCTTTGTCTATTTTAGGCCAGACGCATACTGATTGGGAATGGATATTGGTGAACGATCACAGCGGTGAAAATGAAGTGGAAGCAATTTCCGGTTTATTGGATGATCCGCGGATTATCCTGCTTGAAAACAAAGGAAAGGGAATTGTTGATGCGCTTTGTACTGCATTGGAAATGGCCTCAGGAGAATTCATGACGCGTATGGATGCTGATGATGTGATGCCGGATTATAAATTGGCAATCTTTCTGCAAACTCTGCAAAATTCCAGTGCACAGATCGTAACAGGGAAAGTCAGTTACTTTTCAGTCGACGGTTGTATTTCACCGGGTTATCAGAAGTATGAAAATTGGTTGAATGAGCGTGTCGATCGACAGGATTTCTACCAGCATATTTACAGGGAATGTTCATTGGCATCCGGGAATTGGATGATGCGGAAAGCCGATTTGGAAGATTGTGGTGGTTTTAATTGTTTGAAGTATCCCGAAGATTATGACCTGTTGTTCCGCTGGTACGAAGCCAGGTTTTCCATCAAAGGACTGGATCTGGTGACTCATTTGTGGCGGGATCACGAACTCAGAACTTCTAAAACAAGTTCAGACTATCAGCAAAAGGCGTTTTTTTCATTGAAGATCGATCGGTTTGTTCAATTGGATTGGGATTCAGGGCAACAGTTGATTGTCAATGGAACAGGGCAGAAGGGCAGATTGACTGCAAAGGTTTTAATTGGTAACAACATACCTTTTGCCTGGGTGTCTCATGAAGCGGAGAAATATCCGGATGGGATTTTCGGACAATGTATTTTGGGGCTTTCAGAAGTACCGGTTTCGGAAAAATCACAAATTATGAATACAACGTTGATCTCAGAAGAGCAATTAAGGGGGCTTTATTTTCCTGTAATTCCGAATCCTTATTTTTACAATTTGTGAAAGGCATTTCGGAAAACATGATTACTTGAAAGTATTGTTTACTGATATTATATGTAATATTGCGGAGTTATTTCATAAATCAGCCGCTTTGAATTATATACTTCCCATTATCATATTCTTTTTCACGTTCAGTGCGCTGGGACAGGGTTCATTTACTAAAGATCAGATTGAAGAGTTTAAGAAAAAATATAAAAGTTTGGATTTCATTTATTTGAAAAAGGACTTAGAAATAATCCCTTATAAATCGGATACGGATGATTTTCGATTAAAATTAAATTTCTCTGAAGTAATCCTGATTTTGAGTCCAAAGGGAAGTGAGTCTTTTTTAGATCAAACTATTGAGTATTCTGATGCTATTCAATTACATGGGGCGAAGTCGAAATTGAGAAGCGAATCCGGAAAAACTCAAAAAGCCATTTTAAGTAGTGAAGTTCAAACTATTTCATCAAATTTCGTTTTTTATGATGGAGAGAAATCCAGGGAACTAAATTTTGAAGACGTTGCTGTCGGAGATATTATTGAAACTTCTTATTCATTGATCTATGAAAACGGCGCGCTTCCAATAAGACATTTCTTTGGAGGATTTGCTCCTATAGTTAGCAGTAATGTAGAACTACAAGAACCTGATTGGGTTGAGTTTGATAAGCAGTTTTACAATGATAAAGGGATGATTACGGAGAGTAAAAAACAACATGGTAATGTAACTTATTCTGTTTTTACTTTCACGGGAACTCCATATACGCATGTTTTTGAACCCGACGCTCCTTCTTTTCTAAGTTTGGTTCCCCATATTATTTTCCAAGTGAAGGAATGTAATATCAATGATAAACAATTCGGATTGCCTGACTTGTCTGCTTTGCAAAAAATATACCTTTCTTATTTGGATAACGTCATCTCAGATACTTCATTTTCAGATCTTAGAACTATAACACTAGAAATAACTAAAGAGTTGAATTCCGACTCTGAGAAAGTGAAAGCGATTTATTACTGGGTTCAGAATCATATTCAATATGTTGCTTTTGAAGAAGGGATTTCAGGAGTTAGGCCCAGATTAGGGAAGAATACATTCAATAAAAGATATGGAGATTGCAAAGATATGGCTGTATTGATCTATGGAATGGCTAAATCAATTGGAATTCGAATTCAAATTGCGTGGACTGGAACACGTGATCTTCCTTACACCTATGAAAAATCACATAATCAGTTTGTAGATAATCATATGATTGCAACATTTCAAGATAATGACAGGAAGTATTTTTTGGATGCTACCAGTGATTTTCAGCCATTTGATCTGCCAACGAGTTTTATTCAGGGAAAAGAAGCACTCATTTTTGATGATAAATCAAATTCATTTTTAGTAGAGCGAATACCTGTAATTGGTTCGTTAATGAATTGTATTAAAGACTCAACAATCCTAACCATTGCAGATGATTTCGTTGTTGGGTCAAAGAAAAAAGAAGTAGGAGGTTATAACAAAATAGCGTATTTCCATTTATTTAATGAGCCAGATCTGTTGGAGAAAAACAAGAGAAAACTTACGGGGTATTTCTTTAATAATGAAAATGTTTCCAGAAAAGTAGATTTTGTAAGAGTAAAAGTAAATGAACGAGACTCCATTTCTAAAGTTGAACTAGTCTTTCGTGAGAAATTGTCCAAACTTGATTCCAATACGGTGCTTTTGAATGTTTTTACCGGTAATCTGCCTTTAGATCAATTAAAGCTTAAGAATCGGAAATTGCCCCTGGAGATTGATTACAAAACAACGTCTGTTTCTTTAACCAAAGTGATTATACCATCTGATTATTCAGTAACAAAATTACCAGAGAATAAAGTGATTGATAAAGATGGGATTAGTTACCAAATTAATTATGAATTTTTCAATGGAGAATTGAAACAACTTGTAATAGTCGAGTTAACTAAATTAAATTATTCCATAGAGGAAGTTGAGGTACTGGAGAAAACAATTTCAGAACTGACAAAACAGTTGAGTAAACCCTTAGTATTGATAAGAAAATGAACCGTTTCCGAATTTTATTAACTCTTTTGTTGTTCCCTGTTTTTTTACAGGGACAAACGATTTATACGACAGATTATGACTGGTCACAACAACCGGAGTATGTGGATCCATCAAAATTATCACTCACCCCGGAACAAGAGAAATCCAATGCTTTATACCTTTTCAATATTGATGTTTATAAGTTGCCAGGTTTAGGTGTTTTTATGTGGTTTCATACTGAAATTAAACACATGAAAATACTTGTTCAATCAAAAAAGGGAATTGAAGAATTGAATAAGTTTTATTTACCAATCAAGGAAAAAAACACCTATTGGGGAGGAACATACGACGAAACAGAAGTAAAGGCTCGGATTATTCAATCAGATGGTAGTTGTGTTGCTGTTTCCAGGGATAGCATTTTTAAGGGGGAGTTGGATGGCAGATTGTACAACTATTTTGCTTTTGACAATCTCAAAATTGGAAGTATCATAGAGATTTTCATAAAAACTCCTAAAGTTTCTGATGGTTATCCTTCGGAATTTTTGTTGACGCAAAAGTATCCGACCCTGAGCCGGATCATTGCATATCATAGTAAGGCAAACTTGGATCCGCTGATTTATCAACCTAAAGGCTATGAAGTAAAGTATGAGGAGCAGATCGATCAAGAAATGAATAACAGACTGCTGTTATTTAAATATGAATCCTTGTCGGCGGCTAAACGTCAGGAATTGTCAAATTATGCGAACGATAATTTGTTTTTGCATATACAACCTGCCAATCGGGATAGGCTGACTGATAGGATGAAAATGTTGTTTGAGCTAAATCTCGGATATTCTTCTGCTTTCTATAAAAAACGAGAAGGGAAACCATTGAAAAAGAGTCTTAAAAATTCTGAGAAATTCATCGATGTGTGGTTCATTAAAAGTGACACCTCGGCCATCGTTAAACTTAGAAGAGCAGAATTCTTCCTAAAGACAAAAAATGAAACATTCATGCTGGGTTTAAACAAATCAGGGCGTTACCTTGTTAATCAAGTACCGATGGAAAAGTTTCGTCTGATGTATACCTATTCAAAATTAATCGGATTAGAGCCCAAATTGATATTTGCTTCCAGAGGTGATTACCATGCGACACCTGAGAATTTTGTATGCCCTAATTATTTTAATTTTCCATTGATTTATTTTCCAGGTCTGGATGTATATTACAGCGTTGATCCCGATGACCGAATTGGACCGGCTCCTACGCGTTTTTTAAACTCAAATGCTGTATACTTTAATATTCATGGAAAACCTAAAATCGAGCCTTTTAAGATTCATGAGCCAAGAATAAATTTTTCTACGGACTCATTAAGTATTCAACTGTCTTTTCAGGGAGATGAAGCTAAAGCTGAATTTAAAGAGGTGTTGATTGGAAACACTGCATTGGATTACTTGGTTGAAATTAACGGCGCAAGAGAAGGAAAAATCCTTGAAGAAAGAGAGTCATTGATTCGTTATTACTTTCCAAAAAGCGATATTCTTTCCACAAAGGCCAAAAATGAAACCCTGGATAGGGCTTTTGTTTTACCGTTAACAATTTATTCAACTTTAAAATGTAACGATTTAGTGGTAGACCTGGATTCTATCCTGATTGTTGAATTAGGCAGTGTTATAGGAAATCAAAGAGAATTGTCCGAAGATGAAAACTCGAAAAGAGAAACAGGAATATACCTGGAAAATAATACTCATTATGTTAGAGAACTTAGTGTTTCCATTCCTGCGGGATATAAAGTGAAGAATGTGAATGATTTCATCCTGGAGTTTGGAGGGAATGAGTTGTTTGGGTTTAAATCAGATGCAAGAATTGTTGGTAATAAATTAATGATTACGGTAGATGAATATTATAATAAGACAAGCTATCTGCCTGAGGATTATGAATTAATGAAACAAGTGTACAGCGCCTCACATAAATTTTATACGACCAAACTTTTTTTGGCAAAGTAAAACGGAATATATTCTGAATAGGACAATGATCGTTCTTGAAAAATCAAGAGAGAAGTGTCACTTAATTCCAGAAGATTTGAGCGGATAATTCAGGAATTACTGATTAATCTCTCTTTGATTTTGTATTTTTGATTCTCAAATTGTTTCACATGCAGGTTAAAGAACTCGTTTCCTTTTTAAATCACATCGCACCGTTTTCCTACCAGGAATCGTATGATAATTCAGGTTTGCTTGTCGGAGATCCGAACAGTGAGATAAAAGGCGTTTTGGTGGCTTTGGACTGCATCGAATCGGTTGTTGATGAAGCGATTTTGCATGGTGCAAATGTCATCGTGACACATCACCCGATCATTTTTAAGGGGTTACGCCGTATTACGGGAGCGAATTACGTAGAACGCACGGTGCTGAAAGCCATTAAGAATGACATCAGTCTGATTGCAATTCATACGAACCTGGATAATGTGCATTTCGGGGTGAATCACATTATTTCCGAAAAATTGGGATTGAAAAACTGTAAAATTCTCAGTCCGAAGGCGGCAACGAATTTCAAATTGGCTGTTTTTGCGCCTCAAACTCATGCAGATTTGGTTCGTGAAGCTATGGCGAAAGCGGGTGCAGGTCACATCGGCGATTACGATTCCTGCAGTTTTTCTTCGGAAGGTGAGGGTAGGTTTCGTCCGGGAGCTGATGCCAGTCCGTTTTTGGGAAAACCGGGACAACTGGAAGTGGTGAAAGAAGTGAAAATCGAAGTGATTGTTTCGGAGCACGCTTTGAATGCAGTCTTACAGGCCATGAAAGCTTCACATCCTTATGAAGAGATTGCATACGATGTAATCGGGCTTACCAATACGAATGAATACATTGGAAGCGGGATGATCGGAAAGCTGGAAAAAGGGATGGAGGTTATGGAGTTTTTACATTTCCTGAAAAAGACATTCCAATGCGGGACGGTCCGGTATACGCATCCAACCAAATCGATGGTTGAAACGATTGCTGTTTGTGGAGGTTCCGGAAGTTTTTTATTGAAAGATGCGATCCGGGGGAAAGCAGATGTTTTCATCACGGGAGACTTTAAATACCACGAATTTTTTGACGCTGAAGATCACCTGATGATTGCGGATATCGGTCATTTTGAGTCGGAACAATATACTTCTGAGTGGTTAGTAGCACAAATGAAGAAAAAATTTACTAATTTTGCGGTTCGTTTAACGAGTGTAAATACGAATCCGATAAATTATCTCTAAAGTATGGCTGCAAAAGCAAGTACAAAAGAAACAACAGTTGCTGAAAAGTTGGACGCATTGTATGCGTTGCAAAAGATTGATTCTCAAATCGATAAAATTAGAACAGTACGTGGTGAATTGCCGTTGGAAGTTCAGGATTTAGAGGACGAGATCGAAGGGTTAGAGACTAGAATCAAGAATCTTCAGGACGAAGCGAAAGAATTGGATACTGAAGTTGCAGACCGCAAAATTGCAATGAAAGATGCTGAAGCTGCTATTGTGAAGTTCAAGGATCAACAAAATAATGTACGAAACAATCGTGAGTTTGAATCTTTGGCAAAAGAGATCGAATACCAGGAGTTGGAGATCAAATTGCACGACAAGCGTATGAAAGAAGCTAAGATCAAAATCACTGCTAAGAAAGAGGTTTTGGACGAAGCGAAAGAGCGTTTGGAATTGCGCAAAGGCGATTTGAAAGTGAAACAAGATGAGTTGAACGAGATCGTTGGTGAAACACAAAAAGAAGAGGAGGCATTGATCGCTCAGTCTGAAAAGGCAAAATCATTGATCGATTCCCGTTTGATTGCAGCTTATGACCGTTTGCGTTCCAATGCGAAAAACGGATTGGCTGTAGTAGGTGTTGACCGTGATTCTTGCGGTGGATGTTTCAATAAGATCCCACCTCAACGCCAATTGGATATCGATACACGTAGAAAAGTAATCGTTTGCGAACACTGCGGAAGAATTTTGGTTCCTGCTGAAGTAGTAGAACAGGATTAAAAAATAGAAACACAAATTGTTGGAAAGGGATTCGTTAATGCGAGTCCCTTTTTTTTGTCCCGCAAATCTCGCAAATCGCGCAGATTTATAAGGAGTATATCCATATCCTAAAGAGGAGCGGCGATGATTGGTTGAACTCCGAATTGCGGTAGGAATTGCTGAATAAACGGTTCAAATTCAGTTGAGTCGGGAGAGAATATTTTTTCTGCAAAATCTGTGAGATCTGCGGGAGAAATTATTGCGCCGTTAATTAGGCTGAAAACCCAAACGAATAGTTACTTTTGTACCTGTAAATTATCAATCCGTTTTTACATGGAAAAACTAGCAAAAGCTCTTTTCTCGATGAGAGCAATGGCAATGGGATTATTCATATTCCTTACTGCAATCGCGATAGCTACCTTCATAGAATCTTACGAAAATACTCAGGCTGCCAAATTGTGGATCTATAATGCGAAATGGTTTGAGATCCTGTTGGCTTATTTGTGTGTGAATCTGGTTGCGAATATTTTCCGCTACCAAATGTGGAAGCGCGAGAAAATTGCGGTTTTCCTTTTCCATATCTCATTTATCGTGATCATCATCGGAGCCTGGGTTACCAGATATATCAGCTACGAAGGAATGATGATGATCCGTGAAGGTGCCGCATCGAATGTGGTTTACACTTCAGATCCGTATTTGTGGGTCAATATCAACGACGGAAAGGAATTTCAGCTTACTCATGATGTAAAAACGTTCCTGGCGGAATCCTATCCTTTCAACTCAGCAGATCTGGATATCGAATTTCCGAAGCACAAAACGCCGATTTCCATCGAATATGTTGATTTCAAATCCAAACAAATCGATACCATAGAGATCGACCCGAAATACAAAACAAGTGCTTTGGATATCGTTACGGACGGAATGAAGTCCAACTATGTGATCGATAATGAGATTTTTAATCTAAACGGCGTACCGGTCGCATTTTCACCGAACCTGGTGAACGGAGTAAATATTTACCGCAGGAATGATACTTTACGTTTGAAGCCGAATATGCCGCTACAGTATATTCCGATGAAGGAAATGCAGAAAGCCCGTCAAAGCGGTATTGCTCCGCCGGATTCTGTTTTCGTGAAAGTAGCTCCTGGCCAGGAAGTGGTGTTTGCTACCACGACGCTTTACCAAATTGCCGGACAGCAGTTCGTATTCAAACAGGAGATTCCGAATGTCGGTAAGAAGTTAATGTCTTCCGGAAGAAGAGATATCGGTTCGGATTACCTGACAGTAAAAGTAACGGATGGTTCACATTCGAAAATCGTACGTCTGAGAGGCGGAGCAAAGGAAATCGGTGAATCGGCGTACTTTGAGCTGAACGGATTGAATTACCGCCTGGAGTACGGAATGAAACGCATTAAAATTCCATTTTACATGAAATGCAACGACTTCATTTTGGACCGCTACCCGGGATCAGATATGCCTTCGTCTTATGCGAGTGATTTGCAGGTTTTGGATACGGCCAATAATGAATTCGGTACGAAACGTGTTTTTATGAACCACGTATTGGATTACGGAGGTTATCGGTTCTTCCAGTCTTCTTATGATCCGGATGAGAAAGGAACCATTTTAAGTGTGAACCACGATTTCTGGGGAACGAATATTACATATTTCGGGTATTTAATGATGTTTATAGGTATGGTGTTTAGCTTATTTGCTCCAAGTTCCCGTTTCAGAGAATTGATAGGAATATTGAAAAAATCGAATGCAAAATCAGTGATTGCTGTTTTGTTTGCTTTGTTTTCGGCAGGAGCTTATGCACAGGATTCTTCGGAGCATGTTCATGATCATGAACACACCCACCAGCATGAACAAACTATGCCGGCTGCTCCTGTAAAACCGGTAGTTTACTTTATTTCGGAAGATCAGAGTGATGAATTGGCTACTTTGCTGGTTCAGGACAACCGTGGCCGTATTATCCCCATGCACACCCTGTGTGATCAGTTGTTGAGCAAATTATACCGTTCCAATAAGTACGAAGGACGTAATGCCGTACAAACTGTAATCAGCATGCATATGTATCCGGATTACTGGCTGGACCAGAAGGTAATCCTTGTTCCGATGGCATTGTATGATGAATACAACCTGACGAAATATGCTTCTTTCCGTGAATTGACGGATGAGACCGGGAATTTCAAGTGGATCAATGATTACAATGCGGCTTTGCAGAAACCGGAGGGCCAGCAATCGGAAGTGCAGAAGAAACTCATCAAGTTAGGGGAGAAGTACCAGGTATTGCTGGGAGTGATCAACTGGAATTATATGAAGATTATTCCGATGAAAGGTGATAAAGCCAATCGCTGGTTCATGCCTTTCAACCAGGAATTAATGATGCACGACAGTATTTCAAGTCGTTTAGCCCTGACATACATCAGCTCGTTGAATGATGCGGCAAAATCCAATACTGATTTTTCCAAATCAACGAAGTTGTTGAACGATCTGAAGAACATGCAGCGTTCAATTGCCCCTGCATCGATTCTTCCTTCCGAATCGCATGTGAAAATGGAGGTTTCTTACAATAAAATGGGAATCTTTAAGAATGCAGGGAATTCTTATATCCTGTTTTCAGTGGTTTTGTTGATCATCTTCTTCATTCGGGTATTTTTCAATCCTTCTGAAAAATCGGACCGTCGTTATTCCATCATCGGAAAAGTGATTTTCGTCCTGATGGCGATTATCTTCCTGTATCATGGAGCAGGATTGGTTATGAGAAGTATGATCTCAGGTCACGCGCCCTGGAGTGACGGGTACGAAGCAATGGTTTTCATTGCTTGGGTAATTGTATTGGCAGGATTTATTTTCTCACGTGTAAGTGTGGTTATTTTGGCTGCAGCTGCTTTACTGGCTTGGTTCTTCATTTTTGTTTCCCAGCTGAATTTGCTGGATCCTGAAATTACTCCTTTGCAGCCGGTGTTGAAAAGTTACTGGTTGATGATTCACGTGGCGATCATAACGAGCAGTTACGGGTTCCTGGGACTTGGATTCATCATCAGTTTCGTCAATATTATTCTTTACCTGACAAGAAGTACCAGGAATGGAAAAGAAGTAACGAAGAATATCACCATACTTACAGCTGTTAGTGAAATGACCATAACAATTGGTTTGTTCATGCTCACGATCGGTACTTTCCTTGGAGGTATCTGGGCCAATGAATCCTGGGGAAGGTATTGGGGTTGGGACCCGAAAGAAACGTGGGCCCTGGTTTCCGTATTGGTTTACGCAATCATCCTGCATTTCAGGTATATTCCGGGATTGAAGGGGAAGTTCGCTTTCAATGCTGCAGCTATGTGGGGATACGCGGCTATTTTGTTCACTTTCTTTGGAGTGAATTTCATTTTGGTTGGATTACACTCTTACGCAAACGGCGACGGATCGGTGAATTTACCGGGATATGTATGGATTACGATTGCAATCTTCCTGTTATTGACGATAGTTGCAGGAGTGCGAAATAAAAAGTATCTTAAGACTCAAAGAGAATTGTTATGACCTTGTATGATTTTTCATTGAATTATTTAGATGGTAAAACCATCGATTGGAGCGCTTTTAAAGGCAAGAAAATCCTTCTGGTGAATGTGGCTTCCCAATGCGGTCTTACTCCTCAGTATACGCAGCTACAAGAGCTGAATGAAGAATTTGGCGGGGATCGTTTCACGATACTTGGAGTTCCTTGTAATGATTTTGGAGGACAGGAGCCGGGAACAGCAGAAGAGATCGCGACTTTTTGTTCAACCAATTACGGAGTGAGTTTTCCGCTTTCCGAAAAGGTACATACCGTAGGTGAGGAGATCCATCCGATTTATGAATGGCTGAAGGAACAGACAGGTACGGAAGTAAGCTGGAATTTTCAGAAATACCTGATCGATGAGGAAGGCAAAATTGCCGGTTATTTTTCACCGCAAACAGAACCTGCTGAGTCACACATTTTAGATTGGATCCGAAAATCATGAGTCAAATAGATGTCTTAGCAATCGGTGCACACCCGGATGACGTAGAACTTTCCGCTTCGGGGACTTTATTGAAGCACCGTGCAATGGGTTACACTACCGGGATAATTGATCTTACACAGGGTGAATTAGGTTCGCGCGGAACGAAAGAAACGCGTAAGGAAGAAGCTGACGCCGCTGCTAAAATCCTGGGATTAACGGAACGTGTTAACTTAAAAATGGCAGACGGTTTTTTTGAACACTCGGAAGAAAACCTTCGATTGATCATTGAACAAATTCGTCGTTTTAAACCTGAAATTGTTTTAATGAATGCAGTTTCTGACCGTCACCCGGATCATGGTAAAGGAAGTAAATTGGCTTCCGAGGCTTGTTTTTTAGCCGGATTGCGTAGAATTGAAACGACTTGGAACGGTGAGCCACAGGAAGCACACCGGCCAAAGTTTGTTTACCATTACATCCAGGACCGTTATTTGAAACCGGATTTTGTGATTGACGTTACGGATTTCGTAGAACAGAAATTCGATTCGATCAAAGCTTATAAAACCCAATTCTGGGATCCAAATTCTTCTGAACCGAAAACACCGATTTCCGGAGAAGAATTTTTTGAGTTTCTGCGTGGCAGAATGGCCGAATTCGGACGATCCATCGGGGTCCGTTATGCGGAAGGATACACGGTTGAACGCGTTATCGGAGTCGATTCCTTATTTCAGCTTAGATAAGGTTTCCTTCACATTTGAGATCAAATCATTGAATTCTTTTGCCAGTTCCTCGTTGATAATTCCATCCCGGAAGTTTTCCTGGAAACTCGGTAAGCTGAAATGCCCTAAAATGTTTGCGTTATGGCGCGGAAAACGGCTTAAAGCAGCCTCTAGTGAGAATTTTGCACCCAATTTACCCGGAGAAGTGGAGATCAATAACATCGGTTTGTCATGGAATACGCTGTTATTCAATCGGGAACACCAATCCAGTGTGTTCTTGAATGCTGCAGAGTAACTTCCGTTGTGCTCGGTCATGGAGATTACCAGGAAATCAGAACTTTCAATGATGTCGTGAAGTTCATGAGCCTGAACCGGATAACCATCTTCTTTTTCTTTGTCTACTGAAAATACAGGCATTTCGAAGTCATTCAGATCGATCATATTAACATCTCCGTCAAACTGATGTGCTGCAAAATGTGCAAACTGCTGATTGATAGAGGTTTTACTGGTACTTGCTCCGAATGCTAATATTTTCATGGTATTTTTTTTACGAAGATAGGCATATTCTCAAACTAATAAGGGCTTTGATTTATAGATTTTACAGCTTGCGGATCGGGTTTTAATTTAGTTCTCTTCGTTATATAACGAAAACGTGATATCATGTTATGTAAACTCGTGATATGAAAAAAGGGCTTCCGCCGCAGCGGAAACCCCTTAAACTTTGCTATAAAACTAAACTAACAGAGAAAACTTATTTCACTACGCTCAATTTAACAGTCTTAACTGCATCACCAGTTCTTACAACTGCGTAGTACAATCCTTGAGCAAAATCAGCAGCGTTGATTGTGAACTCATGAGTTCCAACTTCCGCATATTTTGTACCAACCGTCTGCATTACTTGTCCGTTTGCGTTCATTACAGTTACTTCGATAGTGCTGTTTTGAGCTACGTCAACAAATAATTTTGCGTTTTCGTTTGTTGGGTTAGGGTATAAAGAAACACCTGCGATAGCTGAAACTTCTTTGATTCCCAAAATACCTGTAAAGTCAGCTCCGCTTAAAAGTGGAGAACTGGCAGCCGGACGGTAGTCAGGAGCAAGGTAGTTGTATGGAGTCGTTAAGATTCCCGCTGTGGAAGCGATAGAATCGTTCATTCCGGCAGCAAACCAAGACTGGATATCAAATGTACTTGTAGCAGTTCTTTCAGTTACTTTACCCGGAGAGTTACCAGCAACGATGTTGTTTTTGTAAAGGATCAATCCGTTTGTTGCATTTCCTTCACAAGCAGTTCCGTCGATGAAAATACCTCTTTGGAAATCCATAAAGATTGAATTGCGGATGTCAAGAGCTGAGTTTTTACGGATACGTGCTCCACGACGGTAACCTGTAGCAATGGTGTTGGATGTATTACCTCTGTATGGCCCGATTGCAGTGATATTAGAGAATGTTGCATTTGTTTGAGGGTTGTTTGTAGAACCTGTAGCATCATTATCTGATTCGAAACCTTCCGAAGTAGAGATAGCCGGGTTATCTGCAATGTTAGGATCACGAACGATCAAACCGAACTGTACATTTCCGGAGTATCCATAATCTGTATCAAAATCATCATCCAAGTTTCTGTAAGAAACCAAATGTTTAGCATTTACTGTTCCACCGAACCATTCGTAAGCATCATCATTAGAGAAAGAAACCTGTACGAAGTTGATTTCAGTACCTGAACCTACAGATCCGAAAGTCAATCCGTTAATCTCTTTATCTGTTTGGTATGCATAACCAGGGAATTCGATACGTACGAAAGTTAAAGCACCTGAATTATCTGCATTGTCAGGAGTTAATCCACCACCAAACTCAGTATCTGTAGTAGGAGCAAGACCTTCAATATTTGCAACACCGTTTGTTTGGTTGTTAGCACCTTTTCCTAACAGGATGATTCCTCCCCAGTCACCTGCAGAACGAGATCCTACCGGTTGGTTGGAAGTAAATACGATCGGAGCATTTA
This sequence comes from uncultured Fluviicola sp., assembly GCA_966248825.1. Classification (GTDB taxonomy): domain Bacteria; phylum Bacteroidota; class Bacteroidia; order Flavobacteriales_D; family Crocinitomicaceae; genus Fluviicola. Next base: position 110,546 of record CBINBC010000003.1, read on the forward strand.
CGGTACCCTTAGCCATTAATTTTGCTCCTTTGGTAATGAACAAACCTGATCCCTGAACCGCTTTATCACCCATGATGATCGTTCCGGGCTCGATAGTCAATGTAGCGTTGTTTTTTACATAGATCTGCCCTTGCAGTAAGTAAACGTTCCCTGCTGTCCAGGTAGTGTTTGCTGTAATGTTTGTAGAGATTGTTTGGTTTGGTGTACCGTAGTTTGTGTTTTGAGGATCCCAGTTAGCCCACCCTTCTGTCCACATTGCTGTTGGAGCAGGGGCGAAAGCACCGCGATACGTTGTTGGTTCGAACAACTGTCCGAATGCTGCAAAGGTTCCTAAACCTGCGAATAATGCACTTAAGTAAATCTTTTTCATTTTTCGTTTTTTTTCTTGGTACAAAATTGCTCTTCAAACCTTGTTCTATCCTTTCCTTTAAGTTACGATTCGCGTAAATAAATGTTAAGCGAGGTTTAATTGATTTAGCATTGACTTAACATGGATAAAAGGATTTAGTTTTTCGATTTAGGTAAGAGTAGAGCGGAGCAGAGGATTGGAAGCATCAAGAGGTCGGACCGGGTATTTGGAGTTGATCGTTTAGTTGATTATTAGTGCTGTTTAACTTTCCATTCATCTTGTAGTGCCGAAAAATTTTCGGTACTACTGGAAAATATATAAAAAGAAAAGCCATCAGTCAGCTGACTGATGGCTTCCCGGAAGTCTTTTAATTTTACAATCTGAAACTTACAGAAGCACTGAACGTTCTTCCGAAGTTTGTTTTCCATACTCGTTGGTCAATGTCTTTATCAAAACCTTTTGCATTGTTCTTGTCACCAATAAAAATGGTATTAAAGAATCCGCTCATTCCTTTTGCTTCGGATCTGGCAGTGAAGTTATTCTGATAGAAGACCTGATCTTGTGCCAGGATATTTTGAATGTTTAATTTGAATTGAGCACGTCCTTTCCAGAACCCTTTGGTGATTTGAAGATCAAGGAAGGTTCTTCCCTGTTCCCATAAATCCGGTTCGTTTACGTTTCCAACAATGTAAATACGCTGCCCCACACGGTTCACATTCAAAGCTACTCCCCATTGGTTACGGGCATTGTCATAACGGATACCTGCATTGAATACATAAGGCGATTGACCCTGAAGTGGTCTGGAATCAGCCACACTTCCTGCTACATTGGAAACATCAACCTGCGAACGAATGATCGATAAGTTGGAGTAAACCGTTAAATCGTCAAACAAAGAAGAGGTGTCCATCCCAAAGATGGTTGATATCAATGATCTTGCCTCCAGTTCTAATCCGTAATTTGTTGCTGAAGGAACATTCTGGAAGGAAATTTCTCCTACTACGTCCGGACGGGATTTTTGTTCGATCGGATTGATGAAGTTTTTGTAGAAAATAGTTGCGGAGAACAATTGACCTCTTCCCGGGAATGTTTCGTATCTCAAATCCAGGTTGTGAATCAAGGCACGTTTCAGAGAATCATTACCGGAAACGACGAAGTTAGTAGTGAAATCATAGAATGCGAACGGAGCTAATTCACGGTATTCCGGTCTGTTCAATGTCTGAGAGTAGCTCAAACGGACATTGGTACGTTTGTTGGCTTCAAATATCGCATTGATGGAAGGAAGTACATCCAGTTTTTTGGTGCTGATCTTTAATTCGGAAAGATCATCTTTCAAGGATGTCAATTCTTGCTGGAAATATTCGGCACGAACTCCATAAATGAATCGGAATCTTTTGCCAAAGCGATTATCTAACTGCAAATATGCAGCGTTTAGTGCTGATTGCGCATCGTATTGATCGGACGGTTTTGTTCCGTCTGTTAGTTTGAATCCTCCTTTTGCCGGATTTCCGTTAGCTGCCGGCTCAATCAATCCCATGTTTTGAGCGGCGAAAATTTCATCTTCAGGAAGGTACAATAAGCTTTCATCAAACTGAACATTTCCTCCGCTTACACCATATTTGGTATATCCCAATTGGCGCGCAGCAAATTTACGAGTACGTACCTGGCTATAAACCCCGATTTTAAATTCACTTTTGAATTTTCCGAAAAGATCCGTTGCATAAGCTAAATCCAAACGACCGTTAACAGAACTTTCTTTGTTTTCTGAGAAGAACATTCCACCACCATAAGCCGGTCCGACACTCGATGTAGAAATATTTGCAGAATACATGGTATCTCTTGAATCAGGATTGGACGGATCGATAAAAGTCTTGTTTCTGGAATAAACCGAACGACTCAGGTTAGGAATAGAACGATTTACATTGCTGTAACCTGCCAACCAATTTAATTTGAATCCTTTTGCTCTCAATCCGTGCTGTCCTTCCAACTGTCCGGAGTAAACCCGGTCTGAAGTAAACCAGCGTGCGTTCGAACGGATAAGAATCGGATTAGATTCCAATGCATTTGTAGCACCTGTTCTATTGATTAATTTATCTGAGGAATTAATGCTATAGATATTTTTGAAGTTGATGGTGTTACGTTCATTGATCTTGAACGCAAAATTTGCCAATGCACCAGCCAATAGATTTGTTACATTGTTTTTGTCCAGGTAATCATTTTCCAGTTGTGTTGACTGAGATGAATTCGGGTCAGTACTATTCAGGTAACTGTTTCGAACCGTCTCATTATAGCTGAAGCTTCTGCTGTATGTCAAAGCGGCAATCATTCCGAATTCGCGGCTACCAAATTTTTTATTGAACCCTCCGGATGCCTGAAGACTTAAATTTGGAAGGAATTTACCTTCGGTTGTTCCCCAATTCGTCGATACTTGCTGAGCGACCTTTGCCTGTTCGTGAATGTTTAACGGGTACTGTCCGAACGGTGCAACCGCCGCCGGAATTTTTCGGGAACCGTCATCAATTCCCAACCAGTCCATTTTTCCTCCTTTATAAGAGGTGCGGTCTTTAAAAGTTGTAATGGTGTTGTAGCCGCCTCCGACCTGGAAAGAGAAAAAGTTCTTTTCAGGAATACTTTTGGTATTGATCTGGATCAAACCACCTGCAAATTCTGCGGGCTGTTCCGGTGTTGCAGATTTTGTGATTGTTAAATTATCAAGCATGTTCGAAGGGAACATATCGAATGAGAATGCTTTTCTGTCGCTTTCAGAACTTGGAAGCGGAGAACCATTCAGGAAAGCTGCATTGTATCGGTCATTCAAACCACGAATAACCGCAAATTTGTTGTCCTGGATACTTGCGCCACTTACCATTTTCAATACATCACTGGTATTGCTTGCCGTAGAACGCTGGATAGACTGGCTCGACATGACGTCACCCACACTGATTGCATTCTTTTGCGCCAGAACAACTCCCTGGTCCGTATCGGTGATCCTTCTTGCAGAAATTACAATTTCACCGATGGAAGTACTGTCTTCAGCCGGTGGTGACATCACTACGTCAATGGTGGTAACTTCTCCTGATTTAACCTGGATGCCATTTACAATTTGAGTAGGCATTCCGGCGTACAATACCTTGATAGTATATGTTCCGTTTTCCAATTTATCGAAATTGTAAATACCTTCGATGTCTGACAGGATTCGTTTTGTTTTTTCAACCAATTCTACCTGAGCAGAAGGAAGTCCTTCTCCGGTTTCAGAATCGATTACTTTTCCTTGAATTACTCCGGTGTTCTTGTCTTGCGAGAATGCAAAACCTGCAATTAGTAATGTAACAACGGAAAGAAATATCTTCATAGCTTTAATTTTGCCACAAAGGAACTACTATAACGTTATTCTAAATTAAGAGTAAAATTATTGCATTGTAAGGCTTGTGTGAACAAATTATGAAGTCGCTTAATATTGAATTAACATTAAGCTAAAAAGGCTTGGCAACACTCAAAAATAGCTTTTTATGATGAGATCGTTTTCAGCTTCCAGGATAGAATTGTCAATTTCAAGGTAAAGCGACATGCGTTCTTTTTCATCTTTTGATACTTCTTCCACGGTCTTATTTGCCACATTTAATTCTTTATAAATGGTTGAATGGTAATTTTTTGTCTGTAGAATGGTTTCCATAGACTCTCCATCAGTATTTACAATCTTTTCAAATACGAGGTCTTTCAATCCATGATAGTAGAGCCAGCAAATTTCCCCGGTCTTCCCATTGTTTGTTTTATACAAGGGTGCGATGCCTACAATTCTGAAATCCATGAAATTGAAGTCCGTACGATAAAAGTAATCCAGTTTTATTCTATAACCGATAATTGGTTCCTGTGAGTGAGGAATACTGTCCGCGTTTTTGATTTGAGTTTTAAATTCCTCATCTGCAAAATAAAGGGCCTTTTCTGTTTGAATGGTTTTCAGGTATGCGAAAAAGTCAAACTCAGGACTAAGTTTAAATTCGGAAAGTGGTATGTCCCGGTGAACACGTTTTGCCCAAAGCACACTCTTTTCTTCTAAAGGAAGTAAAAATAACCGATCGTATTCTTTGAGAGGAACTTTCAAAGAACTGGCAGAATGATTGTGAGTTTCTATTGTTTCGAACTCGGTATTGGAATTGTAATCAATACGCGCAGCCAGTTCTCCGTTCTCAGCATAGAATTCCCAATTTCCAACGCGTTGGTTATTATCCAGCCGCCCTGTGGCCTTTTTATTTCCATTCGGATAAGAGGATACATATTTTCCACTGTAAATCCCATTGTCATAAAGAAACTGGGAAAAACCGACCAAAGGTGTCAGAAAGATTAAAAAGCTAAGTGTTGGTAAGATGGATTTTTTCATGTTGTAATAAGTATGACTTTTGATTTGGTTACATCAATAAATTTCTTCAATGACAAACTGCTGATTATTAAATAAAACGTGGTCACCTTTCTTTTTGTGAAGCAATAACTGTCCAAGCGGAGCTCCCCATCCGATACCGATCATATTCTTTCCCTGGAATGAACTGGTTCCAATGGGAATTCCTACCAGGAACAATCCTTTATTGGTTTGGACAACAGCTCCCAACTGCACCTGATTTGCCGGTCCCACAGATTGATTGTCAACCAAACTCTTTAAGCGTTGCTGTTCGTTTAATTGCGTGTTGAGTTTGACCAATTCCTGCTGGGCCATTTCACGCGACGTTTCGAATTTGTCCCCGGCCGAACTTTTGCTGTCCTCGGCAATTCCTTTTTGCAGATCTGCAATATCTCCCTGCAAAGAAGTTATTTTCTCAGAAATGCTAGTCGATATATGCCGGAAGAATGCTTTTTTGTCCATAGAGAGCGTTCAAGAGGTTCAAAAGTTTAAAATGTTCAAAGATAGTTTCTTTTAACTTTTTGAACGATTGAACTATTCATAGATAATAAAATGTTTATTGAACAATTCTATTAATTGTTTTCGGACACTTTCTTTGGAAAACTGCATGCCGAAAGCACGCATAAATTCTTTGTCGAACTGGAATTTCCCGTTCATCATATCTAAAATAGCGTGTTTCAGGTCGGCAATATTGTTGTGATCTATTTTGATACCCAATGTATCTGTCATATTGGCTGCAATTCCTACCGGGGTTGAAATGACCGGAGTTCCGGTTAACCAGGCTTCGGCAAGTACAATGCTGAATGTTTCGTACTCGGAAGTGAGGATTAATGCATCGTGTTCTTTTATTAATCTGCTGACTTCTTCCCATTCGCAAGGTCCGGTGAAAGTAATCGCTTCCCGACAGCTGTTCAGTTTTGCCCATCGTTCCCACTCATCGGTATCCTGATCGGAAACAACTGTCAAGCTGACCTTTTTCCCAGATTCCAGGTACGCATTTAAGAATCCGTCAAAAAGAAAGGCCGGATTTTTAGTGTTTTTATCCAATGTGGAAATATGAATGAACTTCGTGCGCTTTTCCGGATTGTTCTCTCTTAAAGTAAAGATTTCCTCATCTACAAAATTGGGGATTACCTGGATTTTGGTAGTAGGGAAGAGCGGTTTCATATCACTTCTCAATACATTGGATACGGCAACTATTTCACTGGTATGCCTGCTAGCCCTTTTAATCAGCTGTTGGTGGAGCGAAATAAAGCTTTTTACCAGTTTCTTCCGGTAATAGGAACCATGTTCCATAACGATTAAAGGTACGTGGAAATAGCGCTGTACACGTGTAAACTGCATGGCCCGCGGAAGGAAAACATGCGCAAAGATCAGATCAATGTGGTCCAGCATCATCAATCCTTTTCGTAAGGCTTTGCGTTGAAGCCACCAGTGAATGAAACGGTTTTTTGAAATGTGATGATAGATACGAATGATACGCAGGTTGCCGTTCTGCTCATCATCGACATCAATAGAACTGCAGTTTTTATCACCCATTGTATGCAATACCGTCACTTCATATGTGTCTGAAAGCAAGTGTGCAAAGCGTTCTACGAAATTTCCTGCGTATGGATCTATGCGTGTAGGAAACCAAGAACTCATGATGAGTATATGTCTTTTCGTGCCTGGCATAGGCTAAATTTACTTCATTTTTCACTAATTGCGCACGACACGGAATGTTTTTGCGTGATTTTCTTTACGAATTGTGAGAAAATAGATTCCTGTTTGTAAATTTTTCAACGAAATTTCATTTCCAAGTTGTTGAAACGGAACGGATTGCCCCAGCTGGTTTTTTAGTTCCATTTTTTCATTTCCCTGAAGCTCGGAAATGAGGATTAATTCAGTTGTTGGATTGGGAGAGATTTGGATCGCTTCCAATGATTGGTTTTCGAGACCTGCAACACACCCCAAACGGTTCATATACTGCCAGATCGTATCATTGTACTGGGTTCCGACTAAGCTGTTTCCCATGGTACTTCCCATGCGTACCAGTACTAACCCTTCAGATGGTACAACATTAATGATCTGTCCGTTCTTTCCTTCTGCAGCATACATATCAGCAGGTGCATTGGGGCATAATTCTCCCGGGAAAACAAACTGCGTTTGAGGAATCATGAAGGAAGATTTTCCGTTTAACCAGGTCAAATAACCGTAAGAATTGTTGAGTGTTTGACTGCTGTTGCGCATTTCGTTTAGGTAAGTTACGTCCGGAAGAACAGCTGTTCCGTTCCAATAACCGTCTTGTGAAAGCAATAATCCGAAGCGAGCCATTCCACGCGGTCTTGAAGCGAATACGTTGTTGTATCCCACCTGAATGTATAAACCGGTTAATCCTATTTTGGAAGAAATTTTTTGGTTGACCCATGCGTTGAGTGTCATTCCTGTAGCGGATTCGATGACAGTATCAAGCAAGGTATACGGAGCATTGTGATAAGCCCATCTCGTTCCCGGATTTGCGGCATAGACTAAACAAGCCGGATCTGTGCAGTCAGGGTCTCCGGCACTATCGTCCAAACCGGTTGTCATTGTTAACTGGTGTTTGATCGTTATCGCATTTTCCTGTGGCAAAGTCAGGCTTGTCCAGCCCGATCCCAAATAATCACTCGTTGCATCGTCAATGTCCAAGAATCCTTCATGCTGGGCAATTCCTACTGCGTAAGCCGTAAGTGTTTTTCCGGCCGAATTCCAAACGTAAAAACTATCTGCGGTAAAGGTCCCGAAATATTTTTCCAGGACTATTTTTCCATCTTTTAAGACGATGAATGCTTTTGAGTCTGAATTTTCCAGCCAATCGTACATCATATTGATTGAGTCCTGGCACCAGCCCAGGGTGGTGGGATCGGTTGTTGACCAGGTATTTCCTGTTAAAGGAGGAAAATAAGTTTGTGCTCTCAGACTTGAGAATCCGACGGTTGAAAGGAAGCAGATCAAAAGTAGTTTCATAGTAATTCAAAATTATGAATGCAAAATTCAAAAATTTAGATCACCAAGATAACCATTTTTAATTTTGACTTTTACATTTTGAATTAAACTAATACTTTTTCATAGATTGCCTCCAATTGTTCAATGGCAAAATCTATTTCTTCCTTCGTTGTATATCGTGAAAAAGAGAAACGCGCATTCGGACGGGAATTATCAGCCTGAATACCTTCCAATACATGAGAACCTTTAGCAGCTCCGGAAGAGCAGGCAGAACCGCCGGAACAGGCAACGCCTTTCAGATCGAGTGTAAACAGCAGCATTCCGGATTTCTCTGTTGGAGGAAGGCACACATTCAGAACCGTATACAAGCTTTTTTCAGGAGCAATTTCTCCATGGAAACTTACATCGGAAAGGGTAGATCTCAAACGGTCAATCATATAAGTTTTCAATCCCTGAACATGATTTTGATGTTCTTCCAGGTGGCTGTAGGCTAATTCGATTGCTTTTGCAAGTCCTACAATTCCGTAAACATTTTCAGTTCCACCGCGTAATCCTCTTTCCTGCGCACCTCCGTGGATCAATACGTCTGTCTTGATGCGTTTGTTTGCATATAAGAATCCAATTCCTTTCGGTCCGTGGAATTTATGTGCGGCACAGGTAACGAAATCAATTCCTAAAGCATTCAGGTCAAAGGCATAATGACCCATTGTTTGAACGGTGTCCGTATGAAAGTAGGCATGGTATTTTTTACAAAGTGCACTCACTTTTTCAATCGGGGTCAATGTCCCGATCTCATTATTGGCGTGCATTAAGGAAACCAAAGTTGGTTTTTCGTCCTGCAGATAGGTTTCCAGTTCGTTCAGGTCGATATTTCCCTTTGAATCTACTTTTAACCAACAGGCTTCGATATTTTCGCGTTCAGCCAAATGTTCAATCGTATGACACACTGCATGGTGCTCAATGGTCGTAGAAATGATGCGTTTCACTCCCAGCTGATAGACAGCGGTATTCAATGCAATATTATCTGCTTCAGTTCCTCCGGAAGTGAAAATCAGCTCGTTCGGAGAACAGTTTAGCTGTTTGGCAATCGAACGGCGGGAGGTTTCAATCAATGCCTTGGTCTGTCGACCATAGAAATGCGTGGAAGAAGGATTTCCGAATTCGTTTTGTAAAACAGGGATCATTGCTTCGGCAACTTCTTTTGCAAGAGGCGTAGTTGCAGCATTGTCTAAATATACTCGCATTGACTTTTTTTATTGCAAATGTAATAGAATCAAGAGAAGAAAGGAACTAATCTTTGCCAAGAAGGAACCGAAATGTTTCTTTTCCTTGGGGAGCTAAAAGCAGGTTTGAAAGGAGCAGGTGTGTGCGTTCCAGCCTTTTTTCGGTTGATTTTGCGGTGGAAACATGATTCAGAATATAGCGCTTCATCGCGGGAGTCAACGCATCGAAACGGGCCTTTGATTCCGGCACCTGGATCCAGTATTCTTCGATTTCTTCGGCAACAGGTACTCCGAATTCCGAATCGTCTTTTTCTAGTTGTACCTTTACGAAATCACCCAAAGTCTTGCCAAGCTTTTTCAAACGGTCTTTTTGAACCGTAATGAGGCCGCTTCCATTGCCGAGAGCCAGAATTCCCGCCTGCCACTGAACTTTGGAGTCGAGGGTAATGATCAGCCGTTGATTGAAATCACCTTTTTCTTTTCTACCCGGAAGCTGTTCCAGGATCTCCGGTGTGATTTCTACAAACCAGTAATTCAGGTAATCGAGTGCTTGGATGTCGGTTTCAAATTCAATCATGGTGCATTCTTGGAATGATAAAATTAAGATTTTCCCACGGATGGACACGGAGGAGCACAGATGAATAAGTTTAAAAAACTATTCGGAACTTAAAAGGCAACTTTAAACTTTTGTGTACTCCCGTGCTTGTCTTTGGGAAACAAAAAAGCCTTTGAATTTCTCCAAAGGCTCTTCCTCTTATTCAACCGTGAATCCTGTTTTTTGAGCGGTAGCAACTAACGATTCAATGATTGCTGATCCAAGATCTTTTTTTGCATTGGATTCGTTGATCTTTTTCGTTTCCTCTGCGATGTATTCTTCCCGTTTCTTCGAAAGTTCTCCGATCTTATTTTGGTATTTGGTCCGTTCGGCTTTCTTGCTTTCAATATACTTCAATTGTTCTTCTTTGGATTTCCCTTTCAGTTCTTCCGGAAGATCTTCTTTGCGTAAACTATCCAGGTTCACATTTCCCTGTTCCAAACCATCTACTAAATCCCAGTTGGCATTTTTGTAATTGGATTTGGATTTCGCCTCAGCACGTTCAGTCATAACAGCATATCCTTTGGAACTTGCATTGTTGTCTTCTTCAGCTTGTTTATTGGCACGGTAGGTACCTTCTCGTCCATATCCGATATAGGTCTTATTCAAGGAATCATTGACAGAAATAATTTCTTTGTCGTAAGGAGTGTCAATGTGTCTGATCTCATCATCGGAATTGATGTTGAAGTAAGAACCCTGCGTTTGGAGCGCTCCGTCGTACCAGAATTCTTTGACTCCCTGGTCATAAGGACCGCAGTAGATCGTATTGACGATAATGTCTTTGCTTGCAGCGATTTTCAGGATCTTTTTGTAATCAATAGGTCCCTGGTTGAAAGGTTCGTTTCCGGCAATGTAGATCAAACGTAAATCCCCCTGATCAGTTGACCACTTGAGGTCATTGATCGAAGATTCAATAACAGCTGCGCAGTATTCTGTTCCGCCATTGGTTTTAAGGGAGAAAAGCTGTCCTGAAATGGAATCCAAATCTGAAATCAGGTCTGTGCGTTTGCGGATCCAATTCGGAACCGTAATTTCGTCGTTTCCATAGTCGTAAAGCGCAATTTCCAACTCGGGAGTTTTCCCTTTGTCCGACATTTTGGATGCCATATTGACAATTTTCCAAATGGTAGATTTGGCTTGTTCGATCAAACCATCCATGCTTCCGGAGGTGTCAAAAAGAATTGCAATCTGGATTTTTCGGGCTTCATCACTTGGATGGAGCGGCTGAGCAAAAGAGAATGAACTGATGCAAAGAAGTAAACTTACAAGGGATGTTTTCATGGCTTTTGTTTTTTACCATTACACCCCGCTTTAAAAAAGGTTCATTTTTCTTTTTTGGAATTTGAAACAAGCTTTTCAGTTAATTTTCTCGCATTTGGTATAATCATGAAAGCAGCCCCATAAGCAATTGGAAATAGAATGCTCCACGATTTCAGTAGCAGTAAATACCAGTCTTTACCGAAGCCATAGTTACGGATTGTTCCCGCAAAAGCCATAATGAATGTCATTGGAAAAACAACAAACAGGGTGTTGATCAACTTGAAAGCATGCTTTTTCACGGTTCCGGATAAAGTACAGATAAAAATTATTCCAATGCTTTCAGAACAGCTTCTTTTTCAATGAATCCGGTATGGGTCCAGGTCATTTTTCTGTTTTTGTAAACTTGTAATACCGGGATAGCGCTTATTCCTAATTTCTGACACAGTTCCGGATTTTCCTCGACATTGATTCGAATGAGTGTAAGGGTATTTTTTTGTGCTTTTGAAATGTCATTCAGATAAGGCTCCATTTTTTTGCAGGGAACACACCAATCGGCATAAAAATCAATCAAAATAGTTTTATCCGAATTCAAAAGGGACTGGAAATCTTGTTCGCTCATACCCGTTGAAGACACCTGATTGTTCGTCGTTTCAGGCAGGTTTTCATTTCGCCACTTCATCATTCCGCCGTCCAACTCGTACACTTCACTGAATCCGTCAGCCCGCATTTTTGAAGCCGCTGCTGAGCTTCGTCCTCCGCTCAGGCAATAAACGAATACAGGTTTGGATTTGTCGAGTGTTTTGATTTGCGCTTCAAATTGGGAACCGTTCCAATCGTAATTTACGGCATTGTTTAAATGTCCGGAGGAAAATTCCGCAGCAGTTCTAACATCGATAACCGGTGCTTCTGGAAGTGCTTTTAGTTTTTCAGCAAATGCTTTTGCAGAAAGGGAGTTTTGTGTTTGGCTGTGGGAGCAACTCATTAACAAAAGAGTTACCAGAGCTATGGAAAAAAGTTGTTTCATGAAATTTAAATTTTCGGGTTCATTTGATCAGCCTGTTCGGTAGCCGGCTTATTATCGATACTGCAGTTTCCATTATAACAATTTCCGGAAGCACATCCGAATGAAAATAATCCCATGGAAGCAAAATAGCTGCCAAATAAAATTCCAGGCCACTGCTGGCTCAAAATGGACTGAATGATGACCACACTTCCTAAAATCAGGAATAGGGCTCTGCTGAGTGTCCAGTTTTTTAAAATACGTTCTTTCATTTCATTGAAAAAAATGAATGGATTTCATCGGATTGAATGTTGTAGTTGGAATCCAGCCGACAAAATCCATTTTGAATAAAGCTAACTTACCTGATCTTTTGCTGCAATCCGTACCAGCCGCCACCGTTGTATACCTGGGTGTATCCTTTTGATTTCAGGATGTTTTTAGCTGAGGCACTCCGCATGCCGCTGGCACAGCAGGTAATGACAGGCTTGTTTTTATCTTTAAGTTTATCGAGATTGTTCGCCAGGGTATCCAGGCTGATATTGATCGACCCGCGAATGTGTCCGCCGGCATATTCTCCTTTGCTGCGTACATCTAAAATGATTGCTCCTTCCTTTACAAGTTGGGCAAAATCCGCTTTAGGTCCGATACCGAATAATTGTTTGATCGCATTCATCATAGCGCTTGTTTTTGAAAATAATTAACATCCAGCCATGAACCGCCATTGTAGCATTCTATTCCAAGTTGTGACAGGAATTGAGTAGCCTGTCCGCTTCTTCCACCCGAAGCACAGCAAAGTATCAAGGGTTGTTTCAATTCCTTGATTTCCTCCAATCTTGCGGTAATTTCCTGGACCGGGATGTTGATGGATTCTGCAACATGTCCTCCTCTGAATTCTGCTGTTGTTCTTACGTCTACGATTGTACCCGCATTTTCTTTGATAATTTGTTCTACGCTCATCTGCATGTGTTTTTTGTTACTGAACTATTCTTGTTTCACTATGCAAAGTTGCAAGCTAATAATGGAAGCCACAGTAACTTTTGTTACACGCGCTTGATTTTTTGAAAAGAATGTGAAAGTGTAGATCCCTTTTTAGTCGGTTTTTAAAAGTTGTTTGCGTTGAGTACGTAGTTCTGTCAGTAAAGGCTCCAATTCGGGCATTGCTTTACTGAATTCGATCGTGACACGTTTCGTTCCATCAGTGGTTTTCATTTCAATGTATTCCGAACCGCCGTCAGCACAATCCGGACAGCCGTAACTTTCTTCCATTTTTTGGAATTTATTCCAATCAATTTTAGCGACAATGCTTTTCCATTGATCCGCCGAAATGTCGAATTTTTCAGTTTTCACAGGATTCCTTGCAGAGTCGACACTTGCTTCAAAGTAAACGATTTGATCTTTCGAAAATACCACTTCTTTCCGGCAGTATCCGCGGCAATGCCCAAAGTTGGTTCCGTGCGTGATACTGATGATTGCATGGTCCGCAGCAACCGGTTTGCTGGTATTACAACCTAGTAGTACAGAAGCAGAAACAGCGATAAAAAGCAGAATTTTCATGACTTGGTTTTTACGTGAAGTTAGCAAGAATTTTGCCAAGAGCTCTAGAGATCCTAGTTTCTGACTGCTTTTAATTTGTTGGAATCTTTTTTGACGGTTGTTATTTTGAAAATATATATTCCTCTAACCAAATGACTTAAGTCAATTTTTAGTTCGTTCATGCTTTGGTCCAGATCCAGCGTATTCATTAGTTGTCCATTGATATGGTAAATGAGGAGCTGTGGGTTTTCTATTTTCAGGGGAAGGGTATAAGATACTGTTACTTCAGATTCAAATGGATTAGGAATGATATCCTTTAATATTATTTCCTCTGTTTTTTTCTTTTTATAGATGATGAAACCAGAAAAACCTAAAAGCAATATTCCGAAAGCACTTCCAATTGCCCAAAATAATTCAGCTTTTTCCTGTTCCTCTTTTTCAATCTTATTCAGCCTGATTTCTTCCTGTTCTTTTAAATACAACCGGGCTTCTTCAGGTAGCTTGTATCTTTCCGAGTTATTGGAAAAAGTTAGAGTGTCATTTGTAAATAAAAATCGGATTTCTCTATCGCCAGTTGCGAAATCGGTACAAGTTGATGTATAATCAACCTGATAAATTGATTTGAGTTGTTCCTTTATACTTGCATATATTTCTTTTAATTTATTCGGGTCATTTGTCTGATAGAAAAATCCATCTGTTTTGCTGCACATTTGCTTTAAGGAACGTTTATCCACTCCTCCTAAACCAATAATGTAAATCGGAATGTTATTCTTTTTGGCAAGATTGATTACTTCTTCATAGGTATGAGTTGATGAGTTGTCCATTCCGTCTGTTAAAGCAATAACTGCAGAGCTTGAGGAGTGCTTTACAAGGTTCCCGATGCTTAAATATAGTGCATCGTAAAATGCCGTGGCACCTGTAGCTTCTATGCCTTCAACAAAAGAACGGATTTGACCAAAATTATTTGAAAGGGGAAATACCTGATCTACAGTTTCTGAAAACCCAACAAACAAAATGGAATCTTCAGGATTATTGGAATTTGTCAGAAATTCGATTACACCTTCCTTTGCATAATCGAGAGAAGAGATATAGTCAGTTGGCACAGATTCTCCGTTGAAATAGCGTTCGCTTATTCTGAACATTTCATCCATGTCCATATCCGGATTTTCGAACATAGATCCTGAGTGATCAAAAACTAAACCGATATTGATAGGTTTGTTTCTTGTAATGTTGATTAGTCTCAATATTTTGCTTGGAACATCATTTTCCGTGATTTTTAATTCAGATTTTTTAAGGAGCCAAAGTGGTTTTCCAAATTGATTTTTGGCTTGAAAAACAACGGATACTTTTGGAAATGAATCCGGATAAATCTGAATAATTGAAAGTTCAAAAATACTTTCAGCTGTGATTTTAGTCGTTACATTCCTTTCCTGGGCCATGCAATATATTCCGGAAAAAACGAAGATTAGAAGGATGAAGTATTTCATTTTTTGATAAGTTGAATAAATGAACGATAGCGCTCAATCTTTTCCCAAATCCTGTCTGCAGGCATTGAATCGTCTTCAGGATGAATTATCCGTTTTTTGAATTCAAATAAGTAAAATAAGCTTTAAAAGACTTTGAGAAGTAAAGATTGTAAGCCCCAAGTCCGTAGGTAATAATCATAACCAGAATAGGAATCTTTCCTGCCACTGGAAAGGGGATGAATAGTAGGATCAACCCACTGAGTATTGTTAGCAAGAACAAAAAAAGCATTGTAATTCTCGCCCAGTTTTTTCCCTGGAATAAGAAATAAAGCAGCGCCAGCGTGAGCACAAACCGCACGATTTGCTGAAAGAACTTTTTCGGATCTACCGAATCCTGGGGAATGTGGTAAAATGCAATAACGAACATGGAAATAAGAATGATACTGATTGAGATTGCAATCGTTTGGCTTCTGCCTTGTCGGGCTAATTCATTCATGGTGGATGCGATTTTTTATAAAGATAGCTGATTCATTTTGATTTGGCTGTTGGTTCAAATTGGAATCGAACTTTTTGATAGGTCCTCACATCCTTGTAATAATAATCATCACTCATGAGATAATCCCATTGTTTGGAGTTGAATGTATGATAAATGGTTGAATAGATTTTTGGGAATTGATAGGAATGGAGTTTGGTTTCTTTCCAATAATAGTATCTTGACCAATAGCTGTAATCACGATAGTTAAATAGCCCAAAATTGAGTTTTTCATGCTTTTTGCAGAGAAAATATCCTTCCGGTCCACAACTGGAATTGACTGTATACTTCCTTTTTTTTAGAAGGTGTAATTGTTCTTTTAAAGTTGTATTATCGTATTTCCTAAATAAGAAGATAAGACTATCTTTTCCTTTATTTCGTGGTGTTAAATAGGACCAAGAATTCTTTTTATCCTTAATCTGAACCTGGAAAATAGTGTCATGGTATAGAAATAAAACATAATGAATCGTGGGAGAATTCATATAGACTTCATTCCCTAATCCGATTTCATCCCCATTACTTACAAAGCAAATAGCCTGAAAATCCTCACTTAAAACTTTTGGCTCACCCTTACAAGATGCCAGAGCAAATAACCATATAGTTATGATAAAAATGAACTTCATATTCCTTTTCAATTTTCAATGCTCCATTTAATAATTGCCAAAGTTCCATTCCAATAAAACTCCAAATGCTTATAAATCTCAAATGTCGGAAAGTTAGTTGCTTCAACCCGCAGTTCCGTTCCGCCGGCTTTGGGTATTAAACAGAAAGAAATAGTTGTATAATTCTTCGTTTCATCCTCCAGACCGGATAAAGAACTCAAATAGGCATAGCTGAAAACGTTTTCCGGATCGAGCTGCAGGATGGTTCCCCGGTTCTCAAACTGCTCATGGTGAAATCCTTTGATTACAAAAGAACTTCCCGTTTTCCAATCGCTGATAATGTCGATTTGCATTTCTTCGTCGCCCATCCATGCTTTCATAAAAGCGGGAACGGTCAAATAAGCCCAAACTGTTGAAGGATTGGCATCAATCAGGATATGCTTTTCGATCCGTTGAGGGAAATTCGGTAATTCGGATTTAGGCATTCTTAAATAGGAATTAATGCTGGTGATCGTAACTCAATCCCGACTTCAATTTCCATTTCCCGTCTTCGATGATCCAAACATGTGTAAACTTAGCCGTACTGGCATATTGTTCTGCTTTTCCTTCCATTTTCTCATAAAAGCGATGCTCTCCGTACTGAATTGCACCGTAAAGTTCGCCCTGGTTGTATAGAGGAAAGACAAGTGTTTTTTCAGGAATCAGTTCTCTTCGAGACTGGTATGTTTCCGGAGACTTGCACAGACCGTTCTTCAAATCAGCCAGGAATTTTTTGCGGTCTGAAATTCCCGATTTGTCGTGAAAAAACTCAAAGTTTGTGCTCAACAGCTTTTCAAACTGTGAAATATCGCAGGTATTGAAACCGATGTTGAACAGCAGACTGTCTTTTTCCAGAATGGTTTTGTACAAGACGGAATTCGCTTCGACCTGTGCGAAAGAAAAACAACTGATTGTAAGCAAGCAAAAAAGGAATAGGTTTTTCATTCTTCTGAAATTGGAGTTTCATATGGAAAATTACGAATATTAATTCCGAATTCAGTAGGGCCGAAAAATTTTTCGACTCTGCGTCATACAATTCACGATCGTCAATTCGGGATTCGTCATTCGGAATTCGTAATTTTGCATCATGTTCGTCGAATCCCTTTCATTAGTCAATTTCCGCAATCACAGCGAAGCTGAATTCCAGTTCGAATCCGGCGTGAATTGCATTGTAGGGAAGAACGGTTCGGGAAAAACGAATGTGCTCGACGCGGTTCATTATTTGAGCATGTGCCGTTCTTATTTAAATCCCATCGACCGCCAAAATATCCGATTCAATGAGCAGTTTTTTGTGATCCAGGGCTGCTGGATGAAAGACGAACAACCCTTTAATCTCTATTGCGGGGTAAAATCCGGTTCCAAAAAGGTTTTCAAGAAAAATAAAAAGGAATACGACCGGCTGGCGGACCACATCGGACATTTCCCGGTTGTTATGATCTCGCCTTACGATACAGACTTAATTTCCGAAGGAAGTGAGGTGCGCAGGAAATGGATGGACGGGATCATTTCACAGTTCGACCATGAATACCTGAATGACTTGCAACGCTATAATAAAGTCCTCGATCAGCGAAATGCCTTGTTGAAACTGCAATTCGAAAACGGTTTTTTCGAACGGGAATCTATTGAGATCTGGGACGAGCAATTGATCCGCTACGGAACAGCAATCCACAATAAGCGCGTTGCATTCATCGAAGCATTCATTCCCTTGTTCCAGCATTATTACAAATGGATTTCGCAGGAACAGGAGGCAGTTTCTTTGAATTACGAATCCAAATTGACCGAAACGGATTTCAGGACTTTGCTGCAGCAGGCTTATCCGAAAGACATGCGGGTCCATTACACATCAGTTGGGATTCATAAAGACGATATAACATTCTTGCTGGAAGGATTGCCTATCAAGCGTTTCGGTTCCCAGGGCCAGCAGAAAAGTTTCCTGATTGCTTTGCGTTTGGCCCAGTTCGACTGGCTGAAAGAACGTCTCAAGCAGACTCCGATTCTTTTATTGGACGATATTTTCGACAAGTTGGATAATCTTCGCGTAGCGCAATTAATGGAATTGGTTTCCAAAAACACCTTCGGGCAGGTTTTGGTAACAGATACAGACGAGAACCGCGTTTCCGCTATTTTTGACACGATACAGGTAAAACCGAATATGATCATTTTTAATTCCGAATTGGTATGAGCGAGTGGGACGAACGCAAAAGATCCGGGAATGCCCAGCCGATGAAAGAATTGGTGGACAAACTCATGAGTGCTTACCAATTGCAGGGAAAGCTCACTGAAATCGATGTACTGAATAAATGGGAGGAAATGATGGGAAAAGCCGTTGCAACCAGAACGACCAACCTTCAGATCCGCCATGGAGTTTTGATCGTTGCACTGAATTCTTCCGTGATGCGGGATGAACTGCTGCATGGAAAACAGATCATTATCCAGCGGGTAAATGAAACCGCCGGCAAGCAGCTTATCCACGATGTGTGGTTTGAGTGATAGGTGATAGTCATTATCTTTAATCTTATTTTATTGTTTTTTCATCATGTGTAAATTTCACCTATTAATACTATCGGTGTTCAGCGTTTTTTATTCGATATCCCAAGACGAATTTACTTCTGAATTAACCATTATGGATGATTCTGTGTGTATTCTTAAAATTGATCATGATAAATATGCTGACACTTACAAAACAGGATTTTATAAGTTAAAAGGAAATACACTTTATTTTTCTGATATTTCTGCCGGGTTTCATTACATAACACAGTTGGACTTTACGCGATCTGAAAACTTGTATGACGACTCATTGGAAATCGAATTATTTATAGCTGCACCGGTTGGTTCTGGATGGACTCATGAAGATAGCATGAAATTTATTGTTAACGGAGTAAAATATCCGGCTCAGATAATACCCCCTTCCAGAGAAGATATTAATAAGCGTTCTCATTTTATTAAAGTTAAAAGACCTCTTTCTAGGCAAATAGTACTCAGTGCATTTGCACAGGATTCATCTCATATGATTTATAAACCAATGTATTTTCTAAACGATCTTTGTCTGCACAATAGCTACGTAAACAAGTTGTATATAAAAATGGTTACCTTTCTGAATACTGAGAGTAATGAAATCCCGCTATCAAAATTACTTCCTGAAACAGTGGTTATTAACTCTAAAGTTTACAACGTAAGACCAGGAAAGTAGGGAATGTCCGGATTTGAACCTGTTTTTAATTTTGGGTTTCGAATTTATTTAATCTTCTTTGGATTGTTTCTGTTATCCCAAAATAAAAGTAACTCAACTCTTTTTTTGCTTTTAATGCGATAGAACAAAGTGCTGTGTGGATGAATAACAGCTTTTCTTGCTTGTTTCGGCTTCTTGCATTCTGGAAAACCTTTTGGAAAAGTATTTATCGATTGGATAGTTTGGATAACCTGATTTATGAAATCCAATTCTTCTTTAGAGGTAAAATGAGTTCGAATATGCAAACGAATGATTCCTAGAGTTTTTTTTGATCGGGCACTCCAGATAATTTGCATGGGATTAAATCGTTAAACCAGGGAATTCTTTTCTAAACTGCTCCAACATCTCTTCATGAGGAGTTCCCGGATCAGAACCATTATCTAGTTCCTCCATCGCTAATTGAACTTCTTTCACGACATAATCCGGAATATCTTCTTCAATATTTGCTTTTTGAATCTTAAGACTACGCGCATATTCCAATAGTTTAGCCACAAAAGTTTTATCTTCTGACTCTATGATCATCTGAACTAAATGTAATTTGTTGTCTGCCGCACTCATCACTGAAAGGTAAGAAGAAAAATCCTTTTTTGCTACAAAAATAAAACAATGAAAACCAAAATAGAAATATCTGGACTGGCTACTCATGATTCCAATTCTTAATTCGGCATTCGTAATTCGGAATTACTTAACTTTGTTAGCTAAATTGATCGCTCATGTCTGTGCATAAAAATGTAAAACGCGTCACTACGAATGTTTTACAAGAAATGAAGAATTCCGGGACGAAGATTTCCATGCTGACCGGTTACGACTTTTCCATGGCCCGAATCATTGATTCAGCCGGAATTGATGTTATTTTGGTGGGAGATTCCGCTTCCAATGTCATGGCCGGACATGAAACAACGCTTCCCATTACTTTAGACCAAATGATTTACCATGCCGGGTCCGTTGTTCGCGCAGTGGAAAGAGCATTGGTCGTGGTGGATATGCCCTTTGGTTCTTACCAAGGAAATTCCAAAGAAGCGTTGTCGAATGCTATCCGCATTATGAAAGAATCAGGCGGACATGCCGTGAAACTGGAAGGCGGTATCGAGATCATTGAATCCATTAAACGGATTCTCACGGCCGGAATTCCGGTGATGGGACATTTGGGATTGACCCCGCAATCCATTTATAAGTTCGGAACATACGTCGTTCGCGCCAAAGAAGAAAACGAAGCTCAGCGCCTGATCGAAGATGCTAAAGCATTGGAAGAAGCCGGTTGTTTTGCCATTGTATTGGAGAAAATACCTGCGGCTTTGGCAGAAAAAGTAGCGAAATCCGTTTCCGTGCCGATTATCGGAATCGGGGCAGGGAATGGGGTGGACGGACAGGTATTGGTTGTTCACGACATGTTGGGGATCAACAACGAATTCTCTCCGCGTTTCCTGCGTAAGTACGCAAACCTGTATGAAATCATGACGGATGCGGTGAAAAACTACATCGATGATGTGCGCAGCGGTGATTTCCCGAACCAAAACGAACAATATTAGTAGATGGAGCAAATCCGCCCGGAAGATGTACTGTATGAGGATAACCATTTGATGGTGGTCAATAAACATGCAGGAGAAAATGTGCAGGGAGATATTTCAGGCGATTTCCCGCTGGTGGAAAAAGTCCGGGAGTACATTCGTCATAAATTTGAAAAGCCCGGAAATGTCTTTTGTGGCTTGATCCACCGTTTGGACCGGCCTGTTTCGGGGGCAATTGCCTTTGCACGTACAAGTAAAGCTTTGACACGAATGAATAAGCTTTTTGCAGAGAAACATCCGCGAAAAATTTATTGGGCAGTTGTGGAAAAAGCACCGAAAGAGAAATCGGGCTATCTGGTTCACCACCTGGTGCGTAACGAAAAGCAAAATAAAACTTACAGCTATAATGAGGCGCGTAAGGATTCGAAAGAAGCACGATTGAAATACCGGCTTTTGCTCAGTTCCGACAATTACACCTTATTGGAAGTAGAATTGGAAACAGGGAGGCATCATCAGATCAGGGCGCAGTTGTCCGCAATCGGATGTATTATTAAAGGTGATTTGAAATACGGTGCAAAACGTTCCAATCCGGATGGTTCTATTTATTTACATTCCAGGGAACTGGAATTTGAACATCCTACGACGAAAGAAACAGTAAAAATAACAGCGCCGGTGCCTAAAGATAAGTTGTGGCAATGGTTCGAAATTGAAATTCAAAACCTCCGACGATGAATGTCGAAATATAAAGAGAAAAAAACATGAAATTAGTTCCGGTCTTTCTGCTCTTCACATCCTTCATTTTTGCGCAAACAAAACCTTACTATTACCCGGTTGCAACATCTTTGGGCGATCACCATATTATGGCGCTTGAGGAAGATGCGTTCGGGCGTTTGATCGTTGGAACGGATAAGGGTGTTTTCAGCTTTAACGGGTTCCAGTCGAAACAGATTGCTTCTTCTAAATTATATTCCCAGGACATTGTTCAGCTTTTAAAGCTAAAAAACAAGTTGTTCGGTTTAACCAAGACAGGACAATTGTTTGAGATCCAAGGAGAAAAAGTGTCGCCAGTGTCATTACCACAGGTTAAAAGCCAGATTTTGAAGCTGGAGAGCGCGAAAGAAGGGAACCTGAGAATTCTTTGTCCGGATGCAGTTTATTCCTTTAAGCCAAATCCGTTTACCTTTCTTTCAAAAACAGAAATTCCATTCTTTGAAAAGGGAAAATCGGAACTGATCGATTATGTAGAGAACGATAAAGGCCGTTTTGCGCTACTTTCAAGTAACGAATTGATTGATGTGAATGAACAGACGGCACGTACTTTGCCCGGAATGACCGGAAAATGGCTGATCAATCAGGATAATAAAGTAATCATTTTTCCTGTAAAGCCGAATTCAAGTATCTCGCTGCAGTATGTCGATAAACGTTTTAAGAACCTGAATAAACTCATTGGAGCCTTCAATCATTCCATCCAAAAAGTGGTGCGGATCGATGAAAAAGTGTATCTCCTTTCAGAAACGGGGATGATCGTGTTGAAAGCCGGCGATATGCACGTGAAATCCATCATTGTGGGACTGCATGTAACGGCTGTTTTCAAGGACAGGAACAGCAATATCTGGCTTGGAACAAAGTCGAAAGGCTTGTATTGTATGCCGGCAGGATCTTACAAATTGGTAAATTCAACGGAATTCAACTTCCTGGATCTTTACAAGGACCAAATTATCACACAGAGTAATTCGGGAGAGGTGATGGTCCTGAATAAATTTGGACGAAAAGTGCGAAATGCAGTCCAAAAAGAAGTAATCACTCAGAAAAATTGGAAGTTAAAGGGAGAATTCACTGTGCCTCTGATCCTGGGAGACGAGTTTGTGAAAGAACTAATTCCGCTTCAAAATGAGGATTTCCTGATCGTTTCTTCCAAAGGACTATTCACAATACAAGCGAAAACAGAAAAGGAGTTGCGTGAAAAACTCGTAAAAGGCAAGGAGCGACAGGTAGTTTTGGAAAGCCCGGTAAAACTTTTTCAGCAGTCGGATACGAATGAAGTGTTGTTCTCAAACCTGGAAGGATTGTTTACATTGGACCTGAATACGCTGGAATACCGTTCGATCCGTTATTTCAATGAAATTATAGACCCTTCGGAAATCCTCTTTCACAAGAATTGTTGGTATGTGTTGAGCTCTGCCAATAAGATCTTTACCATTAAGAACGGGAAAGTAGCCCACGAGGTGAACTTCCGTGAGAACGGGAGTAATTTGCTGGTTTCCAAACTGAAAATTTTCAACGATCAATTCTACATCCTTTCGGATAAAACACTTTACCGAACTGAGAAACTCACCGGTAACCTGGAGCGATTGGAAGAACTTTCCCGCATGAACGACCTGTTCTTAAGGGATTTTGTAGTTCTCAATGACAAAGTTTACGTTGCTACTCAATTCGGCTTATTTGCGTTTAAATGGGAAAAGGTGAAAACAGACTTTCCGTCTTTTATCCTGGGAAAACCTTTTGGCGATCACCAGGAAGAAAATGGAAATAAGTTTGAAGCTGCAAATACGGAAGTAACGATTTCATATGAATTGGTAGAATTAATGGGGAATCACCCCTATGAATTGCAATACCGTTTGATCCGAAACGGGCAAAAGAATCAGATCCATTGGTCGAATACTTCACTTGGTCTGACCAAACTCACTTTCGAGCATTTGAGCGCAGGTTCTTATTCGTTGGAACTGCGGTTGTTTGATCCGGGGACCGGACGCTACTCCGAGGCAGAAAGCACTCCGTTTAAAATCCAGGCTTCCTGGTATGAAGATACGTTGATTTGGTTTATAGCCGGTATTTTGGTAGGCTTCTTCGGCCTGCTTTATTTGAAACGCAGAAAGCGTCTGAAAAAACTAGAACTCAAGTAGTCGAATTAAAAAAGAAACCATGAGACTATTACTACTGCTTATTTTATTCCTGCAATTTTCTTTTAAAGGAACAGCACAGTGTGATACGAACAAGATCAATACACGGAATGACAAAGTATTGGATATGTGTTATGAGAATCCGAAAGCGGCAATTACCGAATGCCGGAAAATTGCTGTTCAGGCCAATAAATGTAAATTTTATATCGGAGAGATCCGCGCCTATATACGAATCGGAATTGCTTACGATGTGCTCTCACAAACAGACTTGTCTATTGATAATTACAAAAAAGCACTGGAAATTTCAGAGGAACAAAATTACCTGAAAGGAATTGCTTCCTGCCAGAACAACCTGGGACTTATTTACTGGCGTAAAAACGATCTGAAACGGGCTATTCAATCCTTCCACAAAGCTAAATTGTATTTTGAGAAGATGGACGATTACGTCAATGTTGGAGCAACTCAAAATAATCTGGGCTTGATTTACGAAGAACTGGACCTGGAAAAAACGGCCCTGTTCTGGTACCGCAAGAGTATTTCTTCTTACAAGCACGGAAAAGATGAGGTCCAGATCCTGGATGCCTACTCGAACATGGGAACGGCTTTTAATACGCTTGAAATAAGGGATTCAAGTTTATACTATTCCGAGCTGGCAATAAAGGGATACCGGAAAACTTCCAATAAATACGGTTTGGCGATTGTTTTATGCAACAAAGCAATGATCCTGGATGACTATAAAAGGTACGATGAGGCAATCGAAATATACCGCGAGAGTGTTGCTTTTGCAAAGGAGATTGAAAATGACTATTTGATTCTCAGTACATTAATCAACTGGGCTCGTGTTTACAAAGATCTAAGAAATCCGCAAGATGAAGAAGCAAAATTGCTGGAAGCGCTCCCAATAGCTCAAAAGCTGAAAGCAAACGAGCAGTTGTACAAAATTTCAAAAGCCCTGGGAGTCATTTACCTCAAACGAAATGAAAGCCGGAAAGCCTGGTATTTTTGGGAGAAATACGAATTGTACCATTTGCGGTATTATAAAGAGCTGAATGACCGGAGAATTGCAAAGACAAATGCCATTTACAATATTAAATCTGAAAAACAGCGTTCGGAACTTTATAAAAAAAAGAAGGACGCCGAATTGCTTCAGCAACAGTTGAAAAGAAAAGCGGAAAATACCTGGTGGATTGTTTTGGTATCGTTGTTGGTTCTGACGGTTATAACTCTTGTCTTTTACTTCGTCAGGCGGTCGTTGAAAAAAGAATTACTTACACAGCAGCAAGTGTTCCACGCCACGAACGAAGAACGAAAACGTATTTCTTACGATTTGCACGATTTGGTAGGTTCCCAATTGAGTTTTGTTGTCAATAACCTGGAGTTGCTTGCGTTCAGCGACAAAGAAAACGCGCGGATCGGAAGAACATTTATGATGAGCCAGGAAGCCATGAGCTCTTTGCGTGATACTGTTTGGGCTTTACATTCCGAAAATATGTCCACAAAAGTGTTGTTAGACCGCATGAAGAATGTGGCTAAGAAATGGCTCGAAGATAATTCCATTGAGGTGAAATTCAATGTTCGAATAGAAGATGGTGTTCTTGATCCCGGAGTTTCGCTGCACGTCATGCGCATTTTCCAGGAAGGGATCAGCAATGTCTACAAGCATGCTAAAACCAAAAAGGTGGAAATAAACCTGAAAGAAGAAGGCGATTTCCTGGTGCTTGCCATTGAAGACTTCGGAGTAGGATTTGATCCGGAAATCAAACCTGAATTCCACTACGGACTAAAAAGCATAGAACAGCGTGTGGAAAAGATCGGCGGAGTTTATTCCATAACCAGAAGCCCGGATCACAGCGGTATGGTTTTGTCGCTCCGTTGGAAGAAAAATAGCACAATTGCGTAATTGGAAATGGTGGAATAAAACATCACATTTGTTATTATGGGAATTTGTTCAATTGGAATTGTCGATGACAAAGTGTACAACGTACAAATCCTGACTGAAAAACTGGAAGCGAAGTCGGGAGTTAAAATAACGATGTCTGCATTTAACGGTCAGGCATTCTTGCACTTACTTCCAACCCTGAACCCGCTTCCGGAAATTATATTCATGGATATCGATATGCCTTTAATGGATGGCATCGAAGCGGTAAAACAAGCGAAAGTACTTTATCCGCAGATCCATTTTATCATGATCACCGTTTTTGATGATGAAGAGCGTATTTTTTCAGCTATCCAGGCCGGAGCAAGCGGTTACCTGCTCAAAGATGAATCCATTGCGAACCTGCATCAGGCAATAGACAATGTCCTGGAGTTCGGAGCTGCACCCTTAGCTCCGGCGATTGCCAAAAAAGCATACAATTTTATCCAAAACCAACCCGTAGAAACTTCCGGTAAGGAGACAACGCCTTTGAGCTCCCGCGAAATGGATATCCTGAACTGCCTGGCTCAGGGAAAAAGCTATACTACGATTGCCGACGAATTGTTTATCAGCCCGCATACCGTGCGCAAACACATGACCAATATCTACGAAAAACTGCACGTAAACTCCAAAGTAGAAGCTGTGCGCTTAGCCATGCAAAAGAAATGGGTCTGACTAATTATCAATAGGATTCACGCTTGATGATTAACCCATTCATAATTGATAATTATTTCAGAATCCGCTAAACTCTTTCGGACACTGATACCTTCTTCGCATATTCTTGCTGTTTACGTTCTTGGAGAACAATACCTTCGTCGGGATTTCGAACAGGAGTGAAATTTCATGGCTGCCGTAACTACTTGTTTTCAGACGGGAAATTGTCATGTCAAAATTATAAGTTACCCGCCACAAAGTTTCATATTTGGTACGTAAATTCAGACCCAGAGTAAAAATAAAGGAATCGTATTGCTTGAAACTCATGGCTGCAGTTCGGTTGCGCATCCAAATGCCAATAATAAACGGCTGGCTGATGAAATTACTCCCCACACTGAAAGTTCTGAATTCGTTCTGCATTTCGTAAACAATTCCCGGAGAAACTACAAATTCATTGAAAAGCAGGTTGGAAGAACCGTGGAATACCAATTTAAAGGGCAATTTTTCAGCATCTGCCAGGAAAGCATCTTTTGGCTGCGATAAGTGATGGATTGCACCTCCCAGCGTTACATTGAAGCGTTTGAAAGAACCTCTTTGTTTCCGGGTTGAACCGTTGAAACGTGCTACGAGTCCTGCGTTGAAATCTGCATAGGAAACACTGTTGTAATTGGGCCTGTTGAAACTACTTTCTTTAATTTTTCCCATCGTTTCGTCCAATTGATCGGAAAAAGTTAGTTTCGACCAATCGATGTTTTTGGTAATAAACCCGCCGCTCACTCCGGCCTGCAGGATAAAATTTTTGGTATCAACCGGTCTGTAGGAGTAATTGACGTATCCGCCGGCAGTTCTCAATAGTGCCTCGCCTCCCACATCCGAATAAGCCATGATTCCAAGCCCCATTTTATACATGGTTTGTGCTTCGGCAGAAAATGAAAAGGTATTGAACCTTCCAGGAATAGGTCCCCACAAAGAACGTGCATTCAGCCTTATTCCAATTCCATTGTTGACTGCGGTCATGGAAGGATTGTAGTAGATTGGATTATTATAGAATTGCGAAAAGTTGGGATCCTGGGCGTAAACAGATCCCGCAATAATGCACACTATGAATAAAATCAATCCTTTCATAACTTAGCGTATTACAGTTACAGTTCCGGATCGTTTGATCCGCCCTTTCGAATATTCCTTTCCTTCCCAAACGTTCGAATTTCTGAAAGTTGCACTTGCTTTCCAGACGTATGCGTCCTGCTGAACCGGTTCGCCGCGATAAGTTCCATCCCAGTATTCGGTCGGTCGGCCGTTTTCATCCAGAGCAGTTGTTGACCAGATCAGATTCCCCCAATCATCATAAATCAAAAGCTCAAAATCTTTCATGTTTACTCCTTTTGGAACAAAATTCGCCACTTCAAAGTCGGTGTGTCCCGGACTCATGGCATTTGGAATAAATAATCCATAGAAGAAATCCACAGTAATTGGTTTTACAATGGTGTCTGCACAGCCATAGATCGTTGAAGCAATTAGTATAACGGTGAACTCTCCGTTTTCTTCGTAACGAAGAGTCGGATTCTCTTCTGAAGACGTTGTTCCGTTACCAAATTCCCACGAGTAGTTATCCGCTAAACTACTGAGGTTTGTAAAGTCTACAATTCCACTCAACGGTTCGGGTCCTTCCACATTGGTATAACTGAAATCAGCTATAGGCTGGGGAAGTACTGTAATGGATGTTCCAGAAGAAACGGTGTCATTACAACCTCCGTTTCCATAAGCAATGAGAGTTACCGGATAGCTACCGCTTGTATCGAATGAAGTCACCTCGGGATTTTGGGTCAGAATCGTTCCATTTCCCAGGAACCAGGAAACTGAATTCGCAAACTGGGTTGTGGCCTGTAGGGTAATTTCCTCGCCCACACACAAAGTATCTGTTGGTAACACAAACGAAGCTGTCGGCATTTGGTAAGAAGATATTGTTTTTTGAATGCTGTCTATACAGCCGTGAATAGTTGTTCCAACAAGCGTAACTGTATAATCACCTGGCAGCTGGTAGGTAGAACTCGGATCCGTTAACGTAGAAGATAAACCATTCCCGAAGTTCCAGTTGTAGCCTGCGGCATTTGTGCTTTGATTGGTGAAATCAACCACTGTCGGCTGAACACAAGGATCTACCGTTGTAAATGTAAAATCAACCACAGGCAGCGGATGAACCGTAACAACCTGTGTTGCAGTATCCGGACAGCCGATATTATCCAGCACGATCAATTGTACGGCATATGATCCGGGGGTTGTAAAAGTATGACTTGGATTATTCAGCAAAGAGGAATTCCCGTCACCGAAGTTCCAGACCTGGCTTACAATTCCGGTACTGTTATTAGTCATTTGAACGGTTAGTTCCACACAGCCGGCATTTGGTCCAAGGGATAATTGGGCAGTTGGACCCTGATTGACTTTGATAATTTTCGTTACCTGGGTCGTACAGCCATAAGTTTGACTTATTCCTGATAAAGTTACCGTGTAAAAGCCTGGGGTCGAATAAACATGCACCGGATTGGTTAAGGAAGAGTTGGTTCCGTCTCCGAAATCCCAGTTCATGGAAGCGATATTGGTGCTTAAATTCGTGAACGCAAGTCCTGCGTTGAGACAAACAGAATCCAGTGAGGTGAAATCAATTTGAGGCAAAGGATGAACAGTTACGACCGTTGTAGCAGTATCAAAACCGCATCCGGCTGCAAAAAGTGAAACCACGTAAGTTCCCGGAGAAGTAAATGTATGAGAAGGGTTATAAGTTGTTGAAAGATTTCCGTCTCCGAAATCCCAGGAAGAGAAGCTTGCTCCTTGTGAGAATTGTGTCAGGTTAATGGTATGCGGAACACATCCGTCCGGTGCGTCAATGTTGAAAAATGCATTTACCTGAGGGGGAAGTACCGTAATTTGATGCTGGACAGTATCCGAGCCGCATTCGTTGATGACTATTAGCTGAATGGTATAAACAGTATCCTCCGTTCCGGTATAAAACGTATGCTGAAGTGTTGCTGTGGAATCTGTCGAAATGTTCCCATCGCCGAAATTCCATTCATAGGTATCGGGAAGCCCGAAACTGTTGTTCACCATGTCCAGTACAAGCGGTGTACATCCGATATCGACCAGCGTTCCGAAAACCGCAGTTGGTGAAGGCATTACCGTAATTTCTTCCGAATGACTGCTGCTGCCGCAGAAATTGGTCAGGCTCAATGTGATCGTGTAACTGGTGTCACTGGTATTGCTTGCCGGATATGTTTGTGAAACCGGAACAGCATTGGTGCTTGATTGACCATTTCCGTAATCCCAGTTATAAGTTAAGCTTTGCCCCAAAGACAGGTCTGTGAAATCCACTAACATGGGGCCGCAGGCAGAATCTGGCGTTAAGCTGAAATCTGCAACAGGTGGAATTCGCACTTCGATTTGCTGTGTGATAGAATCCAGGCATCCAAAAGAAGTACTTACAACTAATTTGATGTCGTAAAAGCCTGCAGATGCATATCCATGAGCAGGACTGACCAGTGAAGATGTACTTCCGTCGCCAAAACTCCAGTTGTTTTGGTTCGCTAAGGTACTTGTATTCGTAAATGACTCGTTTGTCCCGATACAGGTAATCGGATTAAATGTAAAGTTTGCTACCGGCATCGGGTGGATGATTGCCAGTAAAGTGTCTCTGTTAATACAGCCGGTTATAAGATCGGTATAAGTGTAGATAATTGTATTTGTTCCAACCGGAGCTATTCCCGGATCGAAAGTTCCTAATGACGCATCGGTTATACCATTTCCACTCCAAACGCCGTTTGCCGGGCTTCCTGAAAAATTAACCGGATTTTCACTTGGACAGAATTCTGCATCAGTGCCAATACTCACAACTGGCAGTGGATGAACCGTGAAAAGCATGGTGTCACGTGTTAAACAGTTTCCGGCCCCGTTGGAAATAACCAGTGGGAAAGTTCCGGCCGTAGTTGGATTGAATAATCCGCCGGAGCTTACAAAACTTCCGGTCCAGGTTCCACTTGCTGGTGAACCATTCAAAGGAATATCTGCAGCATCAATACAGGCTTCAAGGTCCGGACCTGCATTTGCTAGAGCAGGATTGACAACCGTTACAACACGCACATCCGAGTTTGTACAGCCGTTTGTATTTGTAAAGGTATAAGTGAGATTAAATGTTCCAACTGAACCTGGTGTAAATACTCCCAAAGGAGTTACACCTGTTCCTGTCCAAGTACCTCCGGCAGGGGTTGCTGAGAACTGGATAGGGAAGGGTTGATTACATAAAGTCGTGTCGTTTCCGGCATTAACAATAGGTAATGGATTTACAGTAATTACCAGGTTGTCTGAATTGGTGCAGCCGTTAAGGTCTGTAAATGAATAAGTAAGTATTTGATTTCCGGTTCCGGCAACGGAAGGAGTGAATTCTCCTACAGGATTTGTGATTCCCGTTCCTGTCCAGGTTCCTCCTGTAGGCGTTCCGTTCAAAGTCTGTATTCCGGCATCTATGCAAATAGGGAAGTCAGTACCGGCGTTTACAACCGGTAGTGGATTTACTAGTGCAACAAGCGTATCGCGCAGCAAACAGGCTCCGGAACCCAAAGTATAAACAAGGTTAAAGCTCCCGGCAGTTGTAGGGTTGAAAATTCCGGCTGGAGTTGTAAAAGAACCGCTCCAGCTTCCTCCGGTCGGAGTGGGAGACAGAGTCACATTAGGCGCATCGATACAAACCGCAAAATCAGGTCCGGCATCCGGTTGTGTCGGATTGATGATCGTTACGACACGTGTATCGGAATTGGTGCAGCCGTTTACATTGGTAAATGTGTAGGTAAGTGTAAAAGTTCCCGTTCCGTTCGGGGTAAAAAGCCCACCGGAAGTAACATTGGTGCCTGTCCAGGATCCGCCGGTCGGAGAATAACTCAACTGGAACGGATTCGGCTGATCACAGGCAGTTGTATCCGGACCGGCATTGACGATAGGAAGCGGGTTCACAGTTATTATTAAGTTATCAGTCGCCGTACACCCATTTCCGTCGGTAAATGAATAGGTCAGCGTTTTATTTCCGGTTCCGGCAACAGACGGTGTAAATTCCCCCGCTGAATTTGTGATTCCGATTCCGGTCCATGTTCCTCCTGTAGGTGTTCCGTTCAATGTTTGGATACCAGCATCGATGCATAGCGCGAAATCAGAGCCCGCATTGACAACAGGTAATGGATTCACGGTCATCAGCATGGTGTCTCGTGAAAGGCATGTTCCTGTTCCGAAAGTGTAAACCAAAGCATGAGTTCCAACTAGATTTGGAGTAAATACTCCGGCGGATGTAATGCTTGTTCCGCTCCAGGTTCCCCCGGATGGAGTTCCGATCAGTGTAATAGTTCCTGAACCGACACAATGCGATGAATCAGGTCCTGCGAATGCTGGCGTCGGACTAACAACTGTTACCAGAATCGTGTCCGTATTTGTACATCCGTTTCCATCGGTGAAAGAATAGACCAGCGGGAAAGTTCCTATTCCGTTCGGGGTGAATACTCCACCCGGAGTGACATTCGTTCCTGTCCAGGTTCCGCCGCCTGGAGTTGGGGTGAGTGAGAAAGGAATGGGCTGGTCACAAAGCGTTACATCTGGTCCGGCGTTGACGACCGGTAAGGGATTTACGGTAATGGTAACCGTTGCAGATCCGGAGCAGGTTCCGTCAGATCCGATCACAGTATATGTTTGTGTAGTTGTTGGATTCGCAGTAACAGTTGCAGTATTCGTCGCTGAAAGACCGGTTGACGGACTCCAAGTGTAATTCGTCGCTCCTGAAGCTGTTAAAGAAACGGATTGCCCGTTGCAGATGGTTGCATTTGGCGGTGTTACTGATATGACCGGGATGGGATTTACGACTAAAGTGACAGAAGCGCTTGGACCGGTACAGCCGTTCATCGTTCCGAATACGGTATAAGTTCCGCCCTGGGCCGCTGTTACATTGGTAAGATTGAAATTTTGCTGTGTGCTGGTAAAGGAATTCGGTCCTGACCAGGAGTATGTGGTTGATGCAGATGTACTTGAAGTGAAATTCGCTGTTCCGCCTGCACAAACAGGGGTGTTCACCTGTGGATTGAGCGCCGGAGGAATGGGGTTAATTACAACGGAAGTATTAGCGGTTGTTGTACCGCAAGCGTTCGTAACTGCCAGTGAAATCGGGAAAGTTCCGGCTGTTGAATAAGAAACCGTTCCCGGAATAAGTGTTGTTGCACTTGCAGGAGTTCCACCGGTAAATGACCAGTTGTAAGTATCTGATGGCTCCAGGCAGTCATTGACAACAGCCGTTGGATTTACACTTAATCCGGCGCAAACACTCGGCACTGCATTGATGGTTACCTGTGGCGGAGCCTGTGCTACAATTGCCTGATTGGCAATGAAAGAACCACAAGAATTCGTTAAGGTTAAACGGATCGTATAATTTCCGGGCTGCGTAAATTGAATTTGGGGATTGACTGATGAAGCATTCGTCCCTCCGACAAATGAAAATGCTCCGGAAGAAGGAAGGCATGGGCTCCCGTTGAAAAGTACTGTCCAGGCGCGTGTTACATTACAGGTGTTTGACAGGTCGGATGTATTGGTTACCTGCGCTATAAAAGGAATACAAGCCGAGGTTGGTGTAGCGGTAAATGCCGGAGTCGGTGGATTTTCGATACAAACGATCCTTGTAAGTACGTTTACACTGCAATTGTTGGTGGTAGTTAAAGTGACCGTATATGTACCCGGAGCAGTATAAACATGTGTTGGATTGGTCGCCGTTGTGGTGGTAAGTGTTTGTCCGTCACCAAAATCCCACTGGAATAGCGTACTGGAACTACAGGCGCTGTTGAAACCCGCTTGCGTGGTATTTAAGAACAATACGGAAGAACCAACACAGTTATTGGGTGCTGCAACGTTAAAGTTCGCTACTGGTCCGGTATAGACACGAATTGGAGAGATTGAAGCCTCACTGCTGTCGCATAAATTAATTGCTTTTATGCGGAATATGAACTGGTTTCCGGGGCGCCCGCAGGAAGATGTAGTGTAGGTGTGACAAATAGTTGCCGGAGGTGGGTGTGAAAGCGTATCTGTTGGCGAGCCATCACCATAATCCACCACATAAAAAGTGGTACTGTGATTGGATGAATAATTGCTCAAGGGAAAGCACAATGTGATTGGACCACAGCCGGTAGTTGCTCCGGGGTTTGCTGCTCCAATCGCCGGATTGGTAATGTTTGCAATATTATAGGATGTGGACTGGACACATCCGTTGTTTCCGGTAATGGTATAAACCAGCGAAAAAATCTCTGCAGTGGTGTAGGTATGTGATACGCCTCCTCCCGGAAAGGTGCCTGAGTTAAAATCGGGAGAACCGTCTCCCCATTGAATGGTATAATTTGAAACAAGGGTCGTTGAAGACGCATCGTATACTGTCAAAGCGAAGTTGGAACCATCACAGTTACGCATTCCTGCAATCGGATCGACCAATGTGGGATTCGGAAGCGCATTTACAGTTACTGTCTGACTGATGCTTGCCGTGCATCCGTTTGAATTGGTAACCAGCAGGGTTACGGTATAATTTTGAGTTCCGGATCCAACAGCATTGTATTGGTGGATCGGGTTGATGAGATTACTTGTGTTTTGTGTACCGGATCCGGGGTCACCAAAATTCCAGGAATAACTTAATCCTGTTCCGGATGAGGTGTTTGTAAATTGAATAGGAACACTGGAACAGCTGTTATTACCTGTAATAGTGAATGAAGCCGTTGGAGGAGGTGCGACAGATATGTTTACGGTACTATTATCCGTGCACCCTAAAGACGAACTTACGGTTAGCGTATAAGTTTGGTTCGTTGTTGCTGTCAGTGTAGGATTAGGGCAGTTGGTGCAAGAAAGCCCCGTAGCGGGAGACCAGGAATAGGAGAGTGTTCCGGCTCCGGTTCCGGATGGGGTTCCCCCCAGTTGAATGGAAGCGCCGGTACAGACCGTAGAATCCGGTCCTGCATCTGCAGTGCACTGAGCATAAGCTGCCGTATGGAGCAATAAGTGTGCAGTAACAAGGAGTAATAGTTGCTTCATTCGTAGTTTTGTAGCCGATACAAAGGAAGAATATAAATTTCAAACCTCAAATATCTCAATTGTAGTAATAGCACTTGTCTTTCAAGCTATCGGTGAGCTAATTTATGAAATAAAACGCAGAAAAGAAACAGAAGTTGCCTGCAAAGAAAAATCCCTTTCTGGCTAAACCGGAAAGGGATTTTTTTAGTATTAAGCTGACTATTTCTTAGTTGATAGTCAATTTTTTTGTTGATTTGATTCCGTTAGCAGATACAATTACGTTGTAAACTCCAGCCTGGAAATCAGCTACGTTTAATGTTTGAGAAGTCCCGTTGTTTTGAGCGGTCAAAACTGTTCTTCCTGCCATGTCAACGATTGAGATCATTTCGTTTCCTGTCAATCCTGAAATAACAACTGATTCATTTGCAGGGTTCGGATAGATACCGAATGCGATTTGATTGTTTTCAGATACACTTAAATACTCATCCGGCGCAACGCTGCTCATAGCAATTGTTTGTGTTGTTGGAGTACCTGCAAGGTTAATAACCAATGTAGCGTGAACAAACACCGGTAAGTTAGATGTTGCGTGGTGGTAATACTCGTATTGTGTGCGGTCCATAGTGATAGTTCCAATTAAAGGAATCGATACAGAAGCTACATCATGCGATTTGTAGCGCAAAACACCTGTCAGAGTGGTTGCCGCATTCAATTTCAATGTTCCCGAACCATCTACAGATGTTGAAACCGTTCCTGTTGTCGGATAATCATTACCCATTACGTTTGCATCACCTGAAAAAGGATCAGAAGCAATTGGAGTAGTTCCGAAATCATACGGGTAGTTCATTAACAACTCATCGTTTGAATTTAATTTTACGATCGCTGTTCCCCCGAAAGAACCGGCATCAAATACAAATCCTTGCGAATTGCGGTTGCTTGCTGTAGACGTGTAGAATGAAGTAACGAATCCAGGGATCTCAATTGCAAAAGTAGAAGAAGGGTAATCTCCAGAATAAGCTGTAGAAGCAGGAGCTACAACAGAAACGTCTCTTGTTTCACCGTAAATTCCCGGAGTAGTACTGTAATCCCATGTTTGACCAGATCCGGTCATTGCAGCGAAATCAACTGTATTGGAATCCATCACATACATGGTAACTGTGGTCCCGATTGCCGGTTTATTTGCATCTGTGAACTGACCGAAAGCAGCTCCTGTAATCAAGCTAGTAGCTAAGAGTAAATTTAATTTCATAGTTTATTTTTTTCTAAAATTACAATTTTACAAGGTTAACAATTCAATTTTTATTTGAATGGTAACATTTGTTTTCTGATTGAATGCATTTTTAACAAAAAGGTTGGAAAAAATTCAAAATTCAAAATTCAAAATCATTCTTGCCCGACAAAAAAAATGTCTTTCTTCCTTTTTCATATTTCAGGAGGGTTTGAATCCGTTCTAACTAATAAGGATAGTGATTTTTGAAATTAAAGATCAAACTTTTTTTGACGGATTGATACCAGATGCTAAAACGCACAATTACACGACCTGTAGGAATATTACTGAATCTTCCAATCATTACCCGCCCTTCAGATTTTTTTTGAAGAAGCGACAACCAGCCGATTCGGTTATCAATCCCGGAAAGTGCTAATTCTGTAGTGTTTGCAAAACAACTACAGGATTGCATTTTGGATCCTGATCCCGCCTTTTCGTGGATTGATCCGGATCGGTTGGTTGGCTGAAAGCTGTAATTGTGCAAAGGCATTTTTGGCCTACTTTTTTTGCCTCGGAAAAAAGTAGGAATACAAAGAGGATCGTTAGGAGGTGTTGAAATTTAACCGGACAACAATGATTCAAAATCATGTCCTGTTAGTTATTCGTAATAAAACGGGGTTTTAGCATTTAGAGCATGACGACCAATCCGGTCCGCAGACTGAATAAATTCTGAAAACGGTGCAGGGCTAACTTTCGATGCTGATCACTTTCACTCGTGAAATAAGGTGAATCATCAATGTAAGAAGGGAAAAGTGCCGGTAAATTTGCATGCAGGTAACCTCCGAAATTCCATGCGAAGGACCTGGAGAGCGGGATGCGGTATTCCATTCCGTACATCAGCGTAATGTTAATGGCATTCTCTTTTCCCAGTCCGATATAATCTGTGGTAATCTGAATCGAGTCGGGAGAGAAAGTGGTTCCTTTGTAATTGGAATCAATGCAGCGGTAATTCCCGGATTTCAATAGGGATGTTTCTACTCCAATTCCAAGTATATGTGTCAGACCGGTCGGAGCATTCGAGTTTTCGGAACTGATTTCGATGCGTGGCATTAACCGGATGGTATTGTAGTTCACGAGGCAGTCGTATTTACTGGTGTAATAATAGCCTCCTCCCGGATAGGAAGATTCATGGTACTCGATGCCCAGGTCACTGAAAAAAATCTTTCCATAGTAGTATTGAAAATCAAGTGAAAAGGTGACACCTTCCTTTAGAACAACACCCATGGTTGCATAGAAGCTGTAATTGAACGGATTGGTTCCCGTTTGTTTCCGGTAATTCCGGTAATAGTCGTTCTTCAGAAAAGTTCTTTCGGAAAAGCTTGCCAGCTTCAATAAGGTGTTGTGATGCGCTCCTGCTCCCAGCTGTAATGTGAAACGCTTTCCGTAAAATCCGGTTTCAGACTGACCGGACGCAGATAATACCAGGCATAAACCCATCAACATACATAGTGATTTGAACATACTTTATGAGTTTGTTTAGAAACCCGCTAGTCGGATTTGTATTCTGATGAATTGCTTTTCGAAAAAGTTGGAAATGTTACAACATAATTACAAGCCCGGTGCGCAGACTGAATAGGTTTTGAAACCTGTTTGTGGAAAGTCTTAACTTTAATTCGGCATCCCAATTGGTTTCGTAATAAGAAAAGCCGTAGTATCCGTTAAATTCTGATTCTATTACAATCTGAACAGGTAGGTTCACATGCACATATCCCCCAAAATTCCACGCGATGTTTTTGCTGATCGGTAATCTGTATTCAAGTCCATATAAAAGTGTCAGATTGAACGCGGATTCGGTGGTAAAATCAAACCGTGAATTTTTGTCAAGAGAATCGGAATAGTAATAGTCATTATCATTAATAATTGCATCGTAGTTTCCTGATTTTGCTTTCGATAACTCCACTCCAAAACCCAATATATGAGTCAGACCGACCGGAGAATTGGATCCTCTTGAACCAATTTCAATTCGCGGCATGATACCGATGGTATTGTACTTTACTCTTGCGGTTTTGCCTGGTACGGTATTACTGTATCCTGTAAACTGGTCGTAGTAGGTATTGTATCCGTAATTATTAAGTACGATATTGCCGAAATAGTACTTCACATCCAAAGATAGTGTCAGGTGTTCTTTCAATACAATTCCTGCATTGCCATAAAAGCTGTAATTAAACTGGTCAGTACCACCTGATCGGTATAATTCCGGGTGTTGGTCCTTAAAATTCCGTTCATAACTGCTTGCTAATTTCAAGATCGTATTATGGTGAAGTCCTGCTCCCAGTTGCAGTACAAATCGATTTCCGTAAAATCCGGTTAACTGGCTTTTTTTCTTTGCAGCATCACTTTTGGTTGTTTGGGAAAAAGAAACTGCGCTGATTAAAGAAACAGTAAGGATTAGAGCTACTATTCTTAACATGTGATTTTAGTTAGTTGATTTGAAAATTTCGTAAATTTTAGACCCCAGCAAAAGTTTAGACGGTCTTCCACTGATCATGTAAATACTGGATTGGTCAGCATGACCGTTCTTCAGGTCCACTCCGACGAATTGGATCGCTGTTTTTTGTGAGTCAAGCAGTTTTCCGGTCAAAAGGATCATCGCCATAGGCGGAACATACCAGGTTGCAATAACGGGTTTCGCAATATCCATCGGTGCGCTTTTCTTACTGTCGATGTAAAGGATGCTCGGGATCATGATCACATCGGAACTGTATTTCTTAGCCATGCTCTGCAATTCTGTATAATCAACAGGGAAGAAGTTTACTTTGGAATATCCTTTCGTTTGAGTTAGTGCTGTTTTCAGGAATGTAAAAGCCTGGATACCTTCGATGGTCAAATCATTAGGAGCATTATCCGTATTCATATTGTATCCGTTGTCTGCCGCCTCTGCAATAACCAGTTCCGTGGCATTGGCTTTGATAGACTCAGAAACTTTTACAGTCTTTTTGGATGATTCTAAAATTTCCACATCCGGTTCAACCAAGGCTATGCTTTTATTCTTCAGATCAGGTATTGCCGGAATTAACTTCGAGTTGTTTTCTTTATTGTTCGAACTATTCGAGGATTTGTTCTGAAATTCCTTAAAAGTTTTTACAAAGCTGCTGTCCGACATAATATCCTGCATCCCATAGAGGTAATAAGTGGTTGAATCAAAAACCTGCAGGTCAATGTTTCCGTCTACCGATCTTTTTTTCTTAATCTTGTCGTATTTTGATTCGTTTGCTGCTGGTGGAGCTGTTTTCGACAAGCTGTCAACCGGGATTTTAGCAATCGAATCATTGTAGGATTTGTTGCGCTGAACCGCCTGTTGATAATTGAACTTTGAAAAGGCCTCCAGGGAGAATTGTTTCGTGTTAGCAGCTGTTTCAACCATTCGGTCGTAGATTGCCTGGATTTCCTGGTTTGCAGGTTGAGCAGCACGGATATCGTAGATTTGTCTGAGCGCAATGGAAGCAAGCTCCAGTTTATCCATTTTCTTTAGCATGGAGTGAAGCACGGCTATTTCACCTTCCTTATGCTTACGCGATTCATAAGGTTTGGACATGCTCTGAGACTTGGTCTGTGCAAGTGCCAGCCAGGTTTTTGCTTTCATGGAAATGAGGTAATTCGACTGCGGAAATTCTTTTTCGAGGATGTAAATGGAATACAAAGCATTCGTCAGATCCAGGGAAATAATACTGTTTCTAACCGATTCAAAGCGGGCTATAGTGCGAATCTCATTGAAACGGTCTGCACCTAAAATAGTTGGACTTCCTGTCCAGCCGTTGCCTTTTTCAAGTACGTCCAAAACCTGTTTTTTCCTTTTGGAAATATTGGGATGGGAACTTTTGCTGTCGTTATAGTTTTCTTCTGCGGTAATTGCAAAAACTTCTTTTGGGAATTTGAAATCGGGCAGGTAGAATTCGTTAGAGTTGAAAAAGTTTTCCGGGATTCTGACTTCGTCAAACGGAAGATAAGAATACATCAACACATCGAAAGTGGGTTCGATCAACGCTTCGTCGTACCCGGCTTTTTTGTAAAGTTCTATTGCATCGGCATCTGCTTCTAATTCACGCTCCTTACTGTATGTGCTTAATTCGTAGTAGTCTGCATTTTTCAGGTTAACGTTTTGTTTGAATCGTTCCAATACGTGTTTACGTTTATAATGTGCTATTTCATGAGCAAGTACATAAGCAATCTGGGCTTCTGAACTAACCTGTGATATTAATCCGGTTGTTACGAAAATAATTCCCTGATCGGTAGAAAATGCATTCGTTTCATTGGATTTTAAGGTATAAAAACGCAACTGGCTAAAAGTTTCCGCATCACCTTTTAATAAATTCTTGGCAATGTCTTTTACGTAAGTCGAAATCGGGTCTCCAAACACACAATCTTCCGATTGAAGGATTCTATCAATGGAAGTGTGGATCCCGACATAGAATTTGCGTTTTACGGAAGAAGCAAGTTCAGGACGGCTTATCTGCATGTCACGCTCCACTTTTTCAGAGGTGGAAAGTCGAATGTCATCCGGAATCGAGCCATTGGAAAGAAGTGTTCTGTAGTTATTGAAGTCCGTTTTGGTTTGAGCAAATAAAGCACCCGAAACAGATAGCGATAATAGGTAAGTTAGAATGAAAGTCTGTTTTAACATAATAGGCTTTTTAGGTAACCAGCTGTAAAAGTAATGAATCCGGCAGATTATCTGTAACCTTCGACTAAAGATTTATCGATTCAAATAAATCAAGGTACTTACGTTTTGCAGAATAAAAGCTGAAGCTTCTAAGGGTAAAAAATAGAGGGAAAAGTTTTTTGTTTTGTTGGGTTTGGATAAATTCTGGCCGCTCTAACGTTTGCCAGTTATCAAAAGCTGAAGCTTTTTCTTATTTTTGTTTCCCTTGCAAAATACTATGAAACAAAATTCCCTCTTCCGTAAAAAAACTGTCCAGGACATTCTTGCATCGACACAATCAGGTCAGTCTGACGGTCATGAGTCACTCGGAAAACATTTGAAAGTACGTGACCTGGCGGCTTTTGGAATTGCGGCTATTATTGGGGCCGGTATTTTCTCTACGATCGGTGAAGCTAGTTCAAACGGTGGTCCGGCAGTGATCTTTCTATTTATTTTCACGGCAGTTGCTTGTGGATTTGCAGCTTTTGCCTATGCCGAGTTTGCATCCATGGTACCGGTTGCCGGATCTGCATACACTTATTCTTACGTCGCTTTCGGAGAAATCATTGCCTGGGTAATTGGCTGGGCCCTCATCATGGAATATGCTATCGGGAATATTACCGTGGCTATCAGTTGGAGTGACTATTTTACGGGGATGCTTGAAGGGTTGAATATTCACCTTCCGCAATGGATACAAACAGATTACCTGACAGCTCACAACGGCTACGATGAAGCATATGCCCTGATGCAGGGAGGTAAGAGTATTGAGAATCTGGATAGCGGCCTGCAGGCAGCTTATACAGCCTGGAAAACGTCTCCGACTATTTTTAATTTCCACATTATTTTTGACTTGCCGGCTTTATTTATCATTGTATTGATTACCTGGCTGGTATATCGCGGAATGAAAGAGAGTCGGAATGCCAGCAACGTAATGGTAGTTATTAAGCTGGCAATAATCCTCTTGGTAATTGCTGTCGGGATATTTTATGTAGATACTGAAAACTGGAGTCCATTTGCACCGAACGGAGTTTCAGGTATTTTAAAAGGAGTTTCTGCCGTTTTCTTTGCCTATATAGGCTTTGACGCAATTTCTACTACTGCCGAAGAATGTGAAAATCCGCAGCGCGATCTTCCGCGTGGAATGATGTGGGCAATCATTATTTGTACCATTTTGTATGTTGTCATTTCATTGATCCTGACGGGATTGGTGAATTACAAGCTGTTAGGGGTAGGTGACCCGCTTGCATTCGTTTTCCGTGAAATCGATCTGAAATGGATGTCGGGAATTATTGCGGTTTCTGCTGTTATTGCGATGGCTTCCGTTCTGTTGGTTTTCCAAATGGGACAGCCGCGTATCTGGATGTCAATGAGTCGTGATGGCTTGCTGCCTAAGAAATTTTCCAAAGTTCACCCGAAATACAAAACACCTTCATTTGCAACAGTTGTTGTTGGGTTTGTAGTTGCAGTTCCGGCTTTGTTCATGAATTTGACAATGGTCACAGATCTTTGCAGTATCGGTACTTTATTTGCTTTCGTATTGGTTTGCGGCGGAGTATTGATCCTGCAGAACAAAACGGATATTCCGCGAGGGAAGTTCCGTACACCTTATGTCAACGGAAAATATGTATTGCCATTCCTGGTAGTCGGAGGAATTGTTTTCGGGTTTATTCAATATAAAAGTGAGCTCATGG
The DNA here is from genome assembly GCA_966248825.1 of uncultured Fluviicola sp. GTDB lineage: Bacteria > Bacteroidota > Bacteroidia > Flavobacteriales_D > Crocinitomicaceae > Fluviicola. The sequence goes on from CBINBC010000003.1 coordinate 152,363, forward strand.
CTTTCCTGAAAAACGAATCGGAACTCAAAGAAACCAAAGACCTGATAGTGGATTTATCGGAAGCCGAATCGGCGCAATTGAATAAAATGGTTGCTGCAGTCGACAAAGAAGGATTGGAGCGTTTAGGCTCCGATTTGTTGGCTTATTTTGAGCAGGCCCCGAAAATCGATCTGAAAACATCCCTGAAGGGAATCAAAAGCAGATCCGGTGCGGAAACCGTTGCCGAATTAGATTCTGAAACCAAAGAAAAGTTGGTCCGTTTCCTGGAAGGATACGATGAAAAAGGATTTAAATTGATGGATTCTGATTTGGAGAGCTACTATGCGCAGGGACCAAAAATTGACATTGAAAATGCATTAAAACCGATAGGTATTACCGGTAAACGATTATATAATAGTGGTTTTTCTCATTTTGCGCATAAGATACCGACCTGGATCTTCATTTTGTTCACTTTATTTATTACTATCGTAACCATCCGGAAAAACTTGTCATTAATTCCGCTTCTTGGATTACTTTCCTGTTTATACATGATGAGCCAGATCGAACTTCGCAACTGGATCGCATTTGTGATTTGGCTGGCTGTGGGCTTGGTGATTTATTTCCTGTATAGCCGGAAAAATTCGAAGCTGGGGTTAAAGAATCAATAATAGTTAAAGTAGGCGTGCGATTAATCGCACGCCTACTTGTAAAATATTCGTTTCATTCTAAGCCTGTTCTATGAAAACTACTACAATTCTTTACACCTTATTAATTACAGGTTTTGTTCTCAATTCCTGCAAAAAGAAACCCGTTGATCCCGACAATGACGGAGCCAGCTACGCCTCAATGGAAGTGTATAAGGAAAACGCAATGGGAGTGATTTATAACCAGGCGACAAACAGTGTGGCTTACAATAAGCCGGATGGAGACGGAACATACAAGATTTATATTTCCAATTACGATGGGAGCGGAGAGGTACAGCTGACCTATCCGGGTTGGGATCCTGACAGGCATCAATGGGCAGAAGAATGGGATCCGACCGGACAATATTTGTACTGTTATATTGAAAAAACCGACTATGTTGCCGAAAGTGGTCATACGCGAACTCCCGAGGATGCTATTCCCGGCTACGGGGCTTATACCGATCTATGGATCATTAAACGGGATGGAAGCCAGGCCTGGCAGATGACTAATTTTCCGAATGATTATAATCACGGGATCATTCACGGGGCAATTTCAAACGATGGTACCATGTTTGCCTGGACAGAACGTATTCAGGCGCCGGTTTTCCTGGATCTAAACTTAGCCGCCGGTGCTTATGTGTTCAAAGTTGCGGATGTGAGTTGGAATCCAAACCCGGTTTTCTCCAATATTCGAACATATCAGCCTGGAAATGAACTGGCCGGAGGAGAAGTGGAAAGCATCAGCCCTTCGAAAACGGACATATTGGTTTACAGTACTTTCGAATCACATAACTTGGTAGCAACTCCCATTTACCGCATAGATCTGGCAAGCGGGAATACCACGAAACTGACAACAGAAAGCTTTTCTCAGTCACCGACCTATACGCCAAACGGGCAAAAGATTGTTTACATGACCGGGGCGAACTGCGATATTTTTCCCGGGCAATTACAGGGAGCTGATTGGTGGGTGATGGATGCAAGTGGAAGCAATAAAAGGCGATTGACTTACATGAATATGAAGAACCATCCGCAAAGTGTGAACAGTTATCGTTTGGCCGGGTCGCTCTCTTTTATCAATGATTCAACATTTATAGGCGGAGTGATGACCCAGTCGCTTGGATTAGTTGGATACAGTGCTCTGGTAAAGTTTTGAATGGAAAATTGATAATAGGACAATTGAAAAGATTTTAATTGAAGGAATCTTTTGATAAATTATGTAATTCCTTTTCAATTTTCAATTTTACATTTTCAATTAGTCTTATCTTTGTATTCCAAAAAAATCGCTCAATAGCATGTTTGATAATCTTACCGATAAGTTTGAACGCGCCTTTAAAGTCCTGAAAGGACAAGGACAAATTACTGAAATTAACGTAGCAGAAACATTGAAAGAGGTTCGCAGAGCCTTATTGGATGCCGATGTGAATTTTAAGACTGCCAAAGATTTCACCGTTCGTGTGAAAGACAAGGCAATGGGCGCAAATGTATTAACTGCTATTTCCCCGAGCCAGTTAATGGTAAAGATCTGCCACGAAGAGTTGGTAGAATTGATGGGTGGAAATGAAAGCGAGATTCAAATCCAGGGAAATCCCGGAATTGTTTTGATGTCAGGTCTTCAGGGATCGGGTAAAACAACTTTCTCCGGAAAATTGGCAAACTACCTCAAGACAAAAAAGAATAAGAAGCCATTGTTAGTTGCTTGTGACGTTTACCGTCCTGCTGCTATCGACCAGCTGCACGTTCTGGGTGAACAGCTTGGTATCGAGGTTTACTCCAATAAAGAAGAAAAAGATCCGGTTAAAATTGCTACCGAAGCAATCAATCATGCCAAAAGCAAAGGCTTTAACGTGGTGATTGTCGATACTGCCGGGCGTTTGGCAATTGACCAGGCAATGATGGACGAGATTGCCCGTGTAAAAGAAGCGATCAAGCCAACGGAAACATTGTTTGTAGTGGATTCCATGACAGGGCAGGATGCAGTCAATACAGCGAAAGCATTTAACGACCGCATCAATTTTGACGGGGTTGTTTTGACCAAGTTGGATGGTGATACACGCGGGGGAGCTGCATTGTCAATCAAAACAGTAGTAGATAAGCCAATCAAATTTGTAGGTCCAGGTGAGAAGATGGACGCATTGGATGTATTCTATCCAAAGCGTATGGCCGATCGTATTTTAGGAATGGGTGATGTTGTTTCATTGGTAGAACGCGCTCAGGAACAATTCAACGAAGAAGAAGCCCGCAAACTACAGAAACGCATTCAAAAAGATCAGTTCGATTTCAATGACTTCTTAGGACAGATCCAGCAGATCAAGAAAATGGGGAATGTAAAAGATTTGATGGGGATGATTCCCGGAATGGGAAAGGCTGTCAAGGATGTGGATATCCAGGATGATGCATTCAAACATATTGAAGCTATTATTTATTCCATGACACCTAAAGAGCGTGCAAACCCTTCCATCATGAATGGTCAGCGCAAAAACCGCATTGCTGCGGGTTCCGGGACAAATATCCAGGAGGTGAATAAACTACTGAAACAATTCGAGGATACGAAGAAGATGATGAAAATGATGAGTAATCCGAAGAATATGATGGGAATGATGAAGCAAATGAAAGGAATGCGCGGCGGAATGCCGGGAATGTGATTCTAATTATGAATGATCAATGACGTAATTATCAAGAGAACCTGCTTGATAATTGATAATTACCCAATTCATAATTGAATGTTAGACTTTGAACTTTCATCCGATCAGATTTATTCTTCACGTCTTCGTGAACTGAAAATCACTTCCTTCAAAGAAGCCTGTAATTTTATTGCTAAACTTCCTTACGGCCGGAATGCTAATCGCGAAGATTTTGGGTTGGTACTTTCGGAGATGAAAGGTACCTGCTCTTCCAAACATGCTTTGCTTGCTTCCCTGGCATTAGAAAACGGTCACCCCGAAGTGGAATTGATAGCCGGTATTTTCCTGATGAATGAAGAAACACATTCCCTATTAAGTGGTTTTTTTGCGGATAAAAATTATCCGAACATCCCCGAATGTCATTGTTATCTCCGTTTTCAGGGGGAACGATTCGATTATACAGATGGTTCTAATCGAATGGAAGTAATTGCTCCGAAAATTGTTCGGGAACAGCGTATTGATCCGAACCAGGTAGTTGATTGGAAAATAATGATCCACAAGCATTATTTACAGGGATGGCTGACCAGGAATCCTGCTTTTCAAATGACTTTGGAAGAGATTTGGAGAGATAGGGAAGAAGCTATCGGGTTACTCGGTAAATAACAAAAAGAGAATTTACATATGAGTGTCAATCGGTATTACGCATTCGTGATATAACGAAATCATGATATCATGAAATGATATTCCTGGTACATTACTGTTCTTTCACTTTGTAAGCCCTTTACTCCAGTAAACGCTTCAGATCCTCCTTCGAACAAACTCCTGTAATACGTCCTGCTTCCATTCCGTTTTTATAGACAATAAACGTTGGAAATGCATTTGCTCGAAGATCCTTGGCTAATTGTGTTTGAGTTCCTCCATCGACATAGACTACAGAATACTGCGTTGATATTTCTGTAACAATTGGACTCATCTTTTTGCAGGGCGGGCACCATTCTGCTCCAACATCCACAAGTACCGTTTTGTCTTTTGGAAGAGAAGTCAGAAACTCGGATAGCGAAATTGCTTTGACTTCCTTTTTGCCGGAAACAGGCAGGTCTTCCAGGTTCCAGGCGTTTATGCCGCCACGAAGATTAATCACTGTTTCAAATCCCTCTTTGATCAGCCACTTTTGCGCTGCAGCACTTCTGGAACCCGCTAAACAATAAACATATAGTGGTTTGTGTTTGTCTAACGAAGCTGTCCGCTCCTTGAATTGTTCGAAATTGTTCCAATCAGCCTGAAAAGCACCTTCAATATGCCCCTGATTATACTCTTCCGGAGTGCGAACGTCCAATAACTGGTTCTGTTTGTTCTGAATCGAGTCTAAAAACGATTTAGCATCCAGTTCTCCACGTTGAGAAAACAGGTGAAATGAAATTGTTAATAAAATCAATAATGGAATTTGCTTTGTGAAATTTTTTTGACAAATCATTGAACATCAGTTATAATATGTACACTGAAACAAGGGGTTTGCTGGATTGTATCCGGCTTTTGGAAACCAAATACCCTTTTTCGACGTAAATGTACACATTGTGCATTTGGATAACATTTAAAAAACTGTTAATTTCGATCTGGATAACGTTAGAAATTTCAATATAATACTGCTTATCAACACGTATACCTTATGTTTCGTCGATACTTATTTTTGTTGACCATACTTGCCGGATTTTCTTCCATAACAAGAGCTCAGGACGTTTGGTTACAAAATCACTTCTCTCCAAATTCCGGTTGTTCATTGTCGAATATAGAGACGGTAACTGTTTTGGTTAACAATAATTCCGCAACAACCATGACTTCCAATACCATCCAGGTATACTACAGTATTGATGGGGGAACGGTTGTAAATCAGCCTTTATCTTCCAATTTGACAGCTGGAGCTTCCTGGAACTTCAGTTTTTCCCAAAAAGCAGATTTGTCAGCTTGTGGTGCACATATAGTAAAAGTATGGGTTTCCAGGCCAGGTGATGTGAATCATTTGAACGATACATTGTTGTGGTCCGTTCAGAATGACTGTCCGATTGTTCCCGGAACCGTAACTTCAAATATTACTGTTTGTGAAGGGGCAAATGCAGGAACATTGTCGCTTTCAGGTTGGTCTTACGGAACAATCACCGGTTGGGAGTCTTCCACGAATGGCGGAACAACCTGGACGCCGATAGCGCCGGCGGTAACAACACCTTCGTACGCATATTCTAATGTAACGCAGAATACGCAGTACCATGTATTGATTGATGGTGGATATTGTCCGGATGCAATCTCTGCTTATGCCACCGTATCTGTTCAGGCGCCTCCGGTTGCAGGAACCATTTCCGGATCAGATTCTTTATGCGAAAACATGGCCACTGGTTTACTCACGCTTTCCGGGAATAGCCAAACTCCTATACAATGGGAATACTCTACGAATGGAGGCGGGACCTGGACAAATTTTGCAAGTACACTTACGACTTATAATTACACCGGGCTTACCAGTACAACAATTTACCGGGTGCTCGTAGATGGAGCAATTTGTCCGGATGCTTATTCCGATACGGCAATGATCTATGTGGATCCGGTTTATGCACCTACCGTACTTGTGGGAAGTGATTCTTTGTGTATTACCAATGCTACAGGTTTTATAACTGCAACAGGTGCTTTCGGTCCGATATTGAATTGGGAATATTCGATAGATAACGGAGTTACCTGGACAGGTACCGGAAGTAATCCTACAAGTTTGGGATACACCAATATTACCCAGACTACTTATTACCGAATGATTACCGAAGGCGGCCAATGTCCGGACGTAGTTTCGGATACAGCCATTATTTATGTTCAGCCATTACCTGTTCAGCCGACTATCGGACCTTCCGATACCGTTTGTGCTTCGGCTGTTACCGGAATTCTAAACATGACGGGTATGACTACTCCTGTTCTGAATTGGGATTTATCAACGAATGGGGGAACAACCTGGACTCCGATTCCGAGTAGTGCAAGTACTTCATACGATTATACGGGGCAAAGTGTAACAACGATGTATCGAGCTCTGTTGGAAGGAGGTTTCTGCCCGGATTATTATTCGGATACGGCCATTATCAAATTAGATTCGGCACCGGTTGTTGGAGTTCTGAACCAAAGCGGAAGTGTTTGTGAGTACCAGGTTGAAGATCTGCACCTGGTCGGATCGGCGGCTGATTCTTTATTTTGGGAGTATTCAACTGACAATGGAGTGACATGGCAGACTATAGCAAATTCCGATACGATAGATTATACCACTTTTTCAATAATAGAGGATGTTCTGTTCCAGGTAACCGCATTGAATGGTGTTTGTCCGCCTGCCGTTTCTAATCAGGTTGCAATAACCATGCTGCCTTTGCCTGTAGCCGATGCGGGTAACGATACATCTATTTATTTGGGAGAATCAATTACCTTAAATGGTTCCGGCGGCGTTACAGGTATTTGGATGCCGGGGGCAACGCTTTCAGATTCTACAAGTGCAAGTCCCGTGGCAACACCTTCTTTAACAACGGCTTATTGGTATTATGTGATTGATGCAAATGGATGTTTCGGAGGAGACTCGGTTCTAATAACTGTTATGGACCCGATCGAGTTTAATATTCGAAATGTCATTACCATGAATAATGATAATATCAATGATACCTGGAATATTACAGGGGTTGAATTTTTCCCAATGACAACTGTGAAAGTGTTTAATCAATATGGTAAAGTTCTTTATGAGAGCGAAGACTATAAGAATGATTGGAATGGTAGTTTTAATGGTTCTAAATTACCGAATGGAACTTATTACTATGTTGTTATGAAGGGCGGAACAGAAGAAGAATATAAAGGAACAATTACATTATTAGGAAATGAATAAACTACTACTACTTTGTCTTTGTTTTTGCTGGGGGAGTATATATGGACAACAAGTTCCGTTCTATAACCATTACCTGATAAATCCATTTGTCTACAATCCGGCTTCTACAGGAGCAAGTGATTATGTCAACGCAAGTTTCGTTCGCAATCAACGTTATTCGTCCTTTGGTTCTACAGCTGTAAATAATTACCTTACAGTTGAAGGTCCGATAGCGAAAGGAAATATGGGATTGGGACTGATCGTTGCGCATCAGAACCAGGGAATTCAGCAGCAGCTAATGTCTAGCCTGAATTACAGCTATAAATTGAAAATCAATGAAAATAACAATATCCGTTTCGGAGTTTCTGCGGGTGTATTGGATAATCGCATTGATTATAACCAAATAAATGCTCAGGATATCGACGATCCTTATTTAACGGGATTGAGACCAACAGCCCCTACTTTCGATATGAATGTGGGATTAATGTATAACTGGAAAGATTTGAGAATTGGTATTTCTGTTCCCCAGATTATCGGTGGAAAAGTCAAATATGCCCGTGAAAAAAGCCGTGGATATTATCAGTTGGAGCGGCATTATATGATGTCGTTGGAATATGATTTCCATGTAACGGAAAAATTCATTATCCGTCCGAACGTTGTTGCGAGATACATGCCGAATGTTCCTTTTCAATATGATGGGACAGTAATGGCAATGTATAACGATATGATTTGGGCTTCTGCGACTTATAAATCGGATTATGCTGTTCAATTTAATGCAGGGGTCCGTGTTTTTGATTTCCTGAGAGTAGGCTACAGCTATGAATTATTGATCGGTTCTATCAAGACATACAATACAGGAATGAACCATGAACTATTCTTAGGATTCTCCTTTAAAGGAAAACGCGAGAAAGAAATTCAGGTAGTAGAGAAAGAAGTTCGCGTAACTGATGATTTGGCGGCAAAACAGCGAGATTCGGTTCAAAGATTGAAGGATGACCTGGAAAATCAGTTGAAACGTTTATTGGAAGAACGAGCTGAGAAGGATCGATTACAAAGAGAAAAGGATTCTTTGGCGAATTTGGCTAAGGTAGAAAAACCTGTTCCTGTTGACACCGTAAAACCGAGGGTTACTACCACCCCTGAAGTTATTCCGGTTGCAAAAGGATACAGCTTCGTGAATCTGGATAAGAGCCAGTCTCCGGATGGATTCTACGTTATTACGGGAGTGTTCTCGAACAGGCAGAATGCGGATCAGATGCTTTCCAAAAACCTGAGTGAATACCCTGGATCTTACCTGGTTATTAACGAGTCAAACAATTATTACTATGTGGTTATCTTGTATTCATTGGATCAGGAATTGGCCTCTAAGACCTTTAATGACTACAAAGCAAAGAAGAAACAGAAAGTTTGGATTTTAAATTATTTGAAAAATTAATTATAAATAAAGGATAAGATTACCGGCAAGAACAACATGTTCTAATTTATACCAAAACACCATGACTATGAAGATATCTACTGCTTTTAAATCAGTTAGCATCGGTTTTGCATGCTTACTCACGGTTTTATTTGGACATTTTACCGCGTATGGACAAATAACATTAACCCAATCTACTGCAAATGCTTATGTAGCAGCTATATGTGGTCCGGGAATTACATTTTCAAATGTGACTCTTACCGGTGATGCCGGGGCTATTGCTCAGTTTGGAGGAGGTACATCCGCTGGTCTCGGTGCGTCTATGAATTCAGGTATCGTAATGAGTACCGGGTATGTGAATACTTCAAATGCACTTCAGGGTGGGCCGGGAACCTTTAGATCTTCGGATAATAATGGAGTAACCATTCCTGAATTGAATACAATTGCAGGTGCCACTGCCAGAGATGGTATTATTTTGGAGTTCGACTTTGTTCCTATTACAAATAACATCAGTGTAAACTACGTGTTTGGGTCGGAAGAATACAATGAATTCGTAAATTCCGGGTACAACGATGCTTTTGCATTTTTTATCAGCGGTCCGGGAATTGGTACACCCACAAACATTGCAGTACTTCCCCCTGCAACTCCGGTTACAATCGACAATATCAATAATTTTACAAATACCGGTTCTTATCGGAATAATGAAACATTGAACAATAACAACGTCATGGATGGTTATACTGTTCAATTAACAGCTTCACGAGCTGTACAAGCGTGTCAAACCTATCATATTCGTTTGATGATTGCAGACGGAGGTGACCAAATTTATGATTCCTGGGTATTTGTTCAGCAAAACGGTTTATTTGCCGTTGGTAACCCACCTGTTTCATCTGTTACATCAAGTGGGGCAGGGCCAGGTATTTTTCCGGAAGGTTGTAATAACAATACGATGACTTTCTCAATACCAACAGCACAGGCAGCAAACTTTTCTTTCAATGTGACCTGGACAGGTACTGCAACTTCAGGGGTTGACTATGCAGCATTACCTACCACGATAACTATCCCTGCCGGTCAAACTTCTGTTACAATCCCTGTGAACGTCACGTTGGATGGTATTACCGAAGGAACAGAAACATTGATCTGTAATTACCCGGAAACGGTATGCGTCCCAGGTGCGGCAGTTGTGAATATTATTGATGGTAATCCATTGACAACCGTCGCCAGTGCCGATGCTCTGATATGCACTGCCGGTGGAAGCGTGCCGATTTCGGCAACTTCATCAGGGGGAACAGGTACTGTAACCCTTACGTGGAATAATGGAGCCGGAACAGGAACTCCTGTAACTGTTTCTCCTGCTACTACCACAACCTATACGGTTACAGCAACTGATCAATGTGGAAATACGGCAACAGACCAGGTAATAGTTACGAACGGAACGTTAGCAGCTCCAACAGTGACTCCAACAGCCGAATCCTGTGCAAACTATAATAATGGTTCCGTAATTATCAATAACCCGGTAGGTAACGGACCGTATACGGTAAGTATTTCAGGACCGGCAACCGGATCCGTTGTTGAGGCAAATACTGCCGGAGCAACTGCCAATTTTACCAACCTTCCTGATGGTAATTACAACTATATTGTCACGGGTGCAAACGGATGTACAAGAACGGGAACTTTTACTATTGGAGTCGGACCTGTTTGTTGTGGGGTAACAGCTGCTGCGTCAAATGTAATTTGTGGGGGTACGGCTACCGGTTCAGCCACGGCAACACCAACAGGTTTAGCGCCATTCAGTTATTCGTGGACGGGGGGACAAACTTCCCAAACGGCATCCAACCTTGGTGCGGGTTCTTATACGGTTACAATGACCGACAACTCCGGCTGTGTTGCTACGGCAAATGTTGTGATTACCCAGCCTACGGTATTAAGCGGAACCCTGACCCCGGTAAACGTTACTTGTAACGGAGCCTGCAACGGAACCATTACTGTTGCGGCATCTGGCGGTACACCGGCTTATCAGTACAGCATTAACGGCGGTCCTTTCCAGGCTTCGAACACCTTCACAGGCTTGTGTAACGGAACGTATGCAGTGACTATCAAAGATGCGAACAACTGTACGATTATCCTGAACCAGAATATTACCCAGCCTGCAGTGTTGAACTTAACACAGAGTGCTATTGCACCGGCAACATGCGGAGCGAATAACGGATCGGTAACGGTTGCCCCAGCCGGAGGTACGGCCCCTTATACTTATACCATTGATGGGGGAGCAAGCCAGGCTAGTGCTACTTTTAACGGATTGACAGCGGGAACCCATACCATTGTAGTTACCGACAGCAAAGGTTGTACCAAGAACTTATCCATTACGATCACTTCTTCGAACTCACCTGTTGCCTCCATCCAGAGTCAGAACAATGTGAGCTGTTTCGGAGGTGTGAACGGATCTGTGATTATCGGTGTTGCAGGAGGTTCTTCACCTTTTACTTATTCTTTAAACGGGGGTCCGGCTCAGGCATCCAATACCTTTACGAACCTTACAGCAGGTACTTACACGGGAACAGTTACGGATGCGAACGGCTGTTCTGGAACTGTTACCATTACCATTACAAGCCCTCCTCAGCTGACTTTTACAACAACAGCTACAGCAGCTTCATGTAACGGAGTGTGCGACGGACAGATCCAGGTTACGGCATCAGGAGGAACAGCCCCTTACCAGTATTCGTCCAATAACGGGATTACCTATGCGCTTGCCAACCCGATGACAGGTTTGTGTGCAGGTATCATTAATGTTGTTGTTAAAGATGCCAACGGGTGTCTGACCAACTCGGATGTTACCATCACGCAGCCGGCACCGGTATCAGCAACTTTTGTTAAAACCGATCCGATCTGTAACGGAGCCTGCGATGGTACGATTACCGTCACGGCATCAGGAGGAACGCCTTTATACCAATACTCCTTGAACGGCGGTGCTTTACAGCCAGGAAATACGATAACAGGAGCCTGTGGAGGAAATAACACGATCCTTATCCAGGATGCCCACGGATGCCAGTTTACTTCGGTACAGAACCTGGTAGACCCTCCTGGCTTCGGAATTGATACAACCGTTGTGGTAGAATCCAACTGTGGATTTAACAACGGTGAAATTACAGTAGTAGCCAACGGAACGAACGGTCCGTTTACTTACTCGATGGACGGAGGTCCTTTCCAGTCGAATGGTACTTGGACCAACCTTTACGGAGGAGCTTATGAAATTACCGCAGTCGATGCCCTTGGCTGTTCGGAGTCCGTATTCTTCGGGATCAATGACGTTGAGATGCAGGGTATTGTTTTAATCCAGACTGATGCGAACTGTTTTGGTGTTCCTGATGGAACGATCGAGGTAACGAACGTAAGCGGAGCTCTTCCGATCAGTTATGAATTGGATAATACCCCTCCATCGCAGTTCAGCGGATTCTTCCCGAGCCTTGCATTTGGTTCCCATGTTGTAACGATTTCCGATGCCGGTAACTGTGTGTTTACAATCCCATTCGTAACCGATGAACCGGCAGAGATCCAGTTTGATACAGATCTTACCAATATCAGCTGTAACGGCGGTAACACGGGTGAAATAGAGTTTATCAATGTCAGCGGTGGAACGGGAGCGCACCAATACAGTATTGATAACGGTGCCACTTTCCAATCGGGGACAACATTCACAGGACTTGCAGCGGGTACTTATCAATTGGCTGTAACGGATGTAAACGGATGTATGGTAAATGCAACCGTTACACTTACCCAGGCCCCTGCCTTGGCAATGGCAACTACGATCTTTGACCTGGCTTGTTTTAATGACGCATCGGGAGGTATCCAGATCGGAGCTACCGGTGGAACGGGAGCATACCAGTACAGTATTGACAACGGAACTACTTTCTCTCCAATAGAATCATTCTTTAACCTGGATGCAGGAACTTACGACTTAATTACGCAGGATGCTGCGGGGTGCCAGATTACAGGCACAGCAACGGTAAACGAGCCTGCACAGCTGGCAGCAACCTATACACCAACCAATGCCCAGTGTTTTGATGCTTGTGACGGGGAGATCGTTGTTGCAGCAGCAGGCGGAACGGCACCATATGTTTACAGTCCGGACAATGGGTTGAACTATTATGTCTCACCGACCCTTCAGGGCTTGTGTGCCGGCAACGTAGATCTTCAGGTGAAGGATGACAACGGTTGTTTCATCACTGCAGTTCAGGTTATCGGCCAGCCAAGCCAGGTTACCTTGAATGCGGTACCAACGGATGAGACCTGTGCAGCTTCCAACGGGCAGATCGTGATCACTGGATCAGGCGGAACGGGAGCATATACTTACAGTATCGACAACGGGGCCACTTACAGCGGAACGTCTACTTATACGGGTTTACCAGCAGGAGCCTACGATGTATTTATCCAGGATGCTAACAACTGTTTGGCAAGTACTTCTGTTTCGATTTCGAACCAGGCATCACCTATTATCATTGGGGCAGCGGTTCAGAATGTGACCTGTAATGCGGCATGTGACGGCCAGCTTCAGGTGACGGTATCGGGAGGAACGGGAGCGATCAGTTATTCGATCGGCACGCCTCAGGCAGCATCCCTGATTACGAATATTTGTGCAGGAACTTATACTTTAACGATTACGGATGCAAACGGTTGTACGGATACAGATCCTGTTACGGTAACGGAGCCTTCACCACTTACAGCGATCGTTACACCAACTGCACTGACATGTTTCAACAACAACACCGGAGAGATTACCTTTAACGCATCCGGAGGAACAGCACCTTACAGTTATAGTACAGATAACGGGGCTTCGTTCAATAACCAAACCAACGTTCAGCTCTTGAGTGCAGGGAATTACAATACGGTTGTGAAAGATGCTCATGGATGTACAATAAATACAATCATTACAGTAACTGAGCCTGCTCAATTAGTTGTTCAGAATATAGCAACAAATGATGCGAGCTGTTTTGGAGTATGTGATGGAGATGCAACAGCAACTGCAGGAGGAGGTACAATTCCTTATGATTATACCTGGTCGAATGGAACTACGGGGCAAAATACAACGAATGGATTATGTGTAGGTTCCTACGATGTTACGGTTGAAGATGCGAACGGATGTACAGCTATTCAAAATTTTAGTATCACAGAACCGCCATTATTGGTGATTACAAGTACTGCTGTTACAGATGCTTTGTGTAACACGAGTTGTGATGGTATTGCCACAATCAATTCTCCGTTGGCAGTTAGTTACAGTATCGATAACGGGGTGACTTTCCAGCCATCAAATACATTCAATGGCCTTTGTGCCGGTACATATAATGTTCAGGTACAAGATGCGGCCGGTTGTTCCCAGTCAGGGACAGTAACAGTAGGTGAGCCGCAGCCATTGGTTGCAGGAACTATCCCGGAAGACGGATTGCTGATTTGTTATAACGGTAACGGGACGATTTCAGCTAATGCAACAGGTGGAACGGCACCTTACTATTTTGTGTGGAATACGGGTGATACAACTCAATACCTGAATGTGAGCTTAACCGCTCCGGCAACGTTTACATGTACCGTTTATGATCAGAATGGATGTGTAGCTGCAAACGTAATGAGTGCTGATGTGGGAATTATTCCATTGTTTTCAGCTTCAGTAACAACGCCCCTGACTGCTTGTCCGGGTGACACAATTACTTTTACAGCTTCCGGTTCGGATGGTTTACCGGGAGTAGGAGGATTTCCGTATGTTTATCAGTGGTTCTCGTCTCCTGATTTTACACCTATCGATTTAGGAGAAACATATACGTTCGCACCTTCAGGCACCGATACACTTATTTTAGTGGCTCACGATGAATGTTTTACTTATGATACATTAACCGCAGTTGTAAATGTGTTGCCGTTACCGAATGCAGTGTTTACATTAGATCCTGCATCAGGATGTTCTCCTTTACCTGTTGAATTCAGCTTTCAACAAGGCTCCGCAGGTTTGATAGCGGGGGCAAATTGGGACTTCGGTGATGGTTCAACCGAAAGCGGAACATCTGCTCCGATTTTTCATACATACGATTCGGTTGGGTGTTATGATGTATCCGTTGAAATCACAACCGTTGACGGATGTACAGTCGATACAACAATGCTTAATGTAGCTTGCGTGTTCCCGGATCCTATTGCGGACTTCACCTGGTCACCGGTACCGCCTACAACTGTGAGTTCTACCGTACACTTTTATGATAATTCGGAGAATGCAGCTACCTATGAATGGGATTTCGGAGCTTACGGGGCTTCAACGCTTGAAAATCCAATAGTGAGCTACGGGGATGTCGAAGCAGGCAGCTACCAGGTTTGTTTGATGGTTACTTCACCGGAAGGATGTACAAATGAGATTTGTAAACCAATTGTATTTATTGAAGAATTCCTGATATTCGTACCAAATACATTTACTCCGGACGGAGATGAGTTCAACAATATCTTCAAACCGGTTATTCCTACAGGAATGGTTCTGGATGACTATACTTTTACAATCTATAACAGATGGGGTGAAGTATTGTTCGAATCACATGATGTAGCATTCGGATGGGATGGAACTTATCATGACGTATTGGTAAAAGAAGGAGTTTATATTTGGACGATTACTGCTAAAGGAGGAGATGATAAAAAGATGCGCAAGTTTGAAGGTCATGTCAATATGTTGAGGTAGGAGGACTGAAAAAGGTGTTTTTGCTTGCAATATTGATTTTGATAAAAGGATTTAGTAAAAAATATAATTAACTAGTTAAGAGGCGTTTTGGAACTTTCTAAAACGCCTTTTTTTATGCGTTTAAATCCTACTGAATATTCGTATCGTATTTAGTTATGAAATCCAACAATTATTTATATAATTGTAGAGCCTCAACTGGAAATTATATAAATAATTAACAACTTAAGGCAACCCTTTATGAAAACGACAGTCAATACATTGAACTAGAACTCTATAACTATGAAAAGAACTACTACTTTCAGATCAATCTGCAGTTTACTGCTGTTATTGTTCACTTTGGGGTTTTCAACAGTATCCATTGCTCAATTTCCGGGATGTCCGGCAATTAATGCTGGTCCTGATCAAACACTTCCTTGTTCTACACCATGTACGAACTTAACTGCAACTCCGTTTGCCACGGGTGCAACAACAACCTATTCGGTAAGTTCCATTCCTCATACACCTCCGATTGCTTATAATCAAGCGGGGGGAACAGCTGTTTCGGTTGGAACGGATGACGTTTGGTCAAACCCAATTTCTTTGCCGTTTAACTTTTGTTACTATGGAACGAACTACACAACAATTAATGTTGGTTCGAATGGTACCATTCAATTCGGTGGAGGTACAGCAGGAGGATCCTTTAACCCTTGGTCGTTTACCGCAAGTTGCCCAAGTACAGCTTTAAGTGCCGCCGGTGATGTTTTTGGGGTGTATCACGATATCGATCCGTCATATGGAGGAACTGTAAAATGGTACTTATTAGGAACTGCTCCGTGTCGAATTTTTGCTGTGTCTTTTAATAATTTGCCTCATTTCTCAGGAAGTTGTAACACCAGCCAGTTTTCAACAACCATGATGGTGTTGTATGAAACTACGAATGTGATCGATATTTATGTTCAGGAGAAAGATATTTGTACTGGCTGGAATGGTGGTCGGGCAATTATTGGTATTCAAAATCCTGCAGGTACTGCGGGAATTGCTGCGCCAGGTAGAAATGCAGGTGCAAACTGGACCGTATCAACTCCTGAAGGATGGAGATTTACACCAACCGGAACACCTAATTACTCGGTGGCCTGGTTTCAGGGAGCAACTCAAATCGGTACAGGAAATACCATCAACGTTTGTCCGACAGGAACAACAACTTATACTTCAGTAGTTACTTATAACCGATGTGACGGAACTACTGTTACGGCAAATGATGCTGTAACAGTTAACTTCTCGAATTTAACTCCACCGACTGTTACACCAACAGCCGAATCCTGTGCAAACTACAATAATGGTTCTGTAATTATCAATAACCCGGCCGGTGCCGGGCCTTATACCGTCAATATATCCGGACCCACGACCGGATCCGTTGTCGAGGCAAATACTGCCGGCGCTACAGCCAATTTTACCAACCTTCCCGATGGTAATTATAGCTATACAGTCACCGGTGCAAATGGCTGTACAACCAGTGGAACGTTTACGATTGCACCCGGACCTGTTTGCTGTAGTGTTACTGCTGCAGGATCGAACGTTGCCTGCAACGGAGCAACCACCGGTTCAGCGACAGCAACACCAACAGGTTTAGCGCCATTCAGTTATTCGTGGACGGGGGGACAAACTTCCCAAACGGCATCCAACCTTGGTGCGGGTTCTTATACGGTTACAATGACCGACAACTCCGGCTGTGTTGCTACGGCAAATGTTGTGATTACCCAGCCTACGGTATTAAGCGGAACCCTGACCCCGGTAAACGTTACTTGTAACGGAGCCTGCAACGGAACCATTACTGTTGCGGCATCTGGCGGTACACCGGCTTATCAGTACAGCATTAACGGCGGTCCTTTCCAGGCTTCGAACACCTTCACAGGCTTGTGTAACGGAACGTATGCAGTGACTATCAAAGATGCGAACAACTGTACGATTATCCTGAACCAGAATATTACCCAGCCTGCAGTGTTGAACTTAACACAGAGTGCTATTGCACCGGCAACATGCGGAGCGAATAACGGATCGGTAACGGTTGCCCCAGCCGGAGGTACGGCCCCTTATACTTATACCATTGATGGGGGAGCAAGCCAGGCTAGTGCTACTTTTAACGGATTGACAGCGGGAACCCATACCATTGTAGTTACCGACAGCAAAGGTTGTACCAAGAACTTATCCATTACGATCACTTCTTCGAACTCACCTGTTGCCTCCATCCAGAGTCAGAACAATGTGAGCTGTTTCGGAGGTGTGAACGGATCTGTGATTATCGGTGTTGCAGGAGGTTCTTCACCTTTTACTTATTCTTTAAACGGGGGTCCGGCTCAGGCATCCAATACCTTTACGAACCTTACAGCAGGTACTTACACGGGAACAGTTACGGATGCGAACGGCTGTTCTGGAACTGTTACCATTACCATTACAAGCCCTCCTCAGCTGACTTTTACAACAACAGCTACAGCAGCTTCATGTAACGGAGTGTGCGACGGACAGATCCAGGTTACGGCATCAGGAGGAACAGCCCCTTACCAGTATTCGTCCAATAACGGGATTACCTATGCGCTTGCCAACCCGATGACAGGTTTGTGTGCAGGTATCATTAATGTTGTTGTTAAAGATGCCAACGGGTGTCTGACCAACTCGGATGTTACCATCACGCAGCCGGCACCGGTATCAGCAACTTTTGTTAAAACCGATCCGATCTGTAACGGAGCCTGCGATGGTACGATTACCGTCACGGCATCAGGAGGAACGCCTTTATACCAATACTCCTTGAACGGCGGTGCTTTACAGCCAGGAAATACGATAACAGGAGCCTGTGGAGGAAATAACACGATCCTTATCCAGGATGCCCACGGATGCCAGTTTACTTCGGTACAGAACCTGGTAGACCCTCCTGGCTTCGGAATTGATACAACCGTTGTGGTAGAATCCAACTGTGGATTTAACAACGGTGAAATTACAGTAGTAGCCAACGGAACGAACGGTCCGTTTACTTACTCGATGGACGGAGGTCCTTTCCAGTCGAATGGTACTTGGACCAACCTTTACGGAGGAGCTTATGAAATTACCGCAGTCGATGCCCTTGGCTGTTCGGAGTCCGTATTCTTCGGGATCAATGACGTTGAGATGCAGGGTATTGTTTTAATCCAGACTGATGCGAACTGTTTTGGTGTTCCTGATGGAACGATCGAGGTAACGAACGTAAGCGGAGCTCTTCCGATCAGTTATGAATTGGATAATACCCCTCCATCGCAGTTCAGCGGATTCTTCCCGAGCCTTGCATTTGGTTCCCATGTTGTAACGATTTCCGATGCCGGTAACTGTGTGTTTACAATCCCATTCGTAACCGATGAACCGGCAGAGATCCAGTTTGATACAGATCTTACCAATATCAGCTGTAACGGCGGTAACACGGGTGAAATAGAGTTTATCAATGTCAGCGGTGGAACGGGAGCGCACCAATACAGTATTGATAACGGTGCCACTTTCCAATCGGGGACAACATTCACAGGACTTGCAGCGGGTACTTATCAATTGGCTGTAACGGATGTAAACGGATGTATGGTAAATGCAACCGTTACACTTACCCAGGCCCCTGCCTTGGCAATGGCAACTACGATCTTTGACCTGGCTTGTTTTAATGACGCATCGGGAGGTATCCAGATCGGAGCTACCGGTGGAACGGGAGCATACCAGTACAGTATTGACAACGGAACTACTTTCTCTCCAATAGAATCATTCTTTAACCTGGATGCAGGAACTTACGACTTAATTACGCAGGATGCTGCGGGGTGCCAGATTACAGGCACAGCAACGGTAAACGAGCCTGCACAGCTGGCAGCAACCTATACACCAACCAATGCCCAGTGTTTTGATGCTTGTGACGGGGAGATCGTTGTTGCAGCAGCAGGCGGAACGGCACCATATGTTTACAGTCCGGACAATGGGTTGAACTATTATGTCTCACCGACCCTTCAGGGCTTGTGTGCCGGCAACGTAGATCTTCAGGTGAAGGATGACAACGGTTGTTTCATCACTGCAGTTCAGGTTATCGGCCAGCCAAGCCAGGTTACCTTGAATGCGGTACCAACGGATGAGACCTGTGCAGCTTCCAACGGGCAGATCGTGATCACTGGATCAGGCGGAACGGGAGCATATACTTACAGTATCGACAACGGGGCCACTTACAGCGGAACGTCTACTTATACGGGTTTACCAGCAGGAGCCTACGATGTATTTATCCAGGATGCTAACAACTGTTTGGCAAGTACTTCTGTTTCGATTTCGAACCAGGCATCACCTATTATCATTGGGGCAGCGGTTCAGAATGTGACCTGTAATGCGGCATGTGACGGCCAGCTTCAGGTGACGGTATCGGGAGGAACGGGAGCGATCAGTTATTCGATCGGCACGCCTCAGGCAGCATCCCTGATTACGAATATTTGTGCAGGAACTTATACTTTAACGATTACGGATGCAAACGGTTGTACGGATACAGATCCTGTTACGGTAACGGAGCCTTCACCACTTACAGCGATCGTTACACCAACTGCACTGACATGTTTCAACAACAACACCGGAGAGATTACTTTCAACGCGTCCGGGGGAACAGCACCTTACAGTTATAGCACCAATAACGGGGCGTCATTTTCAACTCAGACAAATGTCCAGTTCCTGAGCGCAGGTACTTACAACACGGTTGTTCAGGATGCGAACGGTTGTTTGGTGAATACAAACATCATAGTAACCGAACCGGCTCAATTAGTTGTTCAGAATATTGCAACAAATGATGCGAGCTGTTTTGGAGTATGTGATGGGGATGCAACTGCTACAATTGCAGGGGGTACAGCACCATACAGCTATTCCTGGTCGAATGGGGCAACCGGTTCGAACACAACGAATGGGTTATGTGCAGCTTCTTACAGTTTAACAGTTACAGATGATAATTCGTGCACGGCTGTTCAGAGTTTTAATATCACTGAGCCACCGCTATTAGTGATTACCAGTACAAGTGCAACTGATGCATTGTGTGATGGAGACTGCAATGGTACAATTACGATTAATTCAAATCTTGCAACGGGATATAGTGTTGACAACGGAGCTACTTTCCAACCGTCAAATACATTCAATGGCCTTTGTGCAAATACTTATACTATCCAAATCCAGGATGCGGCCGGATGTACACAATCTGGTACAATTACAGTCGGACAACCTCAGCCATTGGTTCAGGGAACTATCCCGGAAGATGGATTACTGATCTGTTACGATGGTTACGGTACATTATCAGGAAGTGCAACAGGTGGAACTGCACCTTACTATTTTGTTTGGAATACGGGGGATACAACTCAATACCTGAATGTGAACTTAACTGCTCCGGCAACGTTTACATGTACCGTTTATGATCAGAACGGGTGCGTATCGAATGCACAAAGTGCTGATGTAACGGTAAGACCACCGTTTGTTGCTTCGGTAACAACACCTGTATCAGCTTGTCCGGGACAACCGGTTATAATGACTGGTTCCGGAGTAGATGGTTTGCCTGGTTACACCTACGAATGGTTGACACCAACAACACACGATACTTTGTCAACCGGAACATCTTATACTTATACTCCGAATGGATCAGAAACGGTATTGATGGTTGCACATGACGAGTGTTACAGATACGACACATTGCCGGTAACAGTTCAGGTTTACGCATTGCCTAGTCCTGAATTCGTGGTAGGCCCTGCATCCGGATGTTCTCCGTTTACGCCTACCTTTAGTTTCCCCGCAGGGACTTCAGGTTTGATCACAAGTGCTCAGTGGACTTTCGGTGATGGCGCTACGGGAACAGGTACAACTGTATCACATCAGTATATTCCTGTCGGATGTTACGATGTCAGTGTACAGATTACTACGGCTGAAGGCTGTGTAACGGATACAACTATGCAGAATGTCGTATGTGTGGTACCTGATCCTATTGCGGATTTCACCTGGTCACCTGTTCAGCCTACAACCATCAATTCAACGGTTCATTTTTATGATAACTCAGAGAATGCAGCTACGTATGAATGGGATTTCGGAGCTTACGGAACTTCAACACTGGAAGACCCAACCGTTAATTACGGAGATATTGAAGCCGGAAGTCAGCAGGTTTGTTTGATGGTTACCTCACCGGAAGGATGTAGAAACGAAGTTTGTAAACCAATCATATTTGTTGAAGAATTCCTGATATTCGTACCGAATACATTTACTCCGGATGGGGATGAGTTCAACAATATCTTCAAGCCGGTTATTCCTCCGGGAATGGTTCTGGATGATTATACTTTCAAAGTTTATAACAGATGGGGAGAAGTTATGTTTGAATCACATGACGTAGAATTCGGATGGGATGGAACCTACCATGAAGTACCGGTAAAAGAAGGGGTTTATACCTGGACAATTGTTGCTAAAGGAGGCGGCGACAAAAAATCCCGCGAGGCTGAAGGTCATGTCAATATGCTGAGATAAGTTCCGGCTAAGAAATAATAAAAACCAGTAGAGGCGCGATTAATCGCGCCTCTACTGGTTCAATAGCGTTGGTTAGTCCAAAATCCGGAGAGTTATGACTGGAATTCAGGGTAGTCAGCTGTCGGTCCATAACTTTGAGGTACCGGAATATCCAACATTCTGTAATTGACTCCCAATTGTGCCCGGTGATGTACAGTTTGATTATGAGCCACTCGCACGATTTCTTCTTTGGTACTATCCGAATAAATCTGGTCTCCGCTTCGAAGAACCCATCTTTCATCAAAAACTGAGTCATGAGCACTTCCTAAAGCTTTCATTCCTTTGTCAACACACTCATTGAAATAGGTCATTGCTTCTTCAACCGAATTCAACTGCTTGGGGTTATAAGGAGCTTTTTCAAAATCCAGTTCATCAGTTGTAACAGCCATTTCCGCCCAAAGAGGAAGATCAACCACATGTAGAAAGATATCATACAGCTTCATACTTTTTTCATGGATCTTGAAGTCTTTTTTGTCGAAGGGGAAAACTTCGATGAATTTACGGGTCGTTTCTGCTTCTGCAGCTAATTGCGCTTGTAATTGCTCTTTTCTTGTCATGATTTTTAATTTTTATACAAAGAAAAGGCAGGTCACTGACAACCCTATGGCAGTCCGTTTTTCTATTCAAAATTAAACATGCAAAAGATTAAATAATGTTCAAATTGAACGTTTAAACTCTTTGAACTTTTTCAACCCTTGAACTAATAATTCACCGGAAGTTTATAAGCGCTGAGCGGAATATGGTCACTTACTTCGAAAGGAGATATGGTTTTTCGGAGGGATTCTATACGTTCAACTTTGAAATCCCGGTAATCTTTGCGCAATTGACAATAGCCTATCAAATGCCATGAAAATGCCTAGAAAACCAAGCCGATGGGTTCAATGACCCTTTCCAGCCGTTCATCTTTTAAACTTCGATAAGTGATCTTAATTTGGGTTTGTTCGGTTATTGCATGCTGGATTTGTGCCAGGTATTCAAATTCGAAAGTAAGCCTCTCCGGAAGCTGCAATTTAATACTCTCATCCAGTATGGCTACTTTTTCTTTATCAACCTGTTTTAGAACCGATCGGATCTTTGTAATAGCACTGTCGAATGTTGTCTGCACAGAACGATCTCCGAAACCTCCTACCAGAGATTGGGACAATAATAGTGCATTAGCTTCCTCCAGCGTAAAGGAAACCGGAGGAGTAAAATAACCCGGAATAATGAAATAACCTTTGTTCGGTTCGAAACTAACCGGAATTCCTGCTTCACCGATTGCTTTGATATCTCTGTATACCGTACGTACACTGATCTCAAATTTTTCAGAAATGCGTTCAGCGCTTACATATTTGCGCGATTGAAGCAGGGTAACGATGCCAAATAAACGGTCTACACGATTCATCTCTTCGCTGGGATTACTTTTCCGGGGTTTAATAAATTCTTCGGATCAAAGACTTGTTTGATCGAGCGCATCAAGTCAAGTCCTGTTTCACTAAAAGCCAAATCCATATAGGCAGTCTGTACCAGACCTATTCCGTGTTCCCCGGAAATAGTACCACCCAAACGGACTACTTCTGTGAATAGTTCACGTATTGCATGAGGAAGCTGATTGTTCCAGGTGTCATCATCCAGGTTGTCTTTAATGATGTTTACATGAAGGTTCCCATCTCCGGCATGACCGTAACAAACCGATTTGAAACCGTATTTCTGTTCCAGTTCTTTGACTTTTTTTAGCAGCTTCGGTAATTCATTCCTGGGAACTACCGTATCTTCTTCTTTATAGATGGAATGCGTTTTTACACATTCTCCGATCTTTCTTCTCAAACGCCAGAGACTTTCTTTTTGGGCCTCCGTTTCCGCAAAAAGGACTTCGTCAATGTCGAATTGTTCAACAAGCTCCATAATCTTTTCACATTCCTGCATCAAAACTTCCGGATTGAATCCGTCCAGTTCTATCAATAAATGCGCATCGTGGTCATCCTTGAGCATATTTGGGGCATCATCTACATACGGACTTGTAAATAAGACTGCGTCCCGGTCCATGTATTCCAATCCGCTTGGAATAATTCCCGCCATGAAAATCTTACCGACCGCTTCACAAGCTTCAACACCGCTTCTGAAAGGAACCAGTAAAAGCAAATTATGTGTGGGATGAGGGATTAAGCGAAGGACGATCTTCGTAACAACTGCCAGCGTTCCTTCACTTCCGATGATCAGCTGGGTCAGGTTATAACCGGTTGCATTCTTAATGACATTTGCACCGGTCCAAAGTACATCACCATTCGGGAGAACAACCTCCAGGTTCAGTACCCAATCTTTTGTTACCCCGTATTTGACTGCTTTCGGTCCGCCGGAATTCTCAGCAATGTTCCCGCCGATAAAACAAGAACCTTTGGAAGCAGGATCGGGAGGATAAAACAACCCGACAGCCTTTACCGCATTTTGAAGCTCTTCGGTTACAATTCCCGGTTCGGTGATTACCTGGTGGTTTTTCTCGTCGATTTGAACGATCTTGTTCATGCGCTCCATGCTCAAAAGAACTCCGCCGTAATTTGCCAACGCACCGCCGCTTAGACCGGTCCGAGCTCCTGATGGTGTAATGATAAGTTCGTTCTCATAGCAGTATTTCATGATTGCGGAAACCTCTTCTGTAGTTTCGGGCTTCACAACAACAGCAGGGTAGAACACAAAATCTTCCGTATGATCCGAGGCGTATTTTGGATCAATACTTGTTCCCGTTTGGATACGGTCTTTCAGCAAATTTTCAAAAAAATGAATGTGTTTTTCTTGTAAACCTTCTGTCATTGTGCGGATTTTTAGTAAAAGTAGCTAATTAGGGGTGTTTTTTTGCTTTTGATACGGATAATCGGGAATTATTTGTCAAAATCGTAGTAATTTTAAGTTCGTTCAATTTTTACCTGTTATGAATCAGATTTCTTGTCCCAATTGCGGAACCTCAATCGATGTAAATGATATTTTGGCGCACCAGCTGGAAGAACAAATTCAGCGTAAGTACCAAAATGAACTGAATGAGACGCGGAATGAGTTTGCGAAAAAGCAGGATTCTCTACTTCGTGAAAAGGAAGAGTTCGAAGAAAAGAAACGACGGGAAAATGAACTTTTCCAGGAACGTTTTGAACAGAAACTGAAAGAAGAACGAAAAACGCTGGAGGAAAAGCTGAAAACAAAACTGATGCAGGAGCAGGGCGAGCAATTTGCAGATCTTCAGAAAGAACTCAACGAAAAATCCGAACAAATCAAGGAATTGAACCGGACCAAGGCGGAGATTGAAAAATTGAAGCGGGAAAAAGATGAGATGAAAGAAGCGGTGGAGGCTGAAGCTCAACGGAAATTAAATGCCCAAATCCAGGAAGAAAAGGAAAAAATCCGCAAAACGGAAGAAGAACGTAATGAGTTACGTGTTAGAGAGTTGCTAAAGCAGCTCGAAGACCAAAAGAAGCTGACGGAAGAAATGAAACGCAAGCAGGAGCAAGGCTCCATGCAGTTGCAGGGGGAAGTCATGGAGCTGGCAATTGAAGAGTGGTTGATGGCGAACTTTCCCATGGATACCATTGAAGAGATTCGGAAAGGAGCAAGAGGGGGAGATTGCCTTCAAACCGTTCATACGCGTGCGCAGCAAAATTGCGGTACGATTTACTACGAGTCCAAAAGAGCGAAGGATTTTTCTCCCTCATGGATCGAGAAATTCAAAGCAGATATCCGGGATAAGGGAGCTGATATCGGGGTGCTGGTAACGGAAGTAATGCCTGCTGATATGCAGCGAATGGGGCTGAAAGACGGTATCTGGATTTGTACTTATGAAGAATTCAAAGGGCTTTGTACGGTGCTTCGGGAAACAATTATCCGTATCAGTAGTACATTGGTAGCACAAGAGAATAAAGGCGATAAAATGCATTTGTTGTACGATTTCCTGACCAGTTCGACTTTCAGGATGCAGGTGGAAGCTATTGTGGAAGGATTTACGCAAATGAAAGCCGACCTCGAAAGCGAAAAAAGGTCCATGCAACGCATTTGGAAGCAGCGTGAAAAACAAATTGAAAAAGTGATTGTCAATACGATAGATATGTACGGGTCCATAAAGGGAATTGCCGGAAATGCCGTTCAGGAAGTAAGGGCTTTGGAATTACCGGAAGCACCGGATTCGGATGACGAAGATTAATAATTGAATTTAAACATGTAGTGATCAGTCGCGACTGATCACTACATGTTTGTTGAACTTTTTGAACAATTAAACAATATACACATGATCAAA
>CBINBC010000004.1:0-163326 GCA_966248825.1 uncultured Fluviicola sp.
ATTGCGTTCAACGGCTTCCGTTCAAAGTTCATTGGTGATGTACCCGATTTGGAAATACGGAACCGAAGAGCAAAAAATGAAATATTTGCCAAAGTTGGCTACGGGAGAAATGATGGGTTGTTTCGGATTAACGGAACCTGATCATGGATCTGACCCGGGAAGTATGATTACCAACTTCAAGGATATGGGTGATCATTACTTATTGAATGGGGCAAA
This sequence comes from uncultured Fluviicola sp., assembly GCA_966248825.1. Taxonomy (GTDB): domain Bacteria; phylum Bacteroidota; class Bacteroidia; order Flavobacteriales_D; family Crocinitomicaceae; genus Fluviicola. Next base: position 217 of record CBINBC010000004.1, read on the forward strand.
AATGTGGATTTCCAATGCACCGTTTGCAGATATCGCAGTTGTTTGGGCAAAAGATGAAAGCGGACGTATTCACGGATTAGTAGTGGAACGCGGAATGGAAGGGTTTTCAACTCCTGAAATGCATGGAAAATTATCTCTTCGCGCATCTTCTACCGGTGAATTGATCTTCGTAAACGTAAAAGTTCCAAAAGAAAACTTACTTCCGGGTCGTTCAGGTTTAGGAGCTCCTTTAAGCTGTTTGGATTCTGCCCGTTTCGGAATTGCATGGGGAGCTTTGGGTGCTGCTATGGATTGCTACGATCAAGCATTGAGATATTCCAAGGAACGTACACAATTTGGTGTTCCGATCGGTTCATTCCAGCTGGTACAAAAGAAATTGGCTGAAATGATCACAGAGATCACAAAAGCACAATTCATCACTTTGCGTGTCGGACAATTGAGAAACGAGGGAAGAGCAACTTCCGCAATGATCTCCATGATCAAAAGAAACAATGTGGAAATTGCTTTGGATATTGCACGTGAAGCTCGCCAGATCCACGGTGGAATGGGAATTACGGACGAATACTCGATGATGCGTCACATGGCGAACCTGGAGTCCGTTGTTACTTATGAAGGAACACACGATATCCACTTGTTGATTACAGGTATGGATGTTACTGGAATTCCGGCTTTCACAAGAGAAAAACCTTAAAAGAATAAGTTCAAAAGATCAAGTGTTCAATTTTTGAACCATTTAAACATTTGAACTGTGTAATTAAAAGGACCTTCGGATGAATATTCGGAGGTTTTTTTATTTTAGTGCCCTATAATCTAAAAAACTTAACAAATGCAAAACGAAACATTAGACTCGGTTGCAATGACCAGCGCGCCGGTAAAAGATCTTGAAGGGGCCGGAGGGATTCTGGCAATGGGAATTATTGCAATTCCTTTCGGTATGGGTATTGTCGGGTTGATCTTATCGATCATTACTCTGACAAAATCATCAAAAGCACTTTCGCTTTACAGGGATTATCCGCACCAGTATACAGAATCTTCCTACAAGAAAGTAAAAGCCGGAAGAACATGTGCTATTGTAAGTTTGTGCATTCTTGGAGCTTCTATTTTGATTGCAGTAGCAGTAGTAGGAATGGGTTAGTAACCGGATAAATTGATCTTCATGGAAAATGAAACGTTAGACTCGGTTGCAATGACCAGCGTGCCGGTAAAGGACTTGGACGAAGCCGGAAGGATCTTAACAATGGGAATTATTTCTCTTCCTTTTTGTTTTGGATTGATCGGATTGATCTTAGCCATTATTACATTGACAAAATCAGGAAAAGCACTTTCGCTTTACAGGGATTACCCGCTTCAATATACCGAATCGTCTTACAAAAAAGTAAAAGCAGGCAGAATCTGTGCCATCATCAGTTTGTGCGTTTTAGGAGCTACTCTTTTACTCCTTTTCGCAGTTGGCGGAATCAGATAAATGATTGAAACATATACCCGATTAAAAAAACCGTTGAATTGATTCAGCGGTTTTTTATTGGAGGATGTTTTTCGGATGATACCTAGTTCCAGTTGATTGATATCATGGAGTCATTGAACGAGTCGCGTAAACGACTTAATTTTTTTGCTGCGAGTTCATCTCCTAAATTTGCCTTAGCTTTTAGTTTATAGTATAAGTCCAGTGAATGTCCGTAGACATCTTGTTCCAATACCTGTTTAATTTCGGAAATGCGACCGGTTACACCAATCAGGAAGTGTTCAATTTCGCCTAATTCGTGTAATTCGTCTTCCGTTAAGTTTTTTAGCTTCAGTAATTTAGAGTAACGCGGCAATAAAACCCCCAATAAGTCGATAAATCGATCTAATTCTCGTTGAATGGCTGCCTGTTGTTCTTTAAATCCCATATTTGAAAAGTATGTCTTTTTGCTTAACAGTAAAAATTAAAAGCTTTTTTTAACATTTGACCGAAATCGGAAATTTCAGGCGGCGTAAAAGCAATCGATTAATCCCTAATTTTGTAACATGTCCGGCTGTTATATCCATATTCCTTTTTGCGCCCAAAAATGTAGTTACTGCGACTTTCATTTCTCTACCAATCATTCCTACCAGGCTGAAATGGTTGATGCTTTGTGCATGGAACTGAAGATGCGATCTGGAGTTTGGAAAAACGAGCAATTTGAAACTATTTATTTCGGTGGAGGCACTCCGAGTATACTTACATTAGAGCAGTTGAAGTTACTGATTGAAGAGGTGAAAAGGAATTACCGGGTAGCGGATCGGGTCGAGATAACCCTGGAATGCAACCCGGATGACTGTTCTTTGGAGAACCTTACCGCCTGGAAAAAATTGGGAGTAAACCGGCTGAGTATCGGTATCCAATCCTTTAATGATGAACAGCTGAAATGGATGAACAGAAGTCATTCTGCCTCAGACAGTCTGCGAGCTGTTCAACATGCAAAACAGGTAGGGTTTGATGAATTGAGCCTGGATCTCATGTATGGTTTACCCCATATGAGCCTGGAGGAATGGAGGAATCAACTGCTTGAAGTCATTGCTTTGAACCTGGAACACATCTCTGCCTATTGCTTGACCGTCGAACAGCGAACAGCTTTATTCAAGTGGGTAAAAGAAGGAAAACTGGTTGTTTCTTCCAACGAGCAGCAGTCGGAACAGTTCGAACTGTTGGTTTCAACTTTAAAGCAAGCAGGTTATGAGCAATACGAAATCTCTAATTTTGCGCGCAACGGTCATTATTCCAAACACAATACCGCGTATTGGAAAGGAGTAAAGTATCTGGGGATCGGGCCTTCGGCACATGGATATAACGGCAAGGAAAGGTATTGGAACCAGGCGAACAACAAAACTTATCTGGCAGCATTGAAGCAAGGGGATTTGCCGGAGACCATAGAAACACTGTCGTCTTTTGATCGTTTTAATGAGTCATTGATGATTGGATTACGCACGAAATGGGGAGTTTCGAAACTTCAGTTATTTGAAAATATTTCTCCGGATGAAGAGTGGTTTAAGGTCGTAAAGGATTACGAAGATCAAAAATTACTGATTGAAACCCCTGAAAGATTGGTGCTTACGGAATCCGGAAGGTTGTTGGCAGATGCAATTGCTTCGGAACTGTTTATAATTCCGAATGCCTAATTCCGAGTTCCGATTTTTTTTGAATAAATAATTCGTAATTCGTAATTCGTAATTCGTAATTCGTAATTAATCCTCTAGTGTTTCCAACCCAAACTGGCATCTGAAATCTTCTCTTTTCTGGCGTTCGGCAAATAGCTCTTTACTAATTTTCACCAGGTTTTCACGATTAGGTCTTTCGTGGAATAAATGGTATTGAATGGTTTTATACCGGGTAGAAAACGGAACAATTCCGGCCTTTCGCGCTCTGAATTCCACATCCGTATCTTCTCCGAATCCCGGCGTAACATAAGTCTCATCGAATCCGTTGATTTTTACCAGGTCTGCTTTGAACCAACCCATGTTGGAACCCAGTAGGGGAACCAGTTTACGTTGTAATAAACTCCATAAAGGAAAGCTTTCTTCCACGCTTGTACTTTTATTCCGGATCATTTCGATGTAACCCGGAACAGTTCGTTCGCCACTGCGGATTTTGCGGGAGGTTTCAATATCCAGGTTTACCCTGCGGGCAATGCAGAACCTGCCCGGCTGAATATAACGCACATATTCCTTTACAAAACGCGGATGAAGTACGCAATCTCCATCAATAAAAATTAAACGCTCACTTTCGGAAGCCCTGATAGCTTTATTAAGCATTTTGGTTTTCAAAAACCCTTGATCGGGCTGTTGTAAATGTTTGATGGGGAATAAAGGGCGGAATTTTTCGATCAATTCATCGAAACAGGGATCATCACAGTCTTGTGAAATAATGACCTCAAAATCTTTTTCTTTTTGTAAAGCAACACTTCTAAGAACGGCATCCAATGCACTGACATCTTTGTAAACGGAAATAATAAGAGTTGCTTTCACGGCGCAAAGATAGAAAATTAACATTTACTATTTAGTAACCTTTTGGAATAGTTGCGGATGGAATTTGATTGCCCGCTAAATTTGCGGGATGCAGTTAGTTTATACCTTTTTAGTTTTTGTATTTCTTTCCCTCCATTCAACTGGGCAGGGAATTACAATTTTGATCGATCCGGGACATGGAGGTTCAGATCCTGGACATGAAGCTGCGGATAAGAATTTACTTCCCGAAAAAGACCTTACTTTAAAGATTGCACTAAAATTCGGGACCTACCTTTCAGAGCGCCTTGAAAATGTAACGGTTCTTTATACGCGAACAGATGACCGCTATCCCACTTTAGATGAAAGAGTAAATATGGCCAATTCAAAAAAGGTGGATTATTTTATTTCGGTGCATATCAACGGTAGTCCGAATACGAATATCAAAGGCACGGAGTCACATGTGCATTCGATGAGCTCCAAAAAATCAGTAAAACTGGCAAGAGCTTTTGAAGACGAATTTAAAACGAGAGCAGGCCGTAAATCCAGAGGTGTGAAGGATTCCGATGACCGTGAGCACTCCCTTCAGGTGCTGAAATTCACAGAAATGACGAGCGTACTGGTGGAATGTGGTTTTATGACCAATACTTCGGAAGCGAATTACCTGAATACTTCGTATGGTCAGGATGTAATTGCTTCTGCTTTATTCCGTGCGATGCGCAGTCATTTGCAGGACGAACATAAAAACATTTCATTCACCAAAAAATCGGCATCTCCATCGGATAAGATCAAACAGGAAGCTTCTTCGGATAAAACCTACAGCGTGCAGATCATGAGCTCGAAAGAATGGCTGGACACTGAAAAAGGTAGTTTTAAAAACCTGAAACACGCTGTAAGCCGTTCACAGGTAGCACAATCCGGGTACCGCTACAAATATTTTTCGGGAAGTTTTTCTTCTAAATCAGAAGCGGACGATTATTGTAATGAGGTGAAAAAGAAGGGTTTCCCCGATTCAATTGTAGTAGAAAGAAAGAATTAGCCTGAAATGTATTACTTTTGTGAGGAGACACACTTCAATACATTCATTTACCAGATATAGATTATGGCAACTGTTTTTGAAACACGCTTAATTGGAAATATTGGAAAAGACGCCGTTGTGAAACAAATGGAGCGCGGAGTCATTGCAGTAAATTTTCCGGTTGCGCACAATAAGAATTGGCGCGATAAGCGTACGGGAGAAGCAAGGACCAAAACAACTTGGGTAAATTGCACGATTTGGAAGAAAGAAGGCGCGAATATGCGCATCCTGGATTTCTTGAAAAAAGGAGCTTTGGTTGAATTGGTCGGAACACCGTTCGCGAAATCCTTTACACAGGAAGATGGTTCTTCCAGGTCTGAGATCCGTTTGAATGTCTCCAGAACAAACATCTTAAGACCAGCAAAATGTGAGGATGATCTTCCTTTCGATATGATTGATGATAACGAATCACCATGTGAAGAGGAAGGTTGCGATGCAGGTTTGGATGATTTTACACTGAGTGAAGACGATTTTTAGTATTGAAAGTCAGGCTAGTACTGGATTTAATTAAAAATAATTTCATTTTTTTTTAATCGGGCTTGTAGAAAACACAATTCTTTGTCTATATTTGCAACCGCGAAAGCAAGATTCCTTCTTAGCTCAGTTGGTTAGAGCATCTGACTGTTAATCAGAGGGTCGCTGGTTCGAGCCCAGCAGAGGGAGCTGAAAAAGTCATCAGAAATGGTGACTTTTTTGTTTTATATGACCTACTATATTTACATGATCTATTCAATTTCCATTGATCGTCATTATGTTGGTTATTCTTCGGATCCATGGCTTCGCTTGGGACAGCATTTGAATAACACAAAAGACAAGTTTACAGGAAAGGCTACTGATTGGACCCTGTTAGCTGTTTTTGAAGTTTCAGAATCGGAGCCTGATGCCATACGTATGGAACGCTTCATTAAAAAACAGAAATCACGAAAATTAATTGAACAATTGTGTTCTCCGGATTTCATCCCGACCAGCTATTTAGCTCAGTTGGTTAGAGTCCCGCACGTGCGGGATTAATCAGAGGGTTTCCGCATAGGCGGAACCAGCGCTGGTTCGAGCCCAGCAGAGGGAGCTGAAAAAGTCATCAGAAATGGTGACTTTTTTGTTTTATATGACATTTAAAAAAAGTAGGGGCGGAAAATTTTCCGCCCCTACTTTTACCTCTACTCCGGAGCCTACATCCCGATTATCAAATTCTGGGGTATTATCCGGCGCAATGGTGTAGCAAACCCATTCCGAGCTTGAGATAAACCTGTGTAGAAATGTTGCACAGGGAGATTTGGAGACAGACCGTATAGTTGCAGCAGCTCCGGGTGTTTGTCACCGACGAGGTTGGTGTGCCTTTTTGGCTGATTATTTCTTCAAAAACCGGTTTTTTTGCTCAAAACCAGTTATTTCTGTGTTCTTAAATGTTAAAAATCAATGACTGACCCTATTTTGATTGGAGAAGGTCGATTTGTTGTCGGTCTTAGTTGTTTTAAGGTATTCAGTGTCGTTTTTTTTAGTTGAAACGAATCCTTAAAGTTGCAAGACTAATTTTTAACTTTTTTAATTGGGTGGAATTTGTAGATTTGCTAAGATTTGTTAAATCACCTTAATTGAAGTTAATAACCAACATATTATTCATTGTAATCACTTTCCAATTGTTTGCACAAGAAACTGACTCACTAAAGCCGCCCTTTTTTTCCCTCGGAAGAACAGATATTGATTTGGGTGTGAACGCGGGAGTTCAATCAAATTTTCTGGATAAAAGGGGAAGGATGAACCACTTTATGGAGGTTTCTACTTCATTTATGTTCAATGGTATTCCACTTACATTCCAGGGAAGACTTTCAGATGAGAAGTATATTTCAGGTAAACCTACTTACTTCAGGTTAAGTTACGATGCTGCAGCTAAGTACCGCATGCGAAAAGCCGAACTCGAAGGAGAAATTGGGGATTTAAATACCGGTATCGGTGACATTAAGCAGGAAATATATAAGATGGAAGGAAAGATCAGTTACCTGGCTTTCCTTTTGGAGCAATATAAATTGCTGAAGGATCAAAAGAAATTGAAATACCCGAATGGTGGATTGGAGAACCCGGAACTGCCGAATGTGGGTATTCCGGATATCAACGGGAAGGTACCTGATTTAAATATTCCTCCAAGAAACGGAATTGATTTCGATAAGCTCAACCTGGATTCCGTCAATCTAAAAATGGCGGATTACCAAGTTAATATTGACAAGTGGAACGGGAAGATAGACAGCCTTCAAAGCCTCAAGGATTTGAAATTGAAAGATCTGAATGCCTTAAACATGAAAAGACCGAATGGCTTTTTGGATGGGATCAAGCGTTTCGACCTTGGACTCACATCACTTTCAGGAGGAAAAATGTCCAATAGCAGTGTTCCGGTCCAGGGAATACGTGTGAAAGGGACCTACCGAAAATATTTTTACGACATTGCTGCCGGACTCACGGTTCCAAACAGATTATTTTCCAATTCCGTTGTTGATCAATACCTCAACAATTCTCAGAACATATTCAATATGAACCAGTTCTTCACTGTAAATACAGCTCGTTTTGTAAGTTCGGCTATAATCGGGTATGGAGATGAGGAACGCAATTCGGTGTCGGTAGAGAATTATTACAATGGAAGAGACCTCAAAAGCATTTTAAAGGGTGTAAAACACGTCACCAATAATACTACGAATGTTAGCTTTACACTTTCCCCGCTGAAATCCGGAAGGTTGTTTGTTTCGGGAAGTCTCGGTCAAACTATTCCGATTGGAGATTCCGTTTCCCGCAATTATTCCAGCCGTTTGGCCGCAACGACCAAAGTGAAATACCGTTTCAGACGCGGAAAGACACAAATTTATGGTCAGGTAAAACGAATCGGGGCCAATTACGACGGATTTTCACAAGGGATGTACAATTCCGGTTTTCTGCACCATGAATACGGGTTCCAAACCAAACTGTTTAAGCATCTCACAATAACCGGAAAATATACCGGAGACCGTTTTGATGCAAATTCAAATGGAAAAGGACTAATCACGAACGGAATTCATATCGACGTGCAGGAAACGTACTTTAAGAACCTGGTACTTTTTGCGGGATATTCCCTGATCAATGCGCGCGGAAATGATTCGATTACTTATGGGAATAATTCCCTTTACCGCGGCGGTTTTGTCTATCAGACAAAACTCAAGAGAAGCAAATTTACACTTTCAGGAAACAGTACATATTCCCAGGTAAATGGCTTAGATTCTGCCATTCGGATGACCAATGTAATCCTGAAAGCTGAAATGGCACATAAATACATTTTCTATGGGGTAACTGCCAATTACCAGAATTTTCAGGGAATGGCTTTGATCTACGGATCAAACCTGATTATTTCCCCCGAACTTGGGGCAAATTACAAAGGAATCAAGTTCTCATCAGCGTTTAATTACCTGAGAAGTGAACAATTTTCCGAACAATACGGTTTTTCATTCACTTTGAATGCTTCGCCCAGCAAACATTTTACCTGGTATTTGACCGGAAGAAGATGGCTGCCCACAGATGCATTAAACTTTATAACGCCAGATATTGATTATCCCATCCGACCCTGGTTCTGGGAATTCCGATTAAAATTTCACTTAAATGTACTAAAATGAGATTAAGCCACTATTTACTGATTCTAACCCTGTTTGGTGCTTCCGGTTTATTTGCACAGCAAAGCGTTTTTCCGGTGACTCTTTCCAATCCAATGGATTATGATTCGATTATTGAGACGGAACCGAATTTTATCTGGCAGACCAACATCACAGCTGTCCAATCGGATCCACGTTATTCACAGCGTTATGTCTTATGCGAATTGGAAGAAAAACAGTTGAAAGGAGAGGCAATTGCAATAAACACTCCGATACTGGTTTTGGAAGATTACCAAAATACGATGTATTCTTACTCTTCTACGACCACTCCTTTGGAAAAAGGACATACGTACGTCTGGCAGGTGTCTATCCTGTTTAACAGCTTAATTGTTGATCAGTCCGAACCCTATCAATTCACCATTTTGAAACCGGAAGACCCGATGCCGATTTTCTACCCGGTAGCATTTAAGAATGACGGACAGATGTTTTCAATTGTAGATGATCAAATCGGGTTGTTAACCGATGAAACCGGCAACCTAAATCTGGAAGTAAAACTTTCAAAAGCCGGTAAAATCGTGAAGACAATTTATCTGAATGAATTGATAAACGGAGAGGAAAAAACGGAGCAGGTGAGCGAGTATCAGGGAGTAAAGCGTTTTTTCACATTAAAGTTGAAGGATTTGGATCTGGAAAAAGGTGTTTACAAGGCTTCCTGGATGCTGAAAAACAAAAAACAATACACATTTAATTTTACCATCAATAAATGAGATCTGCAATTATCTTCTTATCATTTTCACTCTTTTTTCAGTTGAGTTTTGCTCAAAAGGTAAAAAAGCTCTCACCGGAATCATACGTCCAATGGTGTAATTCTCCCGATTTTTTATGGAAGAATAAAGATACTATGGGAGGTATTCAGTATGCTGTGCGGTTCGTCCCGAAGCAGTATGATATTGCAAAGTGTGCGCTGAATCATTGTGAGAAAAAAGAAATTCTAATGACAGACCTAAAAGCAGCTGGAAATTCTTACGGTTTTATTTTAGAATTAAGCTGTGTGGAGTATTCAAAGGATATTTTCTCATACCCAAGTAAGACCGGAATGAATTCCAATAACCGGAAAATGTATTTGAATAATTACATCAAGGGCGATTTGGTTGGAATTTCCTCATCCAATGACACCATCAAATGTACATCGGCTATTTATGAAACGAGTATGCCCACACGGGTTCGGGTATTGTTTGATTTGGAAAACACGACTAAACCGATCACCAAAATTGTATTTAGAGATAAGATGATTAATAATCGGTATGTTGAATTTATCATACCTGAATTAACAAATAAGCAAATCCCGACACTGAATCTTAAGAAGTATGAATAAGAAACAAACATCACGAGGGACCAGAAGCATTTCCTGGTTTTTACTACTCCTTTTTACGTGGTCAACTTTCCAACCCGCGTTAACTTATGCGGGCGGGCCAACACAACCTGAATCCGCGGCCTTTACGCCAATAGGTGTTTCAGATATGGTTGACCCGTTCAGCGGAGATTTTTCCTACAATATCCCACTAATGGACATTGAAGGCTACCCAATCAATATTGCTTATAATTCCGGTGCATCTATGGACCAGGAAGCATCCTGGGTTGGTTTGGGTTGGAACCTGAATGCGGGAGCAATTACACGAAATTTACGCGGGTTGCCGGATGATTTCAATGGGGACCAAGTAGAAAAAACCCTGAGCACAAAACCAAATTTCAACATCAATATTGATGCGGGATTAACCGCTGAGATTGCCGGGTTCAATTTATCGAATGTTGGCAGCGGAGGCGGATTAAGTGTTGGTGTCGGAATGGGATTCAACAATTACACCGGTTACAGCTCTTCCGTAAGTATCGGTCCGTCATTTGACTTCGGTAAATTCCTGGGGGGTAATCTTACAGCAGGATTTTCCTTATCCGGAAGCAGTGAGAACGGTGCTTCTTTCGCTCCCAATGTCAGTTTGAGCTATAAGGAGAATAAGAGCCTTCAACAAGATATCAAAAGAACAGGAACGATCGGAACAGCATTTAATTCCAGAGCAGGTTTGCAACAGCTAACCTATGGTTTCAGTGCCACGAAGATCAATTACAATGCTGTGAAGTTTACTTTAATGGGGCATAATTTTGCTTTTCGACTAGGAGAAAAGAGCAGTTCTTCAGCAAGTGCAGGGGGAGCCTTTAATTTTGGATTGGCTTCTTACATGCCAACTCCTCTGCATAGCAAATTCGGAGCATCTGCCAGCTTTAAAATGAATGTTTCAGGTTCATTATTTGCCTTTGACGGTCAGGGAAACATTGGTGTTTCGATGTCTACTTCGTGGATTCCGGATGCGAATAAAACCATGCAGGTCCCATCATACGGTTATATGTTTTCGGAGAATGGTCAGCGTTCAATAAGCAATCAGTTAGACTTCAACCGAGATAATGATCAGCCGTTTTCAAAGTATAGCGTCAATTTGCCTTCAGCTTTTCAAACCTATGATGTATTCAGTGTTCAGGCTCAGGGTACAGGCGGAAGTTTCAGAGCCAGCAGGAATGATGTAGGATACATTTTTGATCCTTTAAGTTCAACAACGGATGTTGGAGCTGATGTTGGTTTGGAATTAGGATTCGGAAACCTGACAGATATTGGAGTGGATATTGAGATCCCGATTACGTTTACGAATAATGGTCCGTGGACAGATAATAATGCTGCGATTCAAGGTCTTACATTTAAGGGGTCTGGTCTGGGAAAAATTGTACCGGGTTTTGGAATGATTGAGGCAAGCGAAAGTTCGGTCCTGAAAGATGATTTGATGACAAGTCAGTTTAACGGAACAGAACCGGAACGGCTTTCACTGACAGGAGGTGCCTGGTTCCCAAGATTGAATAATACATTGATTCAGTCGAGCGGAACAAAGAATATCACAAGAAACCAAAAGAATGTAAGGGATTATTCGAACAACCACATGTATTTCCTGAGCAGAGCCGAAGTGCAGGCAGGTATGGGAGTTATTCCTTATGATGCTGCAACTTTATATTCCGGTGCAAAGGCTCACCACATTGGAGAAATAACACAGTTAGGGACAGACGGCCGGCGTTATGTATTTGCGCTTCCGGCCTATAACCACTTCCAGGAGGATGTGACATTTGCTACCGGAAACGGGTTATATTCCAATGACGGAATCAATTATGCCAATGATCAAAGTGGTTTGTTAAATGGAATTACTGCTAACGATGCTTCTACCGGTAATGATCGTGGTATTGACCATTATTACAGCGCTACGAAAACTCCGGCATATGCACATTCATATATGTTATCGGCTGTTTTAAGCGAAGACTATGTAGATTCAGACCAAACTCCCGGCCCGTCTCAGGACGATTTAGGTTCTTATGTAAAATTCTCCTATAAGTCAGTTAAGAATTTTGAGTGGAGAAACCCGATCCAGGCTGATGCTGCCTATTACAATGAAGGAATGCGCTCCGATCAAACGGATGATAAAGCGAGTTTTGTTTACGGTAAAAAGGACCTGCATTACACGGAAAAGATTGAAACAAAGAATTATGTAGCAATTTTCAGTTTTGAAGCTCGTAAAGACGGAAGAAGTGCAAATGGCCGCAGCGGAGGAATCAACTCTGCTGATGCTCAAAGTATGGTTTTATTGAAAAGTATTACACTTTACTCAAAGCCGGATTACAATGCAAATATTGCTGATTTAACGCAAGCCACCCCAATCCAGCAGGTTGTTTTTGATTACAATTACAGCTTGTGCAGACACTACCCGGGAAATGATGAGCATGCATCATCAGATCTTACAAAAGGAGGAAAGCTGACTTTGATTGGTATTTATTTCACTTATCAGAATTCCAAAAAAATGAAGTACCGCAATTATAAATTCTCTTATGGATCTGCGGGTACAAGAAGTAATCCTGATTACCATATCAAAGGTGCGGATCGTTGGGGAACTTATAAAGAACCGGTAAGTGCAGGTTTATCTGAAAATTTAATCACAACACCATTAAATAATTCTGATTTCCCATACGCAGAACAGGACCCTGTTAAGGCAAATGAAAGTGCCAATGCATGGAACCTGGTGAAAATTGAGCTTCCTTCAGGGGGAGAGATCAATGTAACTTATGAATCTGATGATTATGGTTTCGTACAGCATAAGAAGGCTGCGCAAATGTTCCAGATTGTGGGGGTTTATTATGCCGATAACTCCCATACAAGTATCATGACCGGAACCAATGCACAATTTGCTTCCCTGGTTTCGGGAAGTGATAAGAACGGAGGTTTATTGTTCAATTTGATGAACCAGACAGATGATATTTCCAAGTACGGAAAAAAAGGCCAGCAGCTTTACTTTAGGGTACTTTCGGAATTAGATCCGAACGGAAGCAGTTTTAAAAGTAAAACGGAATTTGTTTCGGGTTACGGAATTATCAGTGAGATCAAAACAGTTACTATTTCGGGCACAAAATATGGACTGGTAAAGTTGGAATCTGAAAACATCGCTGCTGTCGGGTCTGATAATTACAGTCCGATCATTAAACAAGCTATTTTATTCGGAAGATCTCAATTATCCAGAACGATCAACAACAACTTTACCCCAAGTGATGAATCCGGAGGCAGTGAACAGGCAGTCATGAGTTTTGTAAATGCTACTATTAACATGATCACCAGTTTTAAGGAATTGGTTACTGGTCCTAATAAAGCCATTTACGATCAAGGGAAAGGGAAAAACATTGTGTTGAATCGATCCTGGATCCGCCTCGACTGCCCAAGTCCAAGAAAATTTGGTGGAGGAAGCCGGGTGAAGGAAATCCGTATTAAGGATAATTGGGATTTAATGGATGGAGGCGCTGCCAGTGAATATGGCCAAACATTTAAATACGTTTTGGAAGACGGAGTTACTTCATCGGGAGTAGCTTCCTACGAACCGCAATTGGGAGGTGATGAGAATCCATGGCATACCGCTTACATTGTCAACAATGTGAAACGCCTTGCAATGGACGACAAAATGTATATTGACGATCCCATCATGGAATCTCAGTTTCCTACACCAACTGTTGGTTATTCACGGGTAGTTATCGAGGACTTAAAATATGCGAATGTGAAACGTACGGCGACCGGTAAGGTTGTGAAAGAGTTTTACACTGCGAAAGACTTCCCGACAATCGTTAAAAGAACGAATGTGGATATGTTGACAGATCAGAGTTTCCTGCCTTTGCTACCTAAATATCAATACTTAACGGCAAACCAGGGGTTCTCCATTGAGTTAAACAATATGCATGGTAAACCGAAGAAGGAAAGTGTTTATGGAGAAGGACAAACGAGCCCATTGTCGGAAGTGGAATATTTTTACAAGAGTACTCCTTTAAATCTGGATGGAGTTGTGAACAGTCGTTTATCCAATACGATCCAGGTAATTAATGAGAACGGTACCGTTTCCAATGCCACTGTAGGAGTTCGATACGATGCAGTTGGTGATTTTAGAGAAAGTGCTACGAAGACAGTCGTTCCTAAAATTCACATCAATACCAACAGTTTTATTTTGGCGATGCTCGTGATTGCTATTCCACCGGTTTATCCAGGATATGATCAAACAACAAATCGTTTCAGAAGTGCTACAATGAATAAAGCGGTTGAGCGCTTTGCGATTTTAGATAAAACGGTAGCTAACCAGGATGGTAGTATTGTGGAAACGAATAACCTGGCATATGATGCTAATACTGGAGAGGTATTGGTGACGCAAACAACGACCAATTTCAACGATAAGATATATTCTTTGAATTATCCGGCGTATTGGAATTATCCGTCTTTCGGACAAGCATCTAAAAATAGTTCTTATTCCTACAAAGCATCAACTGTTTCAACCAATGGATTTGCAGCTATTCCTGCTTCATACAATTACTTTTCAGAAGGTGATGAAGTTTCCGTAACGATTGGTGCAGTTGTGAAGAAAGGCTGGGTGGTAGATGTTAACACAACAGGAATACGCATTATTGACAAAGCCGGAAACCCGTTTACAGGAAGTAATGCTACTATCAAAGTACTTCGTTCAGGGTATAAAAACAAACAAAGTACTTCCATGGCAAGTATGACTTCGTTTAGCAATCCCGTAGCCGGTATTGGAACGAATCAGTTTACAAGTGTCTTGAATGCCGGTGCTATTGAATTTGGCCAGGATTGGAGAACCTACTGCAATTGTTTTGGCGGGGCAAATGCTTCAACGAATCCATATGTCATGGGAACAAAGGGTGATTGGAGACCAATTCGTTCATTTACTTATTTAACGGATCGCATTCAAACCGCTTATGATGGAAATACCAATATCCGCAAAGATGGAGTTTTCAAAGCGTATGCTCCATTCTATAAATTAGGTAATGGAAAATGGGAGAAAAACGGACAGAACTGGACCTTTGTTTCAGAGGTTACCGAATTCTCACCAAATGGAATGACTTTGGAGACGCGTGATGCTTTAGGCCGTTATTCTGCGAGTCAATTTGGGTTTAATAATACCCTTACAACCGCGGTTGCAGCCAATTCAAAAACGCAACAAATGTCTGCCGGAAGTTTTGAGGATTTGGGATATACCAATTGCATGGACCAAAATTTCTTTTCCCAGGCTAGAATTAACGGAGGCTCTTTAGGTCCGATCCCGGCATCATCTATTTCTAAGGTTCATTCTCATACCGGGAAAACCAGTATCAAAGTAACGACTGCAGCGCCGGTTTCATTCCAAAATGTAGTTTCAATCTGTGAGGTTTTACCAGACTGCAATTTGTCCTTGAAATGTGGAAAAGATTGTACTGGAATAACTGTAGAAGGCGGGGTTGCTCCTTATACGATGGAGTATGAATCTACCGGAGGTGCGACTGTTGAACAGATAGGTGGAAACTCATTTGCTGCTTCTGTGCTCGGATCAAGTTACAATAGCTTGACAATTACCGTGACGGATTCCAGAGGGTGTAAGATAGGAATGAAAATAACGGTGCGGGGAAATGTAGTTTCCTCTGAAATCATTCAGTTTTAATTAGATCAGTTATGAAAATACTAGTAGTAATAATTCTATTCTTGTTTGCTTTTACAGCACAAAGTCAGGATTCATTGAGGAATTTCTCTCCAAACAGGGCTTATTCATTATGCCGTGAGGCACCCAACAAATCCATGTTTGGAGCTTCCAGCGGATTTGTCTGTCAGGGTGGTTTTTCCAAGCTGTATTATATTATTAAGCCTTCCAATACGGTAACCTTAGGTACCACGAATCTATTTCGATTCAGAGCATACGCAGATGGCGGTATAACATTACCTCTCTCAGCTTCCTATAAGTTGTACGGTGGATTTAATCCGGGAGATGATTATGCAACCTGGGTTGAAAATAATACAGTATCACCCGCCATCACCGGAGGTGCTACTACATCCCAGCAAAGTTTATCTACCACATTGAATGCTGGGAAACACTACCTGCTGGAGGTAACCGTGCAATCTTGTTATGGCCGGATCGAATTCTCATTTACGAATTTCGATCTGAGATGTAGCCAGCAAATTGCCTGTGAGAATTGCATTCCAAAATTTCAACCGGTTTCGGGAGAGTATTTAGTGACAGCCTGGGTGAAGGAAGAAAACGGGAATGATAAAATTACCTATACCAATTGTCAATTAAAAGTTACTGCAAATAGCGTTTTAACCAATGTTCCGGTTTCAGGACAAATTGTAGATGGCTGGCAGCGTATGGAACAAATTGTTACAACCGGGCCAACGGGTGATTTTAAAATTGATCTGATTGCATTATCACCATCCGTGAGCTGTTATTTCGATGATATACGGGTTATTCCGAATGACGGAAGTATGATCAGTTATGTTTACGACCCTATTACCTTGCGATTAGTTGCAGAATTGGATGAACGGAATTATGCCAAGATCTATGAATACGATGAAGAAGGAAAATTGGTCTGCGTAAAGAAGGAAACCGAAAAAGGAGTAATGACTATTCAGTCGACGAAAGAAAACCAATCTGTTAAAGGAGCATACTAAAAGTTATGAAATACAGTCTTGCAATAATTTGTTCGTTTTTATCCTTTTTGAGCATCAGTCAGGAAATAAAACCGTTGGATGCAAAGTCTTTCAACGGTGAAATGGCTTTGTTAGGGAAAAAAATGAATGCTGAATTGGTTTCCTGTAAATTCAAGAAGGAAGTTTTTAAAGACATCAATTCTTCTGTAGCTGTAGAATCCAGTATAGGCGAAATTATTCGCGGAAAGGGATTGGAGTACAAGATGGTTAACCCGGGAATGATAAGTTTCCAAACAAACAACCTGAACGTAGTTGTGGATTCCCTGGATAAAATTGTCTATATCAGCAATGTAGATTCTTCGATGAGACAGATTGCTCAAATGCAGCAGATTCCCCCGGATGCTTTGAAAGATTATAAGCTGGAAAAAGTCATTTTCCCCAATTACTATATTTTAAAAGCAGCACCTAAAAATGCTTCAATAGGGGCTATGGAGTTTTATGTACATTCTAAAACTACGGAACTCTACAAATTGAATATTTTTTATCCTCCGGGAAACTACTTTTCGGAAGCGTTAGAAGATGAAACAATAGAGTCTCCTTACCTGACAATCATTTTTGAACCTATGAAGAAATTGAAGGAGACAAGCAGCCTCATTTCCCTGGACAATATATTGGAAAAAAACGCATCAGGAGATTATGCCTTATCACCGAAAATGGAAGGTTTTCAGCTCAAGGATACACGATACAAATACAAATCCACTAAATAATCGAGTCTATGTCACTAGTAAGATTCATACCACTATTCATTATTCTTCTTATTTCATTAGGAGGAAATGCAACCCTATTGCCACATAATACGATAATAATCACGGGTGCAGCAACAACGGGAACTACTTCCATAACTCCGCCTTCCTGGTCTTTAAGTTCTACGGATCTTACAAGGAAAGGAGTGCTTACTTTTGGAGTTGATCATCATTATACGAGTATTATCAGTCAATCGAAAACTGAAATTACCGTTAGTGTTGAAAAGTATACAACTTATAGTGCTCTGACACCTTCATCAACGGAAACCAAGACGATGACCGTTTATTACTATCCGGTTGATTCGGCGAGTTATGTGGATGAAAACACGCTGACTTTTGACAACGTGGAGAAGCTGAAAGTTACCATTACCCAAATAAAGGTGAACGGTGTAGTTCAAAGTGTACTTCCGGGAAATTTGTATTTACAGGGAGATGTGTTTGTAGACCGTGTTTATGACTTTTTACCGCAGGTTGGATTCACGGCTTATAATTTGACTACTGCCTTACCTGTGGATATTGATTGTGACGAAGTAGATGATGAATTAACTGTTTCATGGGATGCGGTGCCTGGAGCAGAAGAGTACCAATTGGAATGGACATTTATCAATACAATAGATGTCTTACCTGCCGATATTCCGAACTTAAAGGTAGATTTTCATACAAATTCTATCCGAATTTCAACGACGGATTTGAGCTATAAACTATCCTTGTTGTTTGATAAGGGAATCATCAGTTTCCGGGTTCGCGCCGTCGGAAGGTCCTTGGTTGATCCGACTAAATTATTGTTTTCAGCCTGGTCCAGTGCGGATGGATTAATTGCCTTGAGTACTATTCCGGCAGCAGCAAAATACCAGGTTACTACTCCATACGATGTGAAGAAGAATTGGCAGTATAGTGTAACATACGCTGAAGAAGGAAAGAAAAAAGAAGTGGTTTCTTTTTATGATGGTTCTTTGAGAAACCGTCAAATGGTTACCAAGATTAATTCGGATCACAATACAATTGTCGGAGAAACCATTTACGATCACCAGGGCCGTCCTACGGTTCAGGTGTTGCCTGTTCCGGTGGTGGCTCCTGATTGTGAGGTAGAGGATACTGAAAATTCATTGAAATATTATTCTGATTTCAATAAGAACTTAGCAAATAATCCCTATTCTAAAACTGACTTTGATCTTTCAAATCCTGCTGATAGCTGTAATCCGGCTCAGTTGGGAGGGATGAATACCAATTCGGGAGCATCTAATTATTATTCATCTAGCAATCCAAATGTTGCAGAAAGCCAGGGATTTGTTCCCGATGCCGAACAGTTCCCGTTCAGTCAGGTAGAATACATGCCCGATAATACCGGTCGTATTCGCAGACAAGGTGGTGTTGGTGAAGATTTCCAATTAGGAAGCGGTCATGAAACATTCTATTATTATGCGCATCCATTCCAGGAACAACTGGACCGTTTATTTGGTTCCGAAGTAGGTGACGCGTCACACTATCAGAAAAATATGGTGGTGGATCCGAATGGGCAGGTTAGTGTTTCATATTTGGATCAGGAAGGAAGAACCATTGCTACATCTTTAGCAGGCCAGGCACCGAATAACTTGAGTGCATTACCTTCAGCTGCAGCAGTGGCACCATTAACTGTTGATTTATTTGCAAAAGACGCGAATGGGAATTCTACGTCCAATAAATTGTCTTCAGATGGAGTTTCCAAAGTTTTCAATCAAACGATTTCTTTGAGTTCGGTTTCAGATGTTACGATTACTTATGATATCGCTGTTGGACCGTACTCAAATGATTGTATCGATGTATGTTTTAATTGTGTTTATGACTTATCGATTGAAGTGCGTGACCTTTGCGGAGAGTTGGTAAGTCCGCCGGAATTGGCCGACAGATTGTCGGGCCGCTTTACTGTGGTTGATGATAGTCTGGTATTTCAGACGGATTGTGCTCCTTACAGCTTCAGTAATACATTCGTAATAGAAGATTTGCCGGTAGGAACTTACCAGGTCTCAAAAACATTAACGGTGAACCAGGAAGCATTGGATGCTTACATGGATATGTATACAGATCCAACTTCAGGGATCAATACGTGTATTGAAGATTATACTACTATTTTGGAACAGGTTGGAGAAAGTTCGAACATCGATGATTGTTTGGAGGACTTCAGTTGTGCAGAATGTGTAACGAACCTTGGAAGTTTGTTGGAGTATATCAATGCGGGAGGAACAGAGGACCAATACAACGCAGAGCTCGAGGCATGTAATCTTCCTTGTAAAGCGGCATCTTACTATGAAAATATGCGTAATATTTTGATGGTGGATGTGAAACCAAACGGACAATATGGAGAGTATTTAAATAACCTGAACCAGGTTCAGCCTTCCATCTTTCCGTTATCTGTTTTGAACCAAGGCAACTCGCTTCCAAAATCACCGAATGCGCATTGGAGAAATCCGCGCTACGATGTGGAAGCAACGATCCAAAACCATTATTTTGACGAAGACGGGGTAACGATTTCAAGAATCATGTTGGATAATGTTACATTTTCCGGTAGTACAATCACCGGTTCTGTTCCGGCGATTCAGCCTGCTTTGATTCTGGGAACACACGTTTTCCTGGATCCTTCAAGTGGGAATTATTACACCTATCCGCAATACTTATTGAACTTAAGTGATTTTGTGAGTTATTACACTGTGAACCCATATTGGGCAAATTCATTGGTATACTACCACCCGGAGTACAGCATGCTGATGACTTACAAAAGTTTCTATACGAAGGTGAATGCTTCTGACCCTTTTACTTCCGAGTCGTTTGATCAGGAAATGATGAGTGTCAATACATGGGCTGATGCAATTACTGCGGGATTCATCAATCCAAGCTATGCGACGGTTGGTGTAACAAGTCGTTTGAATAACATCCTTACTATCAATGGAACATATCCGTGGGACCCCTTCTCCAATTATGTGAATCCGTCCGGGATGAATGCAAAAGTATTCAACTACATTACTATCAATGGAGTGAATTATTCCATGATGGAAGCTGCTGCTATGATGAACCGTGGAGGAAATAATTTGATCGGAACAACCCCAAGTGCGGCGGACCTGGATTGGGGGAAGGATATTTTAACCAATACCGCTGCTCAAAACACCCAATTACGTAACGAGGAATGGATGACATTCAGAGGATTGTATTTGGCAGCTAAACAGGAGCTGCAAATGAATGTTGCCCGCACAAATGCTTTAGGTTCTACCAATCCGGGATATAACGAATGTATCGGGAACCTGGATTTTAACCCGTTTGCATATAATTTCCTTCAGATTACACCATTCACTCCGCCATACTGGGGTGGTCAATTCCTAAATGCTGCACAGCCGTGTGCGGCGTATACCTACGAATTATACAAATACAAACAAATCCGTTTTGGGACGACTTTGGCAAATGTAAACTCGGATCCAAGCCAGATTGCCTATCAGCAATATATTTTAACGGGCCAATGTCCGATTGCAAGTACTTTTGAACGTATACTTTCTGAATCTGCAAGCACAGGTGTTTTGGATGACAATGGTTTTACGGTTAATCTGAGTTCATTGTCCGGGTTGATTTTGTCCATGCAGGATTTTGAAACACCGGTTTCAATGCCGACGCTTACCTGGAACCAGGTTACAAATACCAGTACCATTTTAGAAGTTGAATGGGAAGAAGCAGGAAATACCTTCGGAACCTTCAAATTGGAAAAAGATCCGGGTAGTATGACCTACAATTGGTCGGATATTATTTCATTCGGGAATCTTCATTTTACAGGATTAACCGGCTCGTTGTATGAGTTTACCGTTGTAGCGCAGGTTAATATTTCCGGAACATTGTACACCCAGAACTTGAGTGGAAATACGACCTTTAAGATCGGTAACTGTACTTTCCCGGATGTTTGTAAGAAAAATGACTTCGGAAAAGCATTGGAGAGTTTGACAAATGTTCTGGCTCAAATGGGAACGCTGACAAGTACTTCTCTTGTGAGCTTAAACGTTACTCCATACTCCGGATTTATTAATAATGCGGTGAAATATACTGTTAATCCTACTTATGCCGGAGCAACTATTCAGTGGAAGTATAACTCCACAATCCCCGGATTCGAATTAACGGATGGAGTAAAAACGATTCGGATCAAAATCCTGAGTACAAACCCTTCATCATTCGGTTTGGGTTCACTTTCGTCTATTGCTTCTGTTACTGAAATGGTTCCTGGTCCGAATAATACCATGGAATTGGTTTGTAACGATGCATCCGGAAACTACCTGGTTACCTTATCGTGTGATTTGATTCGTTCGGATAACGTGATGATTCCGGTAGGAGAGTGCGGATTGGATGATGCCATCCTTTGTACCGGATTGGAGTACGATACTTACGAAGACTTGATGGCTGTTTTGGAATTTTCATTGGAAAACCAAAATGAACCGTTCAACTTATACAACACTCCTTTATGGACTTCTGTTTTGAACAGCCAGCTGCCAAGTGCACCAACAACTATTGTCGGGGATGTAGATAACGCAACGGGTGATACTTTAACTTACGATCTTCCGGGGTCTTGTGATTTGGTTTTAACTTACCTGGGGTCGAATCCGAATTTCAATTACAACAACATTATTTCCGTATACGATATCAAACTATTGGAATCAAATTACTATGGTTCTTATAATGAATTCAGACTGTATGTTACCTATTCATATGGCGGGGTTACTTACAGGGATTCGATTGATGGAAACTCTTGTTTCGAATTGAAGATCTGTGAGGGATGTACGGAACCTGCGGGTAACGGAGGTCAGGGTCCTGCAAGTTCGGAACAAACAGACGGAATCATTGATTTTGGTTCATTGAACGATGAGCTTTCAACTGAAATCGACAATAATTCGGAAATGTACTGTTTGGATATTTACGAGGATTATTTGAGTATCTATAACCTTGCTATCGATACCATGACAGCTCTAGGATGCAGTAATCCCCAGGCCGCACTTCCTTTAATCCCATACAATACGTTTGTGGCAATGAATTTATGCTGTGAATCTGGGTTTATGGAAGTTTCCAGCTTGATTACAAAACTGCTTGCTATTACCCTGTCTCCAAGCTGTACACCTACGGTTCCAAAAGTAAACCGTCAGGAATGTTTGCCATTGAATGACGAAAATGCTCCTTATTGTGCCAAAGTGTATTATGAGTATACAAAGGCAGTTAACTTTTTCAATACTTACGCTCCCTGGCCGAATGCAAACAATATAGATCTTACCACCGCTGCGCAAACGTCATTTAGTTGTGAATGCTTTGCGAATTATTTGACTTATCTGTTTGAATACATTACTGCATCAGCTACTGAGAATCTAACTCACCCGATGAGTATTGCAGATTATTGTGCTAAAATGACGGATGAACCGCAAAATTCGTGTAGTCTGGAGTATGATCAATATGTGGCAACTATGCAAAACTTCAACGCTCAAAGTGGTCCGGGTGCTCCTTTGCCAATCCTGGATTACGATGTTTTTGTGGATAAAGGTCTTTGTATTTGTGTAGATGAGTATTGTTCAGAGTTGAACTTGGGCCTAAATGGGTTGCTAAGCGCCGGAGTGCCGGACTTATTGGAATATTGTTTATCCGATCCGGAAGTTCCTTGTGTGCTGGATACACCGATGGTGAATTTTGATTCATTTGATATGCCGTTCAGTGATCCGTGTACGGAGTTTTATCAAAGCAATAATGAGGTAAATGCTCAAATTGCTTATAACGAGCAGATTCAGCTTTTACAAACCCAATTAGGTACGGAATACATCAAACATTGTATGAGTGCTGTAGAGAACATGAGCATGACTTACAATGAGATTGAGCATCATTTTACACTTTACTATTACGATCAGGCAGGAAACCTGATTAAAACAGTTCCGCCGGAAGGAGTTGAGTTAATTGATGTTAGTAATACGACTATCAAAAACGCCATTAAAGCGGATAGGTTAAACAATACGCACCAGGTGATTACGAACCACCGAATGGCAACAACTTATTTATACAACTCTTTGAATCAGCTGGTGGCTCAGAATATGCCTGACCAGGATGCAATGGATGTTTTTGAATTAACCTTACCCAATGGTTTACCTGTCGGATTAAGTACTACTGCCATCCAAATGGTAGATGCGAACCAGGGATACTTATCCGGTTATATGGATGCTCCTGCAGCTCCGATGCTCAATCGCGGTTATTTGTACAAAACTACAAACGGTGGATTAAACTGGATCCGTGTAACAAATACACTGGGTTCTGATTTAAAGGAAGTGAAAATGGCTTCTGCTACAATCGGATATGCTATTGGAACAGGAGGTATTGTTCTTATTACAAAAGATGGCGGTCAGAACTGGGATTTGATAAATACTTCATTGACTTCTGATCTGTCAGCGATTGAAGTGGTTGGAACAGATGCCTATGTACTTGAACGAATTGGCGGTCAAATACGTAAAATAACTTCCGCCGGTGTGGTAAGTGCTTACGGAACTCCTCCAACCGGTGCTTATACGGTTGTTGAATGGAAAGATTTTACCCTGCAGGGGAATATCACAAACATGATAGGTATTGTTTACCTGGTTACGCTGACAGAATCATCCGTTAATTATGATGCTTCCATTGTAAGTAATACCGCAACAACCTATGTAGTTGATAAAACATTGGTTGGTAACCTGGGGGCTATGTCATTCGTAAATGCAAATGACGGTTATATTGCCGGAGCCGACGGAAATATTTCTTTTATTAATGGAAATACGACCTCCGCATACAGACAGCAATTGAAATTGTCGGGAACTGCCGGATTGATTGATCAGATTTTCATGTTAGATGCTTCGAAAGGAATTGCACGTGTTACTGAAAATGGCGTAAAAGTGATTCGCAAGACCACTGATGGCGGATTGACATGGACTGCTTTGTCGGATGATTACACGAACGCTAACTTATCATTTATCCGAAGAACCGGAACCACTTTAGAAGTGATGCTTCAGGGAAATACCGGTGCACCTTTGAATAAGTGCTACACCAAGAATATCCTGATCAGCTCGACGGGTGCTTTCGGTGAGATCGACCAAACACCTGCATTGCCTCAGACATTTAATTTTGAGGTGACAGCTACGTATAATGATGGTACGAATGTGACCTATTTCGGAATCGGGCTTTCGGGTGGAAATTACAAATTGTATCGCTCGAATACATTTACAGGAATGTCTGCGGATATTACTTATACCGATGTTTCTCTTTTAGGCACGAGCTCTATAGTACCGAAGGAAATGGTAATCGTTAAGAACGGATCCGGAGTTGGAGTAGAAGTACTTGCAACGAATGGTATTATCTATCGAGCGAAATCAGTAGCCGCAATCAGTGGCGCTTATGATCCTTTCGCTGCTGTTTCCGGAACGAATAACGCTTTTGTTTCCCTGGATAAAATCACTATTTCTGCGCTGGATTACGTAGTTGCTTATCGATCTACGGATAAACGTATTTACGGAAAGGCAGGGACTTCTTCAGGACCTTATTACTATTACAATACAACCTTGAACCCGGGTACTTCGACCATTGCAAAATTGGCTGTCCATGGTTCAAACATTACCATTGCCGGTACTTTCGGAGGACTTTTCACGGCTCCATCCGTTACTGCAATCCCGGCATCCAACGGAGCACTTTCTTTAACGTTTACGGATAGAACGCAACATCGTTTAACCGGAATGACCAGTTTGCGTAAAACGGCTTCTGCAATCTTACTTACCGGACAAAACGGACAGGTATTTACCAGACCGGTTACAGCATCAGTAAGCACCATTAATTTACGCCCGATCGGTTCTACTTCGAATGTGACTACTGCAAACGAATATGTTTCAAGCAGTATCGCTTACTACCTGGTTGCAGGAGCCGACGGGTTATTGGCTACTTTAAAATCCTCAACCTGGGGCTTGGAGCCAGCATTGTACACAACTACCGGTACGACAGTTTCCGATTACAGCGCTACAAATGATATCAATGATATTGCTGTGAATGGTCTGGCGGTTTATTTGGTAGGAGAAAATGGTTCGGCTTATTACACGGCTAATATTACTACGGATTTCTTTATTCCAAGTGCTAGTTCTACGAGTAACACCCTCCAGGGAGTTGATTTCATAACCGGATTTGCCACCAAAGCAATGGCAGTTGGAAGAAGCTCGGAAGTGGTTCGTTTCAATACCACTTTTGGAACACGCATCAACCGGGTATTCAGTGGAAAAATGAATGATGTACATTTTGAGAATGGATTGTTCGGAACTGTTATCGGTGATTACTATTTTATCCGCTCCACAGTTGATGGAGGTGTGAGTTGGAAAATCAATGTTCCTTCGACCAGTGTCGGAACCACCGGATTGACAAAAGTTTGGACGAAGTCTAAACAGAATGGTCAGCACTTTGCCGTTGTGGGAGCTGTAAATAATGTCATTAAAGTTGACAATGGAGTTCTTACCATGACTGGTATTTCAGGAACGGTTAATGACATTCAATTCGCTAAAACAGATCCGTTATTCGGGTATATTTTGTTCAATAATACCTTTGCAAAAATCCAGCTTACTCCATCCGGAGGAACCTATAACCTGCCGGGTTCCTATCCTGCGGTTTACACAGCTTCGAATCCGCTTAGAGGATTGCATGTATTTGAAAACAAATCCGCTGTGATGGTGGGTGATGCAGGAAATATCCATTATTACAGACTGAGTACAAATACCAATTATTCGTTGGCAACTGTTTCCGGAGTAACCTTTAGAGATGTCTACTTCCTGGACAATAAAATCGGTTTGGCGGTTGGAAATACCGGAGCAATTTACAGATTGAACTCTCCGAACAACGATAACGTAACGCATGATATTTTAGCTTCCGGCTTTACAGCAACAAACCAATTGTTTACGGATCCGTTGGCAATTGCACCAAGCTTATACAATATTGTTGCTATTGCATTTAGTTCACAGAATACGCCAATTTACGGTGGAAACTTCCTGACAACAGCCAATGCCAATGCAAACCAGGCTTTGGTCAGAAATCTGAAGTTTGAAAGCGGTTTGTATTCCGCGAAATTCTATTATGATCGTTTAGGAAGAATTGTGGTAAGCCAGAATTCCCGCCAATGGGGTAATTCCACTACCGTAAATGATGACAAGTATTCCTACACTTTGTATGATGCTTTGGGGCGTGTGTATGAAGCAGGTGAAATGTCCTCAAATGGAGATGGGGGGCCTGTATTCGCTAGTATTTTCGGAACAAACGTTGGGGGAATGACGGTTCCGAATGTAATTGATGATACAAAACTGGCCTACTGGCTGAATTACGATCCTACCTTTACCCGCAAAGAGGTTACCAGAAGCTATTATGATAAAACCAATACGGTTATAAGTACAGAGGTTACTTCCCTTACTAGTTTGAACACGGCCACTCAGCGTAAACGGATTGTTCACGTGACGTATATGGAGGTTTATTCACCGAATGCCAATGAATATGATCACGCAACGCATTACGATTATGACATTCATGGAAACGTGAAAACTTTGTACCAGGACAATCGGTTGATAAAAGATATAACCGGAATCGGAGATCAGCGCCTGAAACGCCTGGATTATATTTATGATCTGATTTCAGGAAATGTACACCGGGTGGATTACCAAACAGGCAGTGCTGATCAGTGGCACCATGCTTACAATTACGATGCGGATAACCGCATTACGGATGTTTATACAACCGTGGAAACACCTTTAACGTCATCCACTTCTTCTGTTGCTTCCATGCAAAATGAACCGGAATGGAGCACACTTTGGGATCGTGAGGCAGATTATGAATATTACCAGCATGGGCCATTGGCCCGAACGGTAATCGGAGACCAGAAAGTACAGGGAATTGATTATGTATACACACTACACGGTTGGGCGAAATCAGTTAACTCCAATACCCTGGATGCCAATCACGATCCAGGAATGGATGGAGCAAACCTAAGTAGTAATCATTCAGTAGCGCGGGATGTTTATGGGTTTAGCTTACATTACTTTGCGGGAGATTTTGCCGGAGCAATTGGTGGAAATAATAGTTTTGTTGCTAATCAATCGGGAAGTAATTTAGTAGCTAATTCGTATGACTTGTATAATGGTAACATCGGCAAGATGGTTACCACCATCACAAATCCGGACACCAGAGATGTATTGCCATTGGGAAATGCGTATAAGTACGATCAGTTAAACCGAATTAAAGAATCGAATAGTTTCAATAACCTGAATGTAGGTTCAAATAGCTGGGGCAGTGGCCAGGCGCCAAAATATCACAATGCTTTTACGTATGATGCTAATGGAAACATTGTAACACAAGTGCGTTATGACGGTGCTGCAACTCCTGAGTTAATTGATAGTTTGACATACAGGTACAAGGATCTTCAAGGGAATATCGGTACATCAAACCCGAAAAAACACAATCGTTTGTATTCCGTGAATGATACCAAGGATTATGATACCCTGGATATAGATCCGGGTCAGAGCCTGAACAATTATACCTACGATGCTGAGGGGCGATTAATTGGCGATGCCCAGGAGTTTATTTCCTTGATTACCTGGCGTGTAGATGGAAAAGTTAAAACCGTTACACGCACTCCGGGTTCCGGAAAGAAAAATGTATCTTTCGATTACGATGCGATAGGAAACCGGATTGCAAAACACACATATACGGACGGGGACGTGCTGGTGAAGTCAACATATTACATACTGGATGCTCAGGGAAATACTGTGAGTGTGTATGAACGATCAATTAATGCCGATGCATCCAGTATTTCGTATACTCAAACCGAAAAACATATTTACGGTGCTGCTCGCTTAGGTGTTCATAATGAACGAATTCCTTTGCTGGGTACTTTGAATGATACTTATTCCATGGGTAGTATCCAGCACTATATTGGTGATAAAAGTTATGAACTATCGAATCACTTAGGAAACGTATTAGCAATTATTTCTGATAAAGTCATTCCTCATAACAATGGAGGAGTTGTTGATTACTACCTGGCAGATATTCGTCAGGCAACAGATTACAGTCCATTCGGTGTGATTCTGGAGGGACGTAACTTCGAACCGGATCCGTATGTGGAAAGTTTTCCAACTGTACAAACGATTTACAGTACAGATTTTGAAAATCCGACAGTAACAACGGTAGGATCAACAACGACCATAGATGGCTGGTGGCATTATAGCTCTACAACCCTTTCGTTGGACAATACAGCTACTCAACGCCTGAAGGTCGTAAGTACAAACGGAGCACATGGAGCTCACCAGTTCTTTACAGTTGCAACAGGAGTATCTCATACTCTATCAGTAAAAATTGATAAAGGAACTGCTTCTGTGGTGAATATCCTGGTGTTCTACAACTGTCCGAGTATGAGTAGTGTTACCGGATCTGCCTATACGGTAGTTCCTGCCAATAGCAATGGAACATATACCTTAAATTTCACAAGTACCACAGGATATATCTTCGTACAGATTCGCCAATCCGGGACATACTATTTGGATGATATTTCGATAGTAAATAATGCCGCTACAGGCACTATGACACATAGTTTGGTTCATCGTTATGGGTTTAACGGTATGGAAGCTGATAATGAAATTAAAGGAAATGGGAATAGTGTTAATTATGTAGCTAGGATGTTAGACACCAGACTTGGCAGGTTCTTGAGTATTGATCCATTATTCAATAACTTTCCTTGGTATACACCATATCAGTTTGCAGGTAATAAACCAATTGTAGCAATAGATATGGATGGAGCTGAAGAATATATCGTAATAAAAGTATCTCAAAATGGAAAGTCTATAGGATGGGGTATCATGTATAACCCTTCTCCTCCCGTAGCATCTGAAGTGCAATTAAACGCAGCTAAAGCTAAGTTAGCCCAGTACCATAAAGATGTTAAAAGTTTAGAGCAAGCTTATACTTCGAAGCAAATGACAAAGAAGGAATATCTCGCCAATCAACAAATATTAGCACAGGAAAAATCTGCTATTGACGAGAGTCTGGCAAATGAACAACAAAAAGTTGATGCGGAAAATCAGAGGTTAAACGATGCCAATAAGGGAAAAGCAGTTTATTTTGAGGTTGAAGCTAGTGGCATTGGCAATTACGATGGGTTTAGTGTATTTATGACTGACTATATGAATAAAGCAAGTGCCAACAATGGAGAAGTTGTTGATTTAGATGTAGAAACAAAAAATTGGATTTCTCAGGTTAACTACACGCCTGATTTAAACGGTTTCCAAAGTGGAAAATATCTCGGATATTTTGTGTATCCTGGTAATACCTCTAAAGGATCAAAAATAACATTATCCGCTGACGCCTTGTTTGATATTGGTAAATTTGAACTTAAATCGGCTGCAATTAGTTCTCTGGATAAACTGGCTTGGGGCTTAAAAAATAATCCGACATCCAAAATTGATGTAACTGGTTATACGGATACAGATGGTGGAACTGATATGAATTTGGAGCTTTCCAAGAACAGAGCAAATGCTGTTAGAGCATATCTGATAAGTAAAGGGGTTAATGAAAATCAGATTGTAAATTGTAGCGGAGCAGGAGAATCTTCACCGGTTATGAATAATGGTGTCGAAAATAAATCAGCAAGTAGACGTGTTGAAATAAATTTTACAGAATGATACGATATATATATACTTTGTTATTTTGCTCAACTATGATCTGCTATGGTCAAGAATTGAGTAGCTCCGATAGTTGCTTTTATGTAAAAAAATATAATCATTTCATTCTTAACGAGTGGCATAATTTGGTTGAGAATTCTTCAAAGAACGAATTCAAAATTGAAATTAGAAATTCAGAAACCAAAACTTTTTATTGTTGTTTATTTGATTCAACAACGTATATCGTAGATGTAATAAGTTATAGTGTTCGGAATAATGTGAAATTTGATATTGCGAAATGGGAATATTCTTTGTACCAGAATTTCTCAATTAAGACTGTTGAACAAACGCAAGGTATTAGAGATGGTAATTTTATTAATTCTAGGCTTATTCCAACTAAAGAAGAAGTTACTCAGGATTGTTGTGGTAAAACATTGTCAAGATTATTTGTCTTTCGTGATGGCCATAGGTTGGTCTACACATATTTTTATTTGGGACAAAAATTACAAAAAGTGGAAGGGAAAGATGAAAATTCAAATCTTGTAGAAGAAATAATCATCTACTGGGAATAAATTTCAGTAGACTTTGAGAAATGTAACACAAAAAAGTAAAGTTAAAACTAGAAATAATAAGATCTACTACTAAACGTAGTCAATTTAGATAATTTACATTCCTTTTGAATGCAATTTGGAATAAGGCTGATGGATTGTGTTCAATAATTCAATGAGTGTAGGATGATTATATCCTGCACTTTATAGTTACGCAAATCCTTACATATTTCCCACATTTACCTCATCATTTTTGGAATTCTGTCTCGAATGGCCTAAATTATAATGGTATAAGACAGCTGTTTATGCCCAAAAAGAAGTCGTTCGTACGGAATTTAGTTGCCATTACAAAAGCAACTTTCAAAGATTGGTTAAAGGCAGATCCTTTCCGGCAGAGTGCGGTAGTGGCTTACTATGCGGTGTTCTCGATTCCGGCTTTGCTGGTTATTGTTATAGCGGTTGCCGGATTGGTTTTCGGAGAAGAAGCAGTTCAGGGTCAGATATCCTACCAAATTGAAGGTGCCCTTGGAAGTCAAACCGCTGAATCCATTGAAAGCATTATTGCCAATGTTTCGGAGGAGAAGACGTCCATCCTGGCAACAATAATCGGCGTCGTAACCTTAATAGTTGGTTCTACTGGTGTTTTTAGCGAATTACAAACCTCCCTGAATCAGATTTGGGAGGTAGAGGTGGTAGTAAAGAAGAAATGGCTCAAAACGCTTAAAACACGTTTGTTTTCTTTTGGATTGGTCTTGTCGCTGGGATTTTTAATGCTGGTATCGCTTCTACTCACTGCCGGGATCGAAGCTTTGAGTGAAATGATTAAGAACCGTTTCCCGGATTTTGTACCGTTTTTGCTGAGAATCGCCGGCTTCGTGCTATCGTTTGGGGTGATTACGGTGCTTTTTGCACTGATGTTTAAAATACTCCCGGATGCAAAGATCAAATTGCGGGACGTTTGGATAGGTGCAATGGTTACAACCCTGCTTTTTATACTTGGCAAATTCGGGTTGGGAATCTATTTTGCAAAAGCGAATCCGGGTTCTGCATACGGAGCTGCAGGGTCAATTGTTCTGGTAATGCTCTGGGTCTCGTATTCCTGTATGATCTTGTTTTTCGGAGCGGAGTTCACAAAACAATACGCCACATTCCATGGTCACGAAATCCAGCCCAAAGGAGAAGCCAGAATTGTGGAGCAGCCAGATCCGAAGGCAGTTTAATTTAAAAAATGAATGCTATGGTTTTGCGCATGATTAATTGCTTGATTTGTTTCGTATCGCTTTATTCCTTTTCACAGGGATATTCCGGAAACTTCGAGGTCACTGATAAAAACAGGGTGTATCATTTTACGCTTCTAAATGGAACAATGAATAATCCCGTTTATACGGTTTTGGAAGAAACCAATTATATCAATAGCATGTACCTGTCCGATTCAATGGTTCTTATTGGTATTGATTCGCTAACGGTCTCAGCTAAAAAAGACAGTTTGCTGAATCGATTCCTGGCAAATTTTTCAGGTACCTACGCCGAGTACACTAAAAAGGGCAGAATGGTTGCAGCCAGCTATTACCCGAAGCCGACAACTCTTGATAGTGCTTTTTACAAGCCGACTGAAGATCAGTGGATGAATTTTTATCCGAATGGAAATCCGTACGCACAGTTTTACCAGAAAAACGGGCATCCTGCGCACAGCATTGTCTATTACACCCGCGATGGAGAAATAGACCACATAACCGATCTTTCACAATATGCTGCAGGTGAACAGGTAGAAATCCAGAATCCCTATGATTTCCGGCTGCGGAAGAAGAAGATTTCTATTGTAATAGAATGAATTGATTCTACAGCAGTTTTACCTAATGCAGCCAGAACTTCCGAATCTTTTGTTGCTCCGGAGTAGGATTCGGAACTTCCGAGATTTTTCCGTCTACCAGCTTTAATCCGGCCATGAGTAAAAAGTCTTCCAACGGAAGTGCTTCTGTTCCCTGGATGTATTTTTCGGCAAATTCCTTTAATTCCGGAAACCCGCTTACAATGGCCATTTCGGAGAAAAGTTTGTTGTCTTCAAACGGTTTTCCCCTGTAGTGTGCCATTAAATCCAGGACCAGGTCTTTCGCACCGTATTCTCCTCCCGACAATTCGCAAAGTTTCAGGTCCAAACAGAGATTGATCAATGCCCCTTTCAGGTACACATTGTAATATTGGTCTTGTTGTTCCATCGGGTGAAGACTCAGATCTGTCATTGAAAGGTCCGGATTGAACCTGTTCATGTAATTTATCTTTTCTTCAACCTCCTTAAAAAACTCCCTTTCGGTATGAAGTCCTGTTTTTACAGGCATATGCATTGTAAAGTATTCCGTCATTCCTTCGTAGAGCCACAAATGCTTCGAGAATTTAGGTTCATTGTAATCATAATTCTCGATTTCCTCTGAGTGTAAACCTAAAGGCATCAAGGTGTGGAAAAACTCGTGGCTGGCAATTCCATAAATATTCTGGCGAATAATTTCAATGTCCAGCGGCATGTATAATAAAATTAAAGTCGAATTGGAATGTTCCAGCCCATCACCGATCAGGTGACTGCGGTTGGGTGCAAGACTGTGATAAATCAAAAAAGTGTAATGATCCACTGGTAGTTTATCATTCAGATACTTTGACTGAGCAAGCAAAAGTGGGCGGATGTATTCGGCAATGTCTTTGGAAATCTTTTTTCCGGAGGTAGAAAAGCAGGCGACTTCCACGGAAATTCCGGGTAGTTTGATCAGTGTTGTATCCGGTATTGCATAGATAATCGGGTTATCGACCAGTTGGTGGTAGTTTTTTGCAGAAAACAAATCCTGGTTCAGTTTTTGGGTCTTTTTTAAACTGGTAGCCGGGTATAGATTCATTCCCTTGCGGATACTTACTTCGATAGGATGGTCCATGTGGCCTCGGAAATACCCAAATAAGCTGTTGGGAGTAAGTACAAAAGAACTGTCGCTAAACGAACTTGCAGCTGAGCGATAGAAGCCATCGATCATATTTTCGTCAAAAGCTTCCCAGGCGTCATCCACAAGATAAGATACCTGTGCAATTTCGGCCGCATGATATATTTTCCAGGAATTCTGGTCTTTTTGTTCTGTTTTCAGTTTCTTTCCCTTTTTGTCGAATACTTCAAAAGTGGAAATATATTGTCCGAAGTTCATTGCCCCGTAAATCCCCGGAACAATCTTCGGAAAGCAATAGGTCAATGTGTCCTCCGAAAATCCGCTGATTTTTAAATTTACAGCCAGTTTATCATTTGAAAGATCTTTCAGATTTGTTTCATAGCGGTATGTGATTTGCGCATGCAATGGTTGATTGAAAACCGCATAAACCACCAAAGTGAAAACAAGAATAGTTCGCTTCATAGGATTTTTGGATCTAAGACCGTTTAACGGATTAAAAGTTACAGAAATCAATGGAAAGTGAGAAGAATAAATAGTACGGATGCGAGGCATCGCGCCCCAACAAATACAAACCCCCGATGAATAATATCCACCGGGGGCGTAGCTACCACACGTACTTCACTATCAACCTGTACATGTATTACCTCTAAATTAAACCTAAACTGAAACCTAAACTAACCTAATTGTTACCTAACTTATAGCGTTATGATTGATAGTACGCTCTTCAATATTTTTTCTTCATAATCTTCAATGCCGCAACAGGTGCCTTAGGAATTTTGTAATTCAAACCCACTATACCATAATTCCTAAGTCTACACTATTGCAAGATCGTATCAGGATATTTCTGTCTTTGTGACGAGGTCTCATAAAGAGACCTCAATTGTCACTTCGAACGGAAATATTCCTTTATAACTCAAGTTCTTTATTTCAAAAATTTAGTCACCTGCTTTGAAATCGATCTTTCAAAAGTGATTTTCTTGCATGTACTATTATAAAGAACGTGCCAAACAACTAAAAACGAAAAAACCCTTGATTTACAAGGGTTCCGGGTTTAGTGTATTTTCAAAAAGTTTTCAAAATGAAAAAAATATTTTCAAAATGAAAAAAATCAGTACTCTTCTTCCTCTTTTAACATGCGGTAAATGGTTGTCTGACCAATATCCAGTTTGTCGGCCACCAATTTGGTGTTGTTGTTATACTTGTCCAGGAATAACTGCACGATTCTGCGATTGTAAGCTCTAAGACTCATTTCTTCGGCGATAATCCCTGAAAGAATATCGGCGCTTGCTACCACGATATCATCGGCTTCAATGACATCATTCATAGACATTACGGCGGCCAGTTCGATCACGGATTTCAATTCACGAACATTCCCGGGCCAGGGATAGGCAAGAAGTTTGTTTTGAGCCGCCGGACTGATTTTCTTCACCGTCATACCGTTTTCCTTGCAAAAGCGTTCTACGAAGCTCTTACTCAATAATAACGTGTCTTTCTCGCGTTCGCGCAATGGCGGCAATTCGATCGGAAGACCAAACAGACGATAATACAAATCTTCCCGGAAAGCGCCTGATTTCACCTCCTGAAGGAGATTTTTATGTGTTGCCACAATGATACGGCAATTGAACTTATATACTTTGTTTCCTCCGATACGTGTGATTTCGCGTTCCTGTAATGCACGCAAAAGTTTTGCCTGGAAAACCGGGTCCAATTCCGCTATTTCATCCAGGAATAAGGTTCCTCCGTCTGCTTCTTCAAATTTCCCGATACGGGTTTGGTTCGCGCCGGTAAAAGATCCCTTTTCGTGACCGAATAATTCACTTTCGAATAATTCTTTCGGAATAGCTGCTACGTTGATTGCTACGAATGGTTTGTCCTTATAAATCGAATTGTAGTGAATTGCTTTGGCAATGACTTCTTTCCCGGTTCCGGTTTCTCCGGTAATGGAAACCGTAATATTGTTGGAGACCGCCTTTTGCAACAGGTTAAAAATATGCTGCATCTTACTGCTTTGCCCAATAATCGTATCGCTGAAGTTGTATTTGGTTTGAACCTCTTGTTCCAGTTTTTCAATTTTCTTTAAAAGCTTGGTCTGGTTCTGTGCATTCGCCAAGGTATTCAACAGGCGATTTCGCAGATCGTTACCTTTTACGATGTAGTCGTATGCACCCAGTTTAAGCAGGCTCACAGCAGTTTCGATTTCTTCTTGTTCAGAAATAACGATGACCTGTGTTCCAGGACACATGGCTTTAATTTTTTCCAGGAGTTCTTCACCGGAAATATCCGGTAAACGGTAATCCATGGTAATTAAATCGGGAACTTCATCGTTCAAACGGCTCAACAATTCTTTTCCTGTTGAAAAAGCCTCTGTTTCATAATCAGGATTCAACGAAACAGTGTGGACCAATAGTTTTTGGTACCAATCGTTGTCTTCGACAATAAAAATGCGCTGTGTAACCCCGGTTTCCATAATGTTGTACTTAGTTTAATTTTTCTTTTACCTGTGTAATAATGTGTCTGGCTTGTTCTTCGAAAACTTCCATCAATTCGTGAATGGACGGATCTACTTTTGATTCTTTCCCCATCCGTTCTATTTCTTTCAAAGTAGTGTAACAGTTATTCGCTCCGAAATGCTTGAAAGGGGCAGCTAATTGATGGGCCAGTTCGGATGCATCACTCCAGTTTTCAGCTGCTGTCAGTTCCTTCATTTTGATCAACCCGTTTTCTGTTGAGTTCACAAAAGTCTGCAATAGTTCTTTATAGAAGCTTTCATTATTATTTGTCAGCTTTTGAAGACTTTTGAAATCTGCTTCGTCTAATTGAGTTCCCATGTTGTTGTCTTTATAGATTTGATAGAGTATTCTTCTTATTTCTTCGGGGTTGACCGGCTTAGTAAGCACTTCTGTCCAGCCCGAATCCAGCATGTCCTGTCTTTTTTCAGGATTCAGAGTTGCTGTCAGACCAACGACCGGTATTTGATCGAGGGTTTCCATTTCTGCCATTTTTTGGCGGAGTTCATATCCGTTCATTTCAGGCATTCGTACATCCAGAAGTACCATGTCCACATCGTTACTTTTCAATTGTTCCAGTGCTTCCAATCCATTGGTAGCTTCCAAAAGCGTGATGTTTACACCATGGAACATGCTTCGCAGCAATGTGCGGTTGAAAGGTTCGTCATCAACGATCAGCAAGCTTTTATCCTTCAGGAAGGAAAAATCGGTACGTGATGGTTCGCGCGGTGCATCTACCTGGTCTTCTGTTTTTTCAAAAGGTATTTCGATGTAGAATGTTGTTCCGATTCCTTCTTCGCTATTTACCCGGATTGTTCCGCCTTGTTTATCAATGATTTGTTTGGTAATGCTGAGTCCCAGACCGGTTCCGCCGTATTTGCGTGTCACACCCGGATCTGCTTGTTCAAATGGTTCAAAAATGCGTTCCAACTGAGCTTTCGACATCCCGATTCCCTGGTCCTGAACTTCTATTAAACACCGGATTTGGCGCTTTTCCAACTCTTCAAACCGCAAATGAACCGTGATTAAACTGTCTTTTGAGAATTTATTGGCATTGCTGATCAGGTTAATGATTATCTGCCGGAAACGCAGTGGGTCTCCCAGCACGTTCGGGAAGGATTTTTGGTCCAGCTCTACCACTAAACTGTTGTTTTTTTCGCTTACCTGCAATTCATACTGCTCATGCAGCATCATGATCTCATTGGCCGGATTAAAAGCAATCTTTTCCAGTTGAATATGGTCCTTTTCCAATTTGGAAAGATCCAGGATCTCATTGGTAATCTGCGACAAATGCTTCACCGAATTCCGGATGATCTTCACTTTTTTCGCAGCACTTTGGTTCAGGGGTTCAAAAAACAACTGCTCCGTAAACCCGGAAATGGCATTTAACGGTGTGCGGATCTCGTGGCTCATGGTGGCCAGGAATCGTGACTTGGCTTCTGTCAATTGATCACTTTTGTCTTTTGCAAGTTTCAACTGGGCATTGGTTTCTTTTGATTTATTGAACAAGGTAATAATCAGGATTACGATCATCAGGATCAGCAGCGTAGATATAATGCTGAACAAGAAAATGATTTGATTTGTTTCCGCGGCAACATTTTTGGCATGCTGAGTCTCTTCAAGTAGTTCTCTTTTGTCTGCCAGTTCAATTGCCTGGAATATCTGTCCTATCTGTTTGCTTAATTGATTATTTTGCTGTTCAAGATCCAATTTATACAGATTCAGGAAAGATTCTTTGGAAACAGCTTTACTCTTTACGCTTTGGATCTTCCTTGC
Source organism: uncultured Fluviicola sp. (assembly GCA_966248825.1). Classification (GTDB taxonomy): domain Bacteria; phylum Bacteroidota; class Bacteroidia; order Flavobacteriales_D; family Crocinitomicaceae; genus Fluviicola. The sequence goes on from CBINBC010000004.1 coordinate 38,118, forward strand.
AATTTCATTGGTGCTGGCTTCTGCAATTTCAGAAGCTTTGATTTTGACTTCAGGCTGTTGGATTGCGGGAGTAGCTGCTGCAGTGGTTTGTTTTTTATTTTTTCGCTGGAACCATTTCTTCTTGGCTTCCTCCTCCGTGGGTTGAGTCTGTGCTTGAGGGGTTTGCAAAGCATTTACGCGGTCCCGGATTTCCATTTTTATCCGAGCTGCTTCACTGGCATTTTGCACCTCGTTCTCCAGGATCGACATGGTTTCATTTACCCGGTTCTCGTTTTTGATGCTCATGAGGGTGTCCAGGTTCAGAAAACGGTCTTTTACCAGCTTACTGAGTTCCCGTACCTGTTTTTGATAGGAAGAATCATCCGTTTTATAAGATTGGAGCAAATCCATTTTACGATTTGTTTGCGATTCAAGGATCTCAAAGTCGAGTGGTGCATCCGGATTGTTCTGATAAAGGTAGGAATAGGTGAGGTTATCGGATTTAAGAATATTGCTGTTTAAATCCCGGACAATAAAACGCCGGTTCTCCTTGAGATTTGTCGGGAGCGGGCTTTCCGAAACTTGCGATAACCGGTCGTAAACCCAATATCCTGTAGTGCATACAAAAATTAAAAGTAATCCGATAATTACAAATAGAATGCGTTCAAAAAGAATATTTCTCCAGCCTGTTTTCATATTGATATGAATTTTCAATTTGAAAAATACGCCTTTTTACTGGATGTTATTTTTCAAAATGAATTTTTTAACGAAATAATCCTTTAAAATTGGGTTTTGAATGTGTTTTGTGAAGTTTGCCAGTGATCAGATTCCGAATGGATGATCAATTATACAGCATTTGAGTTATTTCATTTGGAATCCGAAAATAAGAATTTTGGTTCATCAAATTGAAAGTTACAATTATGAAAAAGAACTACTTGTTATCAATCGCTCTCTTATCAGCAGTATTTCAAGGTCAGGCGCAGCAATGGTCCAGGATACATACTAACCTCGATTCTATCTGGTCTTCATCCATTCACTATTTCAACAAAGGGGATACGATTATTTATTCGGGTAAAACCGAAGCTTCTGAATCTTCCCGGAGATTTTATGTTTCTACGGATGGAGGGTATACTTTTAACCGGGATTTCACAGGCCTTGCAACACAAGTAAATAATCCAACCGGTTTATGGGCAATGAAATTGAACAATCAGATCATCGGATTTAAGAATGTACAGCCTGATAACGGTGCCTATCAATTCCAGGGGACGAATAACTGGACTTCTCTTTTGCCCCAGGCCAACGGAGTATTCGGGGAAGTGAATGCAGGAACGTTATTCTTCCAACAGCAAAATGACACTAAAATATATACGTTCCCGGCTTCTGGCGGGACACCGGTCCAGGCTGCAACAAATGTCATAGAATTGTATTCTACCTACACAAAAGGTGCACGCGTTTTCCTCGGTGGTAAACAATCCATGCCGAATTTCATCATGTATGTGGATAACGGTGATTTTTCAACTATTCAGCCAACAACGATTTCCCCTCAAATCTTTGCAAACAATGATGTGGTAACGAACTTCTTTGAAAATGCAGGCGGATTGTATGCTGTTTTATCCGATGGGTTTGCCCGATTGTATAAAAGCACAGATAACGGATTGAATTGGAACTTAGTTCAAACTACTTATTTAGTAAATGGAAACTCTCAGAATTTGAACAGCTATCAAATTGTCGGAACTTCCGATGGAAGAATTTTCTTTGTGAAAGCAGGTGGTAACTCCGATGATGTTTATCTAAGCAGTGATGGAGGTTTGACGGCCTCTAAAATAGGGAATGGATTACCGGCTTCCATTACTCCTTTTGGAAAATTACTTGTGAAGGGAAATAAGGTTTGGTATGACGTAAAGGCAATTAGTATGACCGACTTTATAACTACGGATGTTTCCATGGCAGGACTGTATTTGCTGGATGGTCAAACAACCGCACTTACAGAGACTGATTTGGAAAATGAACTGAAAATCTATCCGAATCCGGCCTCAGATTTGGTACACCTTGAAGTCGGCACCGGAAAAAGTATTGAATCTGTTTGTATCACTGATGGAAGCGGGAAGGTTATGCTGGAAGCCAGGGCGGCCGATGTTTCCTTGGGAAACCTAAGCGCAGGGACCTACTTTGCAAGAGTATTATGCGGTAATGGTATTATTTTGAAGAAGCTGTTGGTGAAACAGTAATCCAATGTGTAGTACAACGAAAGGCATCTGTCGCGTGACAGGTGCTTTTTGTTTTGGTGAAGCCGTAAAACGAGTGAAACTGGCCAAAAATACGCATAGATATCTGTCTATTTACCCTGTGAAATCAGGTTAAGTACATACTTCATCTGCGTATCTTCGTGATGCATAAAATCTTCAAATGACGGATAAACCACATGATCCGGAATAATTCCTCTTCCGACCGGCTGTGACGTTTTATTAGGCGCATCTTGCGTAACATGAACGATGGAAAAGCGGGTGGTGATCTTTGAATTCGGAAGTGTATATTCAACCGGGAAGTGGCCGTTGTGTCCGTAATAACCTCCGGAAGTTTCCGCACCGATAATTGTTGCATTGGAATGTCCTCTTACCAAAGATGCAAAGTGTGAAGCCGCCGAACCCACGTCTTCATTAATCAATAGATAGATATTTCCCCGGAAACGATTTGAATCGGGATAATAGACCGGATTGAACTACTGATCCTGGTAGTATTTACCGTCACGGTTTTTTTGAACTGAAAAAGTAGTTTGAAGATATTCATTCAGTTCTGCCATTTCTCGTTTGATATTGCTCTTATCACCCGAATTCCATTTATAGTATTTCGGATAGGGCAATTTGTTGAAAATGATATAAGCTTCGGTATTTTCACGAAAAGGATGATCGGTCAAATAACTAAATACCTTTTCATAAGTCGGATCATTTCCACCCGGATTGTTGCGGATATCAATAATAAGATTCCGGGTATTATCCAACTTAAAACTTAGGAATAAACTATCCAGATAGTTGAGAAAATATTGAAATCCGGATCTTCAGCATTAGATGCCATGGTAAAAATGCGAAAATTCAGCAAGGCTGTTTGTGGAGAAATGCGTTTGAAACTGTATTTCTCCTGGAAATCAAAATCAAGAAGACTATCCGGTTTAGCTGAATAACGGTTTATGTACCTGAAGCTGTTTTTCTGCCGGTCAACACCTGGAAGAGTTATTTGATAGATCTCATCCGAATAGGGTTTCTTGTAGGTAATATCGAATGTTTCAAAATTCCCCATTTCAAAGGGGAAGATCCAGCCGTAACTGTTTTCGATGCAGGCTTTGTCATTCGCAGTTTCATTGTAGCCGTCCGTTGTATAATACTTTGAAAAGTGTTGTTTGAATGCTGTATCAGAAATTCCGTTAATACTTAAGATATGCGATCCCAGCGGGATTTCGCCACCCTCATAATTCACGATCATCTTATTGTCGATCTTTTTGAAATGAAATGGAAAATAACCGGTTTCTTTTGAAACATACGCGGATGGACTATGCGGCAGGCGCGTATTGTTGTGGTTACTTCCTTCGAAATCGGTGAGAGTTAGAATGATCTTATAAAACTCATTGATGGATAAAGGTTGTCGGATCTGTGAAAAAGCCCAGTTGAAAATATGGTCTATTTGGGTATGAGTGCGATAGCGGTAAAATCCTGAATTTGCCTTCTCCCGGATATTCCGGAATACCTGCAGGTCTTCTTTCATTTCAGCGGGGCTTAGTAATTGAGAAATCACGGTATTTTCATCCCAGGTCATCATTTTCGCAACTGAAACCGAATACTTACCCTTTCGGGAATTGTTTTCGTCTTTGAGCGGCTGCACCGAAAGCACGAAATCCGGCTGGGTTTGAACGGTTATATCAATGATCTCCGGGCCATATTTCCCATTTGGGCTATCCATGTATGCAACTTCATTACCGGCAGGATTCTTTAATCGCAGTTCTACATCAATTCCTTTTTGTTCGACAATAATTTGATAGCTTTTGCCGGTTTCCAGTTTTAAAGCGAAATGGTCTGCTTCGCCTTGTGCAATGGTGAAAGTCTTTTTAACGTTAAGGGCCAATGGTAGCGTTTTTTGTGTATAAGCAAAGATGGGTAGCACAAGTAAAAAGGCTGCGATGTATTTCATGCAATGGCTTTTGCAGGCAAAGAAATGAATAAATGGAATAGGGATGATTTCCTTAACTTTTTTAGGGAATTGCAGGAATTTTTTCAGATGCACTTGCTGAATTGAAATAATTCCTTATTTTTGCACCCGCTTGCAACGGTAAGTGAGGCTGTCAGTCTGACAGCAAATTGAAATGCCTCGGTGGCGGAACTGGTAGACGCGCTGGATTCAAAATCCTGTACTTTCGGGTGTGCCGGTTCGATTCCGGCCCGAGGTACCAAAAAATAAAGGCCGAGAAGTTTTCTTCTTGGCCTTTTATTTTTTGTCCTCTCCCGATAATTATCGGGACTCGTTCTCATACTCATTCTTTCTCAGCCTTTATTTTTCAGAGCGAGAAGCAGAATGAGAATTGAATTGTAGTTCTGAAATGAAATTCGTATATTCAAGTAATAACTACATTTCACTACTATGTTTGAATTTCAGAATCTGGAAGTATATAAGAAGGCAAAAGTTTTTCATCTAGAATCAAAGCAACTGATTCAGTCAATTCAGTTGGATAAAACAACAAAAGATCAATTATCTCGTGCTTCATTTAGCATTGCTCTTAATATTGCAGAAGGATCCGGACGGTTTTCAAAACCAGATCGGCGCAATTTCTTCATTGTATCAAGAGGTTCTGTGTTTGAATGTGTTGCAATACTTGACATTCTGCATGATTCAGATTCTATCAATAAGAACGTGTTTGATTCGTTTTTACAAAAAGGGGATGAACTGTCAAGGATTCTCTACACGATGATTAAAAATTTGAGTAATTAATCTTAGGATTGATTGCATTTTTGAGAAAAAATCAGTATACTATTATATATGATTAAAATATAAAATGATGTATATCTACCCTATGAAACAGTTAATTATTATTTATGGCATTCACCTTGAAAAGATTGGAATCCGTAATTCAGAAGAGTGGCTAAAGAAAGTTTTAAATGATCAAAAGTTTACTTTAACAAATGACCTTAGCGAACATAACATCTCTATTTATAAAAATCGTGAGTACAATGATCAAAATAAACGTACTCACATAATTATCAATCTTGGTGGTGAGGTTTCTCAAATAGATTACTATACAACCAAAGAATAGAGTTCTCTCACACTCAAACTCGCTCTGATCTCTTTTTCTTTTCAGTGTGAGCATTGAGTGTAGAGATCCCTCTAAAATAGGAGAATTGATCTTCTCACCGTTATTTTTTAGAACGAGAAACAGAATGAGAATGAGCGTTGAATTGTAGTTTTCAAAACTTGCCAGATGTAATCAATTAATCTTTCCTGCTCCCATATAAATTTACAGCCAAAGAGGTTTCTTTCTTGAACTCGGTTTTGTCTTTGGCCATTTTAGCTTCGCCCAGAGTTGCCGAATAAATCAATTTTTTGCAGTCAGGACACTCGTGAATGGTAGACCGGATATATTTCAGGTTCATGCTTAACTTTTTCTCGGGATAAGTCACCAGGTCAATCATCTCTTTTAGCTTACCTTTTTTTACGTCCGACACCAGGTTGGGTAATTGTTCCGGATTAAAGCCGTAGTAAAACGCATCTGCGGTTTCGTTCATGGATTTATCACATTCTTCGCAATAATAACTGGGATCTTTTCCAATAAAAATTGCCGGAAAAAGGATAACAACTAAAAATTCTACCAGGTATATGAGCGAAGTGATGGTTGTTCCCAGTCCTGCTCCACCACGCCCGAGCCTGCTGATGTTTAAATCTCTTAAAGAGACCAATTGAACAATTTCTGAAACGGGATAACGGAAGATCATTCCTCCAAATACAGATTGACCCGAGGGAGTATAAATCGCAGACCAGGCATTGTACATACAGACAAATCCATAAAAAATAGCTAAAAGTACAGCTATATAACGGTTACGTAATTTGCCTGCGATCTTGAACAGGATAACGCTTAAAATAACTCCTCCTGCAGCGACTATCAGCAGAATGAAGTTCAAATAGATAATGGGATTCAAATCCGAAAGTAAGCCATATCCAATCCCGACTAAACTTGAAATAAGATATCCGATTATCAGGAAAAGCAGGAAATACAGAACGTTCACTTTTCCGCTTTCTTTGTATTTTGATCCGGGTAGTTGATTGTTGATTATCATAAGTAGTTTTTTGTCAAAAATAGAAATTGTTCCGGTTCAGACAACTTTTAGAATCAGTTATTTAATAATCTTCAGCACTGCCCGTTCATCGCCTTTTACAAGTTCAATGAAGTAAACACCGTTCGATAACTCCTGCAGATCCGTGATGGTTAATGATCTCTCATAAGCGGATATATCCGATATTTCCTGAGTTTTGATGATTCTCCCGGAACCATCACGAACTGCCAATTGTGCACCAACTAAATCTCCCTGTGTCCATTCAATCGTAATAATCGAAGAAAAGGGGTTCGGATAAGCTGTGATTTTATTCGCATTGACCAAATCCTGCATTCCCACCATGCTGCATCCGTTCAACGTTCCCGGCATATTTGCATCCAGCCAGGTTAGTCTTCTGTGGAACCAATCTTTCAAACGCTGCACTTCTTCTGCGTAGGTCTGACTTGGTGCCTGTACCTCAGGAGTTCCGGTTGCGCTTCCCAGATGCCCCCAGGTTTGATAATGCCACACCTGGCTCTCATTCACGGTTTGTGCAACGGAATCAATTTTTCCATCGATGTAGGATTCTTTCAGAATGCTTCTGCGCAAATCGTCGTAGCGGCAGCGTAATTCATTGGCAAAAAGGGTGTCTTCCAGCAAACGGATGTACCATCCCGGGGCATCTACATCCTGGTCGCATGCTCCGTAAATAAATTGAGAACCGTCTTCCGAACCGCCCCACATGTCTTTTTCAGCCCAGTCAAAATCCCAAACCGGACCTGCTTTTAGTTTTTTGACAGTTCCGTCGCTTTTGTCTTTATCTTTTGAAAAAAAGCGGCTTTTCTTAAATCCGTCACCGTTTCTGCAAACTTCATTCACGATGAAATAATCTATGAAAGAAGGAACATCAATGTATGCACGGTATCCCAAACCCGGATGCGCAAAATTGGATCCGTACAGGGCGTTTTCATAATCATCTATAAAATTTTGGATGTACGTTTTTTGCTGCAGCACGATTTCATCCGGTTTCGGATAAACGTACACCATGTGGATGTCGAGACCGGGAAACCCAATCGGACTATGGCTTAATTGCCAGGAATTATCGTTATCCCAGTAATCAATTTTCAAAATGTAACCGCCTGTGAGGTCAATGCCTGTGATTTCCTGAGGCTCCAACTTATTCACATCCACCCGATTGTTATCGCGCTTGATCTTTTCACCCAACAAGTAAATTCCCTGGTATTCTCCATTCAATACCAAATCGACCAAACGCATGCGCGTGGCATAATTGCCCATCGAATCAAAGATGTGGAAAGGAAGAATGTTGCGCGCGAAGGATTTGTCGTTGTAATTTGCCAGCAAAACCCAATCGCTTTCTGCGGGCATTCCAAGCAAAGAAGAGTCAATGACATTCCCGTTTACATCCCAGGTTTCAAAAGCATAAGGTTTTTGAGGAAGTGACAGGGAATAATTCCCGCGGTACTCAATCCCGATCTTTCCGTTATAATCGCTCGGTGTATCGGTCATGTAATTTCGAATGCCTTGTCCGTTGAAGCGGATTTTCATGTCTGCCATGACTTTCGGGTCGTTTTGGATGACGTTTCCGTTGGTGTTGATCTCCACAATCGGCAATAGCGATGATGAGAAAGCAAAATACCCGGCAGGATTATTTCCGAAAGTGATTGAAAAAGAAAGCACATTTCCCTGATCAGCACCGTAATTGTCGTTTACGCGTAAATTCCAGGTTCCGTTCGGGTTTTGACCGTTGTTGACCAATCCCATTTGTCCCAAAGGTTTGAATGTTCCGGTAAATGGAGCTGTTCCGGAAGATAAGGCGGTTGGCGCATCAACATTCAAACAAGTATTGGTGAAATTATCATCTCCGCCGCCGATATTGGAAAAAAGCAAACCGGTAGTTCCATCCGGGGCTACAATCCATATGGTCAAATCGGCATCGTAAGTATGCTCCAGGTTGATACAGACAGTTTCCAGTCCAAAATTGACGGTATCAATAGTTGCCGGAAGTCCGGAAACGGTTACCGGAATGTCAATGGTTGCGTTGTCATTGATGGGGCCGCTTCCGCCTGTAAATGTTTGGCAAAGCGCAGAATATGAAATGCTTATGAATAAGCATAGGAGAGTATGTTTCATGTTTTCGTAGTTCGAAAGCGAATGTAATTAAAATTGAATTAATGATTTCTTAATAATTGATTTAAATACAATGAATCGGGATTCGGTAGGAATGAAAAATTTTTCATCCCTACCGATGTGTGGTTTTTGTCGATTGCAATTATATTAACTTTGAAACCTGAAACAGAAGTATAATGGCGAAAATCCTCATCAAAAATATTCATACGCTTTACCAGGCAGGAGAAGACTTTCCGGAAATGATCTGTGGTGATGCAATGAAACATGTTCCCAGTATAAAAAATGCTTTTTTGGCGTTGGAAGATGGGATTATAATGGCTTACGGTTCCATGGAAGATTGGGAAGGAATAACCGACTGGCGAGGTGTGGAAGTGATTGATGCTGAAGGCCAGAGCGTAATGCCTGCGTTTTGTGATCCGCATACGCATACAGTGTTTGCCCGCACACGTGAAGAAGAATTCGTAGACCGGATCAATGGATTGACTTACGAAGAAATCGCTTTGAAAGGCGGGGGAATTTTGAATTCAGCACGCAGGCTGGGTGAACTTTCGGAAGAAGAATTGTTCCGGGAAGCCTTGAAACGTATCCATAAAATGAAGGCAAACGGAACAGGTGCCGTTGAAATTAAATCCGGGTACGGACTTTCTGTAGAAGCTGAATTGAAAATCCTTCGTGTAATCAAGCGTTTGAAACAGGAAGCGGGAATTGTGATCAAGGCTACCTTTTTGGGAGCGCATGCTTTCCCGAAGGAATACAAGGAAAATCACCAGGCTTACATTGATTTGATCGTGAACGAAATGCTTCCGCTCATTGCGAAAGAAGGTCTGGCTGATTACATCGATGTGTTCTGTGAACGCAATTATTTCTCCGTGGAAGAAATGCAGTACATCCTTTCCGAAGGGAAAAAAGCAGGATTAATTCCGAAAGTGCACGTCAACCAGTTCTCCATTATGGGTGGAGTAAAAGCGGCTGTTGAATTGGGAGCTCTTTCCGTGGATCATTTGGAAGAATCCAATGACGAAGATATTGAAGTGTTGAAAGGCAGTGGTTGTATGCCGACTTTCCTGCCGGGCTGTTCTCATTTCATTAGCATTCCTTATGGAAATGCGCGAAAATTCATAGCGGAAGGATTGCCGGTTGCACTGGCTACGGATTACAATCCGGGAACGACTCCCTGTGACAATATGCAGCAAATCTTTTCACTGGCGTGCGTTAAAATGCGCCTTACTCCGGAAGAAGCTCTGAATGGGTTGACCATTAATGCAGCATACGCTATGGGATTATCCGAAACACACGGAACTATTTCACTTGGAAAGTCCACACCGGTCATTTTAACAAAACCGATTGATTCCCTGGCATATATTCCTTATGCGTTTGGAGAAAATCATGTAGACAGACTCATTTTTTAGTAATTTTGGGATTGTTTAACTTACTGGAAACAAACGGTTAATTGTTTTTTAGCACCTTAGCGACTATGTACAAAATTGGATGTTTACTTTTTCTACTCAGCTGTTTTCGGGCTTTTGGCCAGGAAGGAGAGAAGGAGTATCAGTTGTTGTGGGAAGTCAAGCCATCCAAATCGAAGAAAGTCAGCTATGTTTTCGGAAGTATGCATTCCAACGACCCGCGTCTGTTCAATTTTCCGGATTCCCTGTATACGGCTTTTGCCAGTGTGGAAGCAGTGGTGCTTGAAACGGATGTGACCCAGATTTACGATCAATATGACGTGCGTTTGAACCTGTTCAATTTTGACCTGTTCGATAAAAAACGCTCCTTTGCAAGTTCCCGGAAAGCTACTCAAACAGTTTATGGCTCCGAAGACGGAAGACCGCAATTTCTGGATGCTTATTTTCAGCAGACGGGTTATTGCGGTGGAAAAGGATTTTACCAGCTGGAAACTGTTCAGGACCAATTGAAACTGGCAGAGAATCCGGAACTTTTCAATACACGGACAGCAATCAATGGCTTGTTCTTTACAAAAGAAGCTTTCATTCAAACATACATCAACGGAGATATTGCTTCACTTACAAATATGCTGAAGTCGCAATTTAAAAGCTCCCCCGAAGCATACGACGAATTGATTACCAAACGCAACCAAACCATGGCAAAAGGATTGGATACATTAATGCGTAAACGAACTGTTTTCTGCGCAATAGGTTCCGGTCATTTATACGGATCAGATGGTGTTCTGCAGTTGCTGCGTCAGAAAGGATTCCAGGTCAGGGCCGTAAAAGCTACCTACAGCAGCACCGTTTCTGCGGAAAAAAAACTTGTTCAGTCGTGGAGGTCCTATGCCGTTGGGGATGAAGAAGATACGTTTCGAATGACCTTCGGCGGAAAACCGACCAAACTGGAAGAAGAGGATAAACAGCATTACATCTACCAGGAACTGGGGCAGGGAAATACTTTCGAGTTATTTATTCATACTTCTTCAGACTATTTGGATGACAACCGCTTCCGTTTCCTGGAGAATGAAATTGCTCAGAGCAGGGAATTTGTATTGGATGAAGGAGCAAAGGGAATTGAAGGACTGGTTTTGGACCCAATCAAGGGATATCAGTGGAAACGTCTGATCCAGTTTGGAAATGTCTGTTACGAACTCATTTGTTACGGCGGAAATAAATTCATGCATTCGGACCGACCGGCAAAATTCTTCCAAAAGTTTGAGATTCTGACAGAAAAGGAGTAACCAACAACGCATTGTTTATTCATTTTTCGCAATCTTCAAATGAATTTGTCGGATACCTGTAATTTCGATTCACTAATTGCGAATCATGATTGAAAGAATACTTGAACCGATCCTCCGTCAAAAATGCGAAGAAAGTAAAATCGTTGTTCTGAAAGGTGCCCGAAGAACGGGAAGACTTACCCTTGTTTCCCGGATCATTAACCTGGAAGATCCAACAATCGGCATCATAGACTGTTCGAATAAAAAGGAGCGGAAGGCAATGAATGTGCCGGAAGCATTGAGAACCTTCAGCAGGGACAAGAAAGTAGTCATAATCCGCGATGCACAATTGTTGGAAAACCTGCAGGAGTTTATTGATTTCGCTATCGAACTCGATTCTTTGGAAAACCTGTTGCTGATCTGTTCCTTCGAACCGGAATTGCATGAAGATTTGTGGGAAGCGTTACGTGAACAGGGACTGGAATTGAATTTATTCCCGCTTTCTTACCCGGAAAGTGCTAAATTCCATGGCCTGGTGCAGGAAGATAAAATGCTGGAGCAGCGCTTGATCTACGGTTACTACCCGGAAGTAGTTACGAACGAAGATCAGGCAGAGAAGCTGGTTTCTGAAATCATTGAATCAAGCATCTTTACGCAACTGGGAGCTTCCGAGCGGATTAATAAGAAAGAGAATCTCATTAAATTACTGCGGCATCTGGCCTTTAACATCGGGAAGGTCATCAGTTTCAATGATCTGGGAAAAAAATGCGGATTGGACAATGAAACCGTGGAGCGTTATGTAAAATTATTCGCGAAAGCAAATCTGCTCGTACTGATTTCCTCTTACAACAACGGACATCGTTACGAATTGAAAAAAAGTCACGTAGTCTATTTCCTGGATAATGGAATCCGCAATGCCCTGATCCGTGCATTTCAACCGCTTGAATTCCGCAATGACGTGGAAGAACTGTGGAAGAACTTTGTGATCAGCGAGCGTTTTAAAGCCAATGAGTACAGCGGGAAAAAAACCGAAGTGTTCTTTTGGCTCACACACACCAAACAGGAGATCGATTATTTGGAGATCACAAACGGTGAAGCCTTCGGTGCAAAAATGAGCTGGGAAGATTCCAAAAGGATCAAAATCCCGGCTTCGTTCAGTGAATTATATCCGCAAATCAAAGTGTCAGGGATCACAAAGAAGACCTTCTGGACATTCCTCCGAAAATAGCTACCACTAAGCACACTAAGACCACAAGGATTTTTTGAGATCAGTACTGTATCAATTTAAACCATAAGATAATGCGAAGCATTTGAAGACGAAGACTCCTTCTTTGAAGGAATAGCTTGAGGCAGTGGATACAGAAATAGAAAGAAATGTGTTTCAAAAACCGAGAGTAAAGCGAACTGCACTCTGTAACCTTGATGGTCAAGAAACTGCGGGCAGAGCGAGAGAGCTATTATGGTTGAGCTTTGCTAGAATAATCTTCGTGCTCTTCGTGTCCCTTGTGGTTAAAAGAATGAGCGGAGCGAAAAAGAATCGATTTAGCTCCATTTTCACGAAAAAATAACACCGCTTCTCGATTTTCTTCTGTAATTTCACTCAACTTGATAGATCACACATGAAGACAAAATCAGAAATCGTAGACAACTGGCTTCCGCGTTACACCGGAGAAGAACTGAAAAACTTCGGGGAATACATCCTTATCTGCAACTTCCTGAATTACGTGGAAAAGTTTGCAGACATGTACGAGGTAGAAGTTATCGGGAAAAATAAACCGATGCAGTGTGCCACAGCTCATGGAATTACCATCATCAATTTTGGAATGGGAAGTGCATCTGCAGCTACGATCATGGACCTGTTGTCAGCGATCAAACCCAAAGCAGTTTTATTCCTTGGTAAATGCGGCGGATTGAAAAATAAAAGTGAAGTTGGCGACCTGATCCTGCCTATTGCGGCCATTCGCGGAGAAGGAACAAGCAATGACTACTTTCCGTCGGAAGTACCGGCTTTACCGGCTTTCGCATTGCAGAAAGCAATCTCTACAACCATTCGGGATGCCGGGTTTGATTATTGGACAGGGACCTGTTACACAACGAACCGCAGGGTTTGGGAGCACGACGATAAATTCAAGGAATACCTGAGCAGCATCCGTGCAATGGCAATTGATATGGAAACGGCTACCATTTTCATGGTTGGTTTTGCCAATAAAATACCAACAGGGGCATTACTTCTAGTAAGTGATCAGCCAATGACACCCGAAGGAGTGAAAACCAGCGAAAGCGATTCAAAAGTAACTACCGGATTCGTAGATAAACATCTTATGATCGGGATTGACTCTTTGAAACAGCTTATCAACAACGGACATACGGTAAAGCACCTGCGATTCTAATGTTGAACGACTAAGCGAATCGGGCACACGAGGTTATTTTAATGAACTTCTTTGTGTCTTTATAACATGCCTTTGCGGCAGCAAAGGATTGGTGTTCCCCTATATTCCTTGTGCGCTGGGTGTTCTTTGTGGTAAAAATCTGCGTCCCTCTGCACGCCTCTGCGGGAAACAATTGGTATATTCGGGAAAAATCGAAGTCCATGCGTTTCTCTCTTCTTACGGTAGGAATCCTCCTTTTCGCCGGTTCTGTTTCAGCACAAAGCAAATTGAACTATGTCAATCCACTGATCGGAACTTCCAAAATGGGACATACCTTTCCCGGAGCAACTGTTCCATTCGGATCCGTTCAGCTGAGTCCGGATACAGACACACTTGCTTATGCGGTTGATGGAAAATACAACCCCAACGTTTATAAATACTGTGCAGGATATCAATACGAAGATCCGACGATTGTAGGGTTCAGCCACACCCATTTCAGTGGTACAGGTCATTCGGATCTGGGAGATATTTTAATCATGCCCGCGAGTGGTAGATTACAGCTTAATCCGGGTACTGCTTCCAATCCGAAAAGTGGTTTCCGTTCGGCTTACAGTCATGAGACTGAAAAGGCGTCCCCGAATTATTATTCCGTTATGCTGGATGACCACAAAATCAAAGCGGAATTAACAACTACAACGCGTGTCGGGATTCACCGCTATACCTTTGATAAAAAAGATTCTGCTCACATTGTTCTGGATTTGGTATCCGGGATTTATAATTATAACGGGAAGAACGTAAACACTTACGTTCGTGTTGTGGATGAACATCACATTGTTGGTTTTCGACAGACTTCCGGGTGGGCCAGGAACAGAACGGTTTATTTTGCCATCGAATTTTCCCAACCGATCAAATCTTATGGGTACGATGATTTGCAATCGAAAAAAATCTACCAGGGATTCTGGCGTAAGTTTAACCTGAAAGATAATTTCCCCGAAATGTCAGCGGCGCAGTTAAGAGCCTTTTTCAATTTTGATTTGGATGCTTCCAAAGAACTAATTCTAAAGGTCGCGTTGTCACCGGTGAGTATGGAAGGTGCCGTTGAAAACATGAAACGCGAGGTCCCCGACTGGGATTTTAACCGGTATCGGAAAAACGGAGAAGATATGTGGGTACAAGAACTGAATAAGTTCGATGTTGAAATGCTGAATGAAGACGATCTCACAAATTTTTATACGGCAGTTTACCATACCTGTTTGGGTCCAACCGTTTACCAGGATTACGACGGTCAATACCGGGGCCTGGACTTTGCCAATTGGTACAACAAGGATAAGAACAATGTGAATTACACTACTTTCTCTCTTTGGGATACTTACCGTGCCTTGCATCCTTTATTCAACCTGGTACAACGCAAACGAAATGCAGATATGGTAAATTCCATGATTGCTCATCAAAAACAAAGTGCGGAAAGGATGCTGCCGATTTGGTCACATTATGCGAATGAAAACTGGTGTATGATCGGATATCATTCCGTTTCTGTTATTTCGGATGCATACAATAAGGGATTGGAAGGAATTGATTACAATCAGGCGCTTGATGCCTGTGTTCAGACTGCACGGACCCGCTATTTCGAAGGGATTGGTTCCTACATGGATTTGGGATATGTAGCAGAAGACAAAAGCGGAAGCTCGGTTTCCAAAACACTTGAGTATGCTTACGATGATTGGTGTATAGCGCAGTTGGCGCTTGGCCTCAAACGGATGGATATTTACGAAGAGTTCTCAAAACGAAGTGAAAGCTACAAACAGGTATTCGATCCGTCATCCGGATTTATGCGTGCAAAAATGAGTTCCGGGAAGTTCATTGAAAAGTTTGATGCCCTGGAAACACACCAGGCGGGTTATATTGAAGGAAATGCGTGGAATTATAGTTTGTACGTGCCGCACCAGGTTGATTCCATGATTGAGTTAATGGGAGGTAAAAAACGATTCGCCCTGCACCTGGATTCCCTGTTTACCATGCAGCTGGCGGATAAATATTTTGAGCATACCGAAGACATTACCCGGGAAGGGATTATGGGTTCGTATGTTCACGGGAACGAGCCGTCGCACCACGTTATTTATTTGTTTGATTGGGTTGGAAGACCTGATTTGACCCAGAAATACATGCGTCAGGTGCTGAGGACAAAATACCTTGCTAAGATAGGTGGATTGAGTGGAAATGACGATTGCGGACAAATGAGTGCCTGGTATATTTTCAGTTCGTTAGGGTTCTATCCTGTTTGTCCGGGATCTGATGATTATATTTTAGGAAGTCCCCTGGTAAAGAACGCAAAGATCAACCTGGACAATGGAACGGTGATTGAAATTACTGCAAAAAATCAAAGTGAACAGAATAAATATGTGAAAGCTGTTTATTTGAACGGTGTTAAAATGAAGACCTTCAGACTGAATTATCAAGACCTGAAAAAAGGTGGAAAACTGGTGTTTGAGATGACAAATAAGCCTTCAAAAACATTTTAAGAATTCAAGTTTCCGGGTTAATTGATAGTTAAGATATGGATTTAAGTAGTAAATTCAGAGCTCAAAATTACTCGCTTATGAAAAAAATAATACTCCTCTCCAACGTATTTTTTCTGAGTGTATCTTTGGGTTCTGTAGGTTTTTCGCAAACTTCAAAACTGCCAAAAGGTACCTGGAAAACGATTGCTGAAAGTGAAATCGCTGCTAGCGGTGCGCGTTACATTAAACCCGTAAAATACTTAACCTTTAAACTGGATGTTTCCAAAATGCGCCAGGTTTTATCACAGGTTAAGCGCTTGGATGATCCGAATTACATTCCCGTTTTTATTGAACTTCCGAAACCGGATGGGACTTTAGGATCCTACCAGGTTCATGAAAATGAAACTATGTCGGTCGGATTGGCAGCACAATTCCCGGAAATCCGCTCTTATGACGGTATAGCCATTGACAATTCGGGAGAAGTAGTAAAATTCGACCTTACTCCGCAAGGTTTCCACGCCATGACTTTGGTGCCTGGACAACCCACATTCTTTGTCGATCCTTATTCATTTGGCGGCGGAGATATCGAGAATTACCTGGTTTATTCGAAAGCTGATTTTGCAACGGATAAATTCTTCGCATGTCACATGGAAGAAGAAATTGCTACTGAGATCAAAGATGCAAACGACGATATGGTGAAGAGTTTCGGTAATTGTACGAAACGAACTTACCGTTTGGCATTGGCTGCAACGGGTGAATATACGGTCTTCCAGGGAGGAACGGTTGCGTTGGCCCAGGCAGCTCAGGTTACTACCATGAATCGTGTAAACGGTGTTTACATGCGGGATCTTGCTGTCACGATGACGATAATTGCAAACAACAATTTGTTGATCTATACGAATGGTGGATCTGACCCGTATTCCAATGGGGATGCATTTTCGATGCTCGGTGAGAATCAAACCAACGTAACTTCAGTTATCGGTGGGGCAAATTACGATATCGGGCATGTTTTCGGGACAAACTCCGGAGGTGTTGCCATGTTGGGCTCTGTCTGCAGTTCTTCCCTGAAGGCTCAGGGAGTTACCGGTTCAGGGGCTCCGGTTGGTGATCCTTTCGATATTGATTACGTAGCTCATGAAATGGGTCACCAGTTTTCGGGGAACCATTCATTCAGAGGTTCTGCAGGTTCATGCAGTGGTAATGTAAACGGAGCTACTGCAATGGAACCGGGATCCGGAAGTTCGATCATGGCTTATGCCGGGATCTGTTCTCCGCAAAACGTACAGTCTAATTCAGATGATCACTTCCACGGAGTGAACATGAATGAAATGCATATTTTTATTAATGGGTCAGGAAACGGCTGTGCGGTTTCTACTGCTATCCCGAACCAATCTTCTCCTACCATTACAGGAACAGTCGGAAACGTAACCATTCCTGCCGGAACACCTTTTGCGCTTACAGCTACTGCAACTGACCCGGACGGTGATGTATTGACATATTGCTGGGAGCAGATGAATAATCAGAATTCTACACAGCCGCCGGTTGCTACTGCTACAAACGGCCCGAATTTCCGTTCAAGATCTCCTCTGACAAGCGGAACCCGTTATTTCCCTTCTATCGCCAGTTTGCTGTCAAACGGACCTTTCACCTGGGAGGTACTTCCAACCGTAAGCAGAACCATGAACTTCCGTTGTACCGTGCGCGACAATGAAGCTGAAGGTGGTTGTAACGATCACGAAGATATTGTAATTACGACAAGTGCTTCAGCGGGACCATTTATTGTGAATTATCCGTCTGCTACCGGGATCACCTGGTCGGGAAATACAACTGAAACAGTTACATGGTCTGTAGCAAATACAGATGTTGCACCGGTTTCATGTGCAAATGTGGATATTTTGATTTCACTGGATGCCGGAGTAACATTTACCGTTTTGGCAAACGACGTACCGAATGACGGATCTCAGGCCGTGACTGTTCCGGATGTTGCAACTACGAACGCAATTATCATGGTGATGTGTGAAAACGGAACTTTCTTCGATATTTCCAATAATAAGTTTACGATCACTACCGGTGGAACGCCATGTAATAATCCTACTTTACCTACATTATCCGGAAATACAACCATTTGCCCGGGAGGAAGTACAACGATCACTGTTACTTCAGGGACTTTGAATGATGCAACAAATTGGAGCTGGACTTCCGGTTCTTGTGGCGGAACGAATGTCGGAACAGGAAACTCATTGGTATTATCCGCGGCAGGAACTTATTTCGTTCGCGGAACAGGAGGTTGTGTTAACGGCGGAGCTTGCCAAACGATTACCATTACACAAACGAATGTAAACACAGCAACTTCCGTAAGTGGTATTACGATTACAGCTTCACAGGGCGGTGCTCAATACCAGTGGTTGAACTGTGGAACAGGAAATAGTCCGATTGCGGGAGCTACTGCTCAGTCTTTCACTCCGACTGCAAATGGTTCTTATGCAGTAACTGTAACAGCCAACGGATGTTCAGCAACCAGCGCTTGTGTAAACATTACTAACCTGGGAATCGATGATTTGAACTTTGAAGATGTTTCAGTTTATCCGAATCCGACAAACGGAAAAATCACCGTTTCATTCAGCAAGGAAGTGAACCTGAAATCATTTGTGATCCGCGATGTAACAGGAAGATTGATCCGTGAAGAAAAACCACAAGTTACCAATGGAATTACTTTCGATATTTCTGCGGAAGCTCAGGGAGTCTATTTCCTGAATATTGAAGTGGGTGGAGCAACACAATCCTTCAAGCTGATTAAGAATTAAGAGTACGTCGGAAAGTTAAGATTTAATCCTTCTGTTCGAATAAAACAAAACCCCTGGCTCTGAAAAGAGATCAGGGGTTTTTACTTTTGTGAGTGGTAAGAATGAAAACAGAATATCCTAATATCCTGTTTTTAGGATATCGTTATTTCACGAATTTGTATAATTGCTTCCTGTAATTAATCTTGGATCGCTGCTAAAATTGCCGTCAATTTATTCTCATCCGGAAGCAGTAACGTTTCTTCAAAAGCAGTCCCCGACTCAACAGTTACTTGGGATGTTCCTGAAAAATGAATGGCATGAACACCTGCTGATTTCAGTTCCGGAATCAATTCTTCTTTGATACCACCGCCGGCCATGATCTCAATACGCCCGTTTGCGTAAGAAACAAGCTCTCTCAGGCGATTCATTCCGTGAGCGACGCTCAGATCAGAACCACTGGTTAAAATGCGCTTAAAACCGAGCTTTATAAGTTGGTCCATAGCAGTTCTCCAATCATCCACGTTGTCAAATGCACGATGAAACGTGAAATCAGCATTTGGAGCTGTTCTCTTCCAGGTTTCCAAAGCTTCCAGGTTCAATTTGAAATCTTTTGTCAAAGCACCTACCACCAGTCCGGAGATTCCGGTATCTTTCAGCTCAAGGATTTGGTCGCGCATCACCACAATCTCATCGTAGTTGTAAACAAATCCACCTGCGCGGACACGGATCAGGGCATGCTGTTCCAAATGAAAAGTATTTTGAATCCATGAGACCATGGCTTTGGATGGAGTCAAACCGCCTTGTTCCAGCGCAATACATGTTTCAATACGGTCTATTGGCTGTTTACTGACAATGCGCGCAGCTTCCAGTGTGCCAACACAAATTTCTACTTTCATTGGGTCAGGATAATTTCATTAATAAATGTCCAAGGTGTGAAACCTGCTCCGGTTTGTCCCTGGGGAATCAGTTCTTTATTGAAGATGGTGACTTTGATATAGCGCGCTTTCATCTTTTTAGTCAATAAGATGAGGTCGCCGTTTAAGTTCGATTTTTTTGCAGTTTTGAATTTCTTTCCGTCTTTGCTAAGCTGAATGACAAACCGTTCAGGGCGATAAATCCAGGAACCGGGATCATTCAGGGTTTCGATCTGCAGTTTCCCGAAAGAAGTAAGTGCTTCCAGGTCGAGGGTGAACTGAACGGTATCGTTGTTGAATCCAAGCCATTCGTTTCCTTTCCAGGTTTTTTTTCCGACAACTCCGTCGGTTAGGCCAAGACTGCCGTTGTGATTGTATTTTTCATGGGGTTTGGTAGCAAAAGAAACGGGTTTTCCCAATGCAAGATGAGAAATGAAGGTGTAATCGCAAATCCGCAGTTCCTGGTCCCCGATATTGGAATGGATGAGGTAACGGTGTTCCTGAATTTGATCCGTCCGTTCGACATTGATTCCTGTTACAATCTCATTGTTTACGGAAAATACAACATCTTCAACCGGTTTAATCAATCCATAGCTCACTCCTGTTTTGGAAGGTCTGATCTCCAGTTTCGGATCTAAGAAGGAAGTGGAAAAACGGACACCGTCATTGCGTAATTGCTGCAGATAGTTCCCTGAAAGTGCTTCCACAAAATCGGTATAGGGCAATTTGCTCTTGTTCCATAAAACCTCAGCCATGGCTACTAAACGCGGAAAAGCATTGTATTCGACCGCCTGGATGTTTGGCAGGTATTCCGTCCAGAGATTTGCCTGAGCTCCCAAAATATATCGTTTGTATTCATCTTCCAACCCATTCACCGGGTCAAACTGGTACACTTTTTCCAGGGGAAGGTAACCACCGATTGCCAGAGGTTCGGAAGGATGCCCGCTCTGGTAATAATCAAAATAGCAATAAGAAGTAGGAGTCATTACAACCTGGTGTTTGAGTTTTGCAGCCGCAATTCCGCCTTCCATTCCCTGCCAGGACATCACTTGCGCATTCGGTGCAAGGCCTCCTTCCAGTATTTCATCCCAACCGATAATTGTTCTTCCTTTTGCATTGACGTGTTTCTCGATATCCCGGATAAAGAAACTTTGGAGCTCGTGGCTTGTCTTTAGGTTGTTTTGTTCCATGATGGATTGACATTTCGGACATTTCTCCCAATTTACTTTCGGGCATTCATCCCCGCCGATATGGATCACTTTAGAAGGGAAAATTTCGATGATTTCGTCCAGCACATCTTTCAGGAAAGAGCGTGTTTTCTCCTGGCTGCAGAACACATCATCAAAAACACCCCACGTACCAACAACGTGGATTTGTTTTTCCGTACAGCTCAATTCGGGGTAGGCAGCTATCGCCGCACTGGCATGTCCGGGCATTTCAATTTCGGGAATGATCTCAATTCCACGAATACGGGCGTATGCTACCAAATCCTTTGCTTCTTCCTGGGTGTAATAACCGCCGTATTTGGAACGGTCCCATTCTGCAGGCTGTTTGCTGAAATGACCAATGAGTGTGCTGTCTCTCCACGCCCCGATACTGGTCAGTTTCGGATACTTCTTAATTTCAATTCTCCAGCCCTGGTCGTCTGTTAAATGCCAGTGGAAGCGATTGAATTTCAGTTTAGCCATCTGGTCAATGAACTTTCTCAATTCAAGGATTGTGAAATAGTGGCGGCTGCAGTCCAGGTGAACCCCTCTGTAAGCATAAGCGGGCTGATCGGAGATGCGTATTCCTGCCAGCTCTTTCGGATTTTGGATCAATTGGTTCAGTGTCTGAAAAGCATTGCATAAGCTTTGATAGCTGCTGTACTCAATATCAATTCCGGAATTGGTAACAGCCAATTGATAACCTTCGGTATAAACAAACGTTTCGACCCGCTGCAGATGAATGCTGGCATCTGTTGAAGCTGCCGGTTCCAGGTGAATAAACTGCCGTCCGAACAATTGCTGCAAGTAAGGGAACAGATCCTCCGGGATTTTTGTGCGGTCGACCGTCAATCGTCCGTTAAAAACAAATTTATCGGTTGTCTGCTCCACTTTGGAAGGCTCAGGGAATACAAGACTGTGTTGAGCTGACAATTGGGTTGTAAAAAAGAACCACAAACCAACAAGTGTAATTTTCATGCATTAAAGTTTAATTCCAACAAGGATAATATCATCAATTTGGGGGAAAGAGCCTTTCCAGTTCTGTAAACTTTTTTGAAGAATGGCTTCCTGTTCTTTGGCCGAAAGGTGTGTAATTTCCAGAAGAAGCTGTTTCAGGTTTTTGGTCATGAACTTTTTATTTCGTTCACCGCCAAACTGGTCCGGGTATCCGTCGGAGAATAGATAAATGGAATCCCCTTTCTGAAGCGGGATAGTGATTTCATTGAATTCATAATCCGAATAATTGTTTCCTCCGATGGACATCTTATCCGGTGCATACTGGATCAGTTCTTTATTACGGATGAGCCAAAGCGGTCTGTTCGCTCCCGCATATTTTACAGTACTAAGGTCCTTTTCGAAAATGCAGATTGCCGTATCCATACCGTCTTTGTTCTTAACGGTAGCCAGGTCCTGTTTCAATGATTCGATGATGAATTTATTAACGTGGTTCAGTATCTGGGAAGAACTTTCGATCCGTTTTTCCAGGATCGCATAATTCAATCCGTCGATACCCATCATACTCATAAAAGCCCCCGGGATTCCATGCCCGGTACAGTCAGAAACTGCAAAAATTTTCTTCCCGTTCTCAGTTTCGGTGAACCAATAAAAATCGCCGCTTACAATATCCCGCGGAAGATACATCACGAAGAATTCCGCGAAGGCCTGTTGAATGGTTTCCACATGCGGAAGCCTGGCTTGCTGGATTTGCAAGGCATATTCGATGCTGTCGGAAATATCCTTGTTCTTGATCTCAATTTCCTGATAAGCTTTAGCGATAAGCTGGTTGTCTTTTTTTTTTCGCAGGAATGAACGGTAAATGAAGAACCCGAAGAGGAAAAGGAATAAAATGATGATAATCAGGAAGATCTTGAAATTGCGTTCGCGTCCTAATTGCGCGTCTGATAATTTTTGTTCCTGTTCCAGCGATTTGATCTGGAGCTTGTTTTGCTCATACTCGAGCCTGGCCCCCATTTCCTGGATGTAATTGCGGTTATTCCGGGCATTTACAGAATCGTTGGTTTGAGCGTAAAGTTCCATGTACTCATACGCTTTTGCCATGTTTTTCTGTGCTTGATAAATTTTAGATGCCGCATAATATCCTTCAGCCAGCTCCGGGGGGAAGTTGTGTGCTTTGGCAAGGTTGATCGCTTTCTCAAACAACGGGAGCGCTTCGGATGGTTTCCCCTGTACGTTTTTCACCTTTCCCAAACCCAAATAGCCCAGACAAAGATTGTAGGATTCATTCGGTACTTTTACCAATATCCCGATTCCTTCTTTATAATCCTTTTCAGCATCTGATAACCGCTTTAACTCGAAATTGAGTTGTGCAATGGTAATATGAATGGTTCCGATTGCATCCGGAAATCGGTGTTTTTTAGCCAGTTCAAGCGATTTTTCACACGATTTCAGACCCTTCTTATATTGTTTGGATGTCAGGTATAAGTTTGCAAGATCATCGTAATTGATGATGATGCGTTTTTTGTTGTCAAGTTTGAGATTCAGGTTTAAAGACTTCAATAAATACTCTTCCGAAAGGTCGAATTTCTCCTGACCAAGATAGATCCAGCCGATATTCCGGTAGCATTCTGCAATTTGGGCCTGGTTATTGGTTTTTTGAAAATTCTTAAGTGCATCGATGTAATACTCGGAAGCATGGGTGTAATCGCCGGAAAACCAATAAAGATTCCCCATCGTGTTTTGAGCCTTTCCGATCAGTTCCTTGTCCTTGGTCGACTCTGCGATCTGCATAGCTTCTTTGGTAAGTTTGAAGGCCTTTTTATAATCGGAATGGGCAATTGGTTGCGCGGCATTGAGTAATTTCAATACGGCAATACTATCACTGGCAGCAGTTTTTTTTTCGGTACCTGAAATTTTTTTTCCGGGGTTTTCATCCGCCGTTTCGGTATTTGCCGGATCAATCAGATTGAATAATTCGATGGGGGAAACCGGTCTTGCATAGGAATTTGTCCGGATATTCGATTCGGATTTTGGAATTTCATAAGAAAATGCAGCGGATTGGAATACCCAAAGTACAATAATTACCAAAATTATTCCTTTTCGCAGGATCATGTCTTTTATGAATTGAGTCACAAATTAAGTATTTATATTTAACCTTTAGTTTAAAATTACTTGGTTTTCATGAAAGTTTCGATTGGGTTTAGTGTTTTGGCCACCTTGTTTTTAGGGTTTCAGGTCTATGGTCAAAAGAAAATTTTAGGTCCGGAGGTTTACAATTCCTGGAACAGGATCGGTGATGTGCAGCTTTCCCGGGATGGTAAGTTCAGTGTATATTCGGTGAAACCTTACCGCGGAGATGGTTTTCTGTACCTGGTGAATTTGGAAACTGGTAAAAAGGATTCTGTTGCCCGCGGATATGAACCAAAATTCGATGAAAGCGGCAGCTTTGTCGTTTTTAAGATCCATCCGGGTTTTGATACACTTCGCAAAGTCGAGCTTGCAAAAGTGAATAAGGAAAAGTGGCCGAAGGACTCGTTAGGGATTTGGTATGTTTCAGGCGGTTCCCTGACCAAATACGATCAGATAAAAGAATTCAAACTCTCTGAAAAAGGGAATGCATTGGGCTTTCTTTCCACTAAAAATGAATGGCCTAAAGGATATCTGAGCAAAAGCGAATCCAAAAAAGAGGCGAAGCAGGAAAAGAAAAAAGGAAAGGTTAAAACAGATGGGAAGCTTTTAATACTCATCGATCCGGTGACGAAAGAAAAAAGATGTATAAGACATGTGACCCAGTTTGAGTTAAGCGATGACGGGAAATATGCCGTTTTCATCCAGCAGGAGAAATTTAAGAAAGACTCTGTCCGCCTGGGAATGTATGATTTCAGTAAAAATGAAGTATGGAACGATAAAAAACGTGTTTCGGAATATGCCGGGATCACTTTCTCCGGCAAGAATACCACTTTACTGGGACTGGCAACGGTTGATACCGCTTCCAACAAACGCTGGTCTTTGTTTATGATCAATCCTGAAACGAAAGCATTTAAACAATTGATCGACACTTCTGCTCAGTTTGCAAACGATGAGGTTCTGTCATCTAATTTCAGACCCTATTTAAACAACAACGATGCAGATGTGTTTTTCGGAGTGGCAGACCGCCCGGAAAAGCCGTTCAAAGACACTTTGCTGGAAAGCGAAAAATCAAAAGTGGATGTTTGGCACTGGAAAGATGCGCGTTTACAGCCGCAGCAATTGGTCGAATTGAAACGAGATCAAAACCGTACGAACCTGGCTGTTTACCACCTGAACTCCGGGCAGGCAGTGGTACTTGGAAACGATAGTTTGCAATTGCAGTCGTCTGAAAAGTACAACCAGGAGGTGATTCTGGCTAATTGTGGCGAACAATACCGCTATCGTACCTGGAACACAATCAATCCGACAAACTATTATTTGATCCGGGTTTCGGACGGGAAAATTACGGGCCTGAGAGAGAAGGTCTATACGCGGGGATATTTGTCTCCGAAAGGGAAGCAGTTTGTTTACTGGAATGATTTGACCAGGGAGTATTATCTGATGAATACCGATTCCCAGGTGGAAGAATGCCTTACCTGCACCTGGAAAGGAAATTTTTTCGAAGATAAGAACGGAATGATTGAAGAAGATGATCCGATGGGGATTATCGGCTGGGGACCAAACGACGGGAATATTTTTATTCAGGCAGAAAAAGACATTCTTTCTTATGATGTGGCTTCAAAACAGCTTCGTTCGTTTACCGGTTATTTGCAGCATTCGGAACAGGATACGAATTACAATTATGCTATCTACAACCTGAATGCGGATTCAGTGAATTTTTATCCGGAGAATATGGTATTGACGCGTTTCAGCAAACTAACCAAAGTAATGGATGTTTACCGTGTGAATGAATCACCGGGTAAAGTTCCGTTCGAATTGATTTCCGGTTCCGGGCATCACTATTTCAATTTCATGAAGGCGAAACAGAGCAGCCGGATACTTTTTAATCGTTCTTCCAACAGCGATTTCCCGGATTTGTTTGCGACCACCAAACCCGGTGCTGAAGTTGTACAGATTTCCAAAGCGAATCCGCAGCAAAGCCAATACAACTGGTCGACAGTAGAACTGATCAAATGGAACAGCTATTCCGGTATTCCGCTGGAAGGATTGGTTTACAAGCCAGAGAATTTTGATCCGAACCAGGAATATCCGCTGCTGGTATATTTCTACGAAATGTATTCGGACGATATCCATAATCATTACGCACCGAAGCCCACGGCATCAATCATTTATCCGACAGAGTACGCATCAGCCGGTTATGTGGTCTTCATTCCGAATATCCGTTACACCGCCGGACATCCTGCGAACAGCGCGTATGATTGTATTTTGAGCGGAACGGATGCCGTTTTGAAGAAGTATGTGAATATCGATTCCAAAAGAATGGGATTACAGGGGCAAAGTTGGGGTGGATACCAGACAGCACAGCTGATTACCATGACAGATCGTTTTGCAGCAGCAATGGCCGGAGCACCTGTTGGAAATATGTTCTCGGCTTACGGCGGAATCCGATGGGGATCCGGTTACAGCAGACAGTTTCAATACGAACACTCTCAAAGCCGCATTGGGAAGACCATTTGGGATGCTCCGGAATTGTATGTGGAGAACAGCCCGATCTTCGGCTTGCCGAAAGTGAAAACCCCTTTATTGATCATGCACAACGACGAGGACGGTGCAGTTCCATGGTACCAGGGAATTGAGTTATATACCGGTCTGCGCCGTTTGCAAAAGCCGGTTTGGTTATTGAACTACAATGGCGATGACCATAACTTAATGAAACCGGCAAACCGGATGGATTTAAGTATCAGAATGCGTCAGTTCTTTGATTTTTACCTGTTGAATAAGCCAGAGCCCTTGTGGTTGAAAGAAGGAATTCCTGCTGTCCGCAAAGGGAAGGATTACAAATATGAATTGACGGAATAAAACAAAAAGTAGGGGCGAGTCGCGACTCACCCCTACTTTTATATGAATACTGTTTCTTCTGAGGTCTCTTCCTGTTCAACTTTGATGATGCCGTGACCCACGGCACCACCCAAGCTTGCTTTTATTTTAAATATGGCGACACCACACTGCCCCAACTGATAGATATCGTTGTAATTGAATGTGGCCTCACCCTGCTCATTAGTCGTTGCTGTTTTCGGTTCCCGAACTGTTCCTAATGTTCCTTCACCTATCAGTTCTACTGTTGCACCTGCTACCCGGCTGTTATTTTGGTCCAGCACATAAATCTTTGCAAGGGTATCTTCTTTCTTTCTGCAAGAACCGATGCTGATGATTGCTGCGCCTATAGCTAAAGTCAAAATTAAACGTGATAACATAGTATAACTGATTTAATACCTGCAATTTCAGTTATAAATAGAAATGAGCACTTTTAAAATGAATAAAAGCACCTTACGGATGTTCCTTTAGGAAGTTTGTATGAATATGAATAAATAAAAAACCCTGACATTCTTGCGAAGTCAGGGTCAAGTATCTGAAATTTAGAGATTACTGGATAAATACAGTTTCTGTGTTTTCTACTTCTTGTTCAATTTTTATAATTGCTTCACCGGAAAGTGCATCTTTTCTTGCTTCAATATTTAATACCGCAACACCTGCCTGGCCCAATTGGTAAACGTCATTGAAGTTAAAAGAAGCTACACCGGAAGCATCACTCAGAGTTGTGTCAAAAAGAACAACGGGTGGAGAATTCGGAACTGTTGACTCGCCTTTCAAGACAACCTGTGCACCTGCAACCCTTGCATTGTTAGCGTCCAACACATAAATAAGAGCAGTTGTATCTTTTTTCTTTCTACACCCGGTAGACGAAAAGATAACACCCATACCAAGAACAAGTGCTCCGAAAAATGCTGTTTTAATAAGTGTATTCATGTTAGTCTGGTATAATTACTGTGATAACGTTTGTAATATGCTTTCTGCAACGGATATAGCCGTCGCCCTGCTTAGGATCTTGTTTCGCAAGTACATCGAAATAACCTACCGTCTCTTTTTTACCCATTTTGGCGTAAAAATCCTCCAGGTCAAAATAAGCGAAACCGGATCCGTTTGTCTGAACAGTATCAACATATTCAGGAGTTGGTGGGTCAGAATTCACGTCAGCGATGATAATCACCTTCGCATTTTCAACCAGCTGGTTGTTCGATGAACGTACAAAAACCTTTAAAACAGAAGGATCTTTCTTACAGGAAGACAATACAAGAAGTATTGAAATCAGGGAAAAATACCCAATGTTGCGTACCATTTTGTTCATAGTGTTGTTTTATTTCGTTGGTAAATATAATCTTTTTGCGTTTATAATCTGATTCTCTACAATTTCGTAACTTCGTTGCTCGAAAAAGTATGTTTTTAAACATCAAATTAAAAGAAAAAGTTACATTTTCGGTAATTTTTTTTCAGATAGACGTTTAGAAAGTAAAAAGGTTGTAAAAAAGAATGAAAGAGCAAATCGCTGCAGCTAAGGAAGCTATTGAAAATTATGCCTTGACAGACCTCAATTCTGTAGAAGCATTCCGTATTCACTTTTTAGGCTCCAAAGGGGAGTTGAAGAATCTTTTCGGTGAGTTGAAGAACGTTCCGAATGAGGAGAAAAAGGAAGTAGGACAGCTTTTGAACGGTTTGAGAATCCTGGCTGAGGAAAAATGGATGCTTTCCAAAGAGAGCCTGGAGAATGTACAAGGTGCAGACTCCAATGTGGATGTTACAAGACCTGCTGAGCCAATTGCACTTGGAGCAAGACACCCGCTTTCCATCGTACGCAGTGAGATTATTGCCATTTTTGAACGAATTGGTTATTCGGTTTCCGAAGGTCCGGAAATCGAGGACGACTGGCATAACTTCTCGGCCTTGAATTTCCCGCCGGAACACCCGGCAAGAGATATGCAGGATACTTTCTTCATTGAAAAAGGCGAGCGCGAGATGGCATTGAGAACACATACCTCATCTGTTCAGGTGCGTGTGATGGAATCTTCCACACCGCCCATTCGTACCATTTCCCCGGGAAGAGTTTACCGCAACGAAGCAATTTCTGCCCGTGCGCATTGTTTCTTCCACCAGGTAGAAGGATTGTACATCGATAAAAATGTGTCTTTCGCAGATTTGAAACAAACATTGGATTATTTTGCAAAATCCCTGTTCGGCGACAAAGCAAAGATCCGTCTCCGCCCTTCATACTTCCCGTTTACGGAACCAAGTGCTGAGGTGGATGTTTCGTGTACGATCTGTAACTCCAAGGGGTGCAACGTTTGTAAATACACTGGCTGGCTCGAAATCCTGGGTTGTGGAATGGTGGATCCGAATGTGCTGGAAGCTTCCGGCATAGATTCTGAAACATATACCGGCTTTGCTTTCGGGATGGGAATTGAACGTATTGCCCAATTGAAATTCCGGGTGAACGATTTGAGATTATATTCGGAAAACGATGTGCGCTTCCTGGATCAATTTAAAGGAGTAAATTTCTGATATGGGACTTTTTTCAAGCAAACAGAAAGCCGAATTTCCATGGGTGAAATTGACGAGCTCCGAACAACTTCAGGAATTATTGAAATCTTCCGAAACGAAACCGGTATTGCTGTTTAAACACAGTACACGCTGCAGCATTTCTTCTATGGCAATCAATCGTTTTGAGAATAATATGGACCCCGAAAAAGCGACTTGTGTCTATTTGGATTTGTTAGCATACCGTTCTTTGTCGAATGAAATCGAAGAACTGACGAAAGTGCAGCACCAATCGCCGCAGGCCATTTTAATTAGTAATCACGAAGTCATTTATACCGAAACACACAACGGAATAAATGCATCAGACATATTGAAACTCATCTGACTATGAAAAGAAGATACGGAATTATTATCCTTCTCCTATTGGTATTGGCGGCCTTTATATTTGTTCCTTTGATGAAATCGGGAGGCGGGTCTGAAGAACTTGAAATGGCAAAATTTGATGTTCCGGGAGATTTACAGGCAAAGTACGGAGATGATATTGCCATTAAATTCGTTATACCGGAAGGCTTGATTAAAGTAGAACTGCTTTACAATGATTCCGTGTTTGATACCTGGGATAGTCCGAAAGCGCAGAAGAGAACAGTAGCCTTGAAAACAAATTACTATGGAGTTGGTACCAGAACGTTGGTGTTACGGTCTACATTCAAGGATGGGACCGTTTTGGATAATTCCATGTTTGTGAGGGTAACTTCGGATATTGCTCCGGAATTGTTATTCGTTAAGATTGTGAATGAATTGCCGCACAACCCGGAGAATTATACACAGGGATATGAATTTGACGGAAACCAGCTGTATGAAGGTACGGGAGATCCGGGGCAGCAGGGGAAAACCATGATCGGGCCGGTTTCTTTGCAGACGGGAGCATTCATGGAACCAAAGAACGGATTGGACGCGACTTATTTCGGAGAAGGAATTACAATTTTAGGGGATTTGATTTACCAGGTTACTTGGCAAAACAGCAAGTGTTTTGTGTACGACAAGAAAACCATGCAGCTGAAGAATGAGTATACTTATGCGGGCCAGGGCTGGGGATTGTGCAACGACGGAAAATCAATTATCATGTCGGACGGTTCGGAGCGCATTACATTCCGCGATCCTAAATCATTCCAGGCGACCCGGGTGATCGAAGTATATGATAACGTAGGACCGAGAGCATACCTGAATGAATTGGAATACATTGACGGAAAGATTTATGCAAATGTTTATCAAACCGGAACCGTTTTGGTGATCGAACCGACTACAGGACGTGTATTGCAGGAGATTGATGCGAATGAATTGGTAGTTCGCGGAAAAGGTACCGGAGATGTTCTAAACGGAATTGCTCACAACAAATTGACGGACAAGACTTATATGACCGGAAAATACTGGTCTAAAACCTTTGAAGTTCAATTCCATAAATAAGTCATGATTTCTCCGTACAACGACGAGTACTTCATGCGTCAGGCATACCTGGAAGCGCAAAAAGCCTTCGAACTGGGAGAAATTCCTGTCGGAGCTGTGGTTGTTGTAAACAACCAGATTATAGCGCGGGCACACAATCTCACAGAACGCCTTCACGACGTGACCGCTCATGCGGAAATGCAGGCAATTACAGCTGCTTCGGAATACCTGGGGGCAAAGTACCTGAAAGATTGTACGCTGTATGTAACGCTTGAGCCCTGCGTCATGTGCGCCGGAGCATTGTATTGGTCGCAGCTGGATAAGATCATTTTTGCCGCCCGTGATGAAAAACGCGGAGCAGGACGTTTCCAAAACGAATTGTATCACCCTAAAACAGTTGTGAGCAAAGGACCATTGGAAAATGAGTGCTCGCAGTTGATGCTTGATTTCTTCAAGAATAAAAGATCTTGATAAAACAGTTGGGTCTAAAATTTTACACCCCAACTGTCTTTCTGAAAACGACTTTGACTAATCGATCTCTTCCTTTATCTTATCCGTTTCTACCCTCAAATGAACCTCCCGTACCAAATCGGATTTTGCCGAATCAACTTTTCAATTAGCTTTACAAAAAACAATCGCTATGTCTGAAATCATTCTGGAAGTAACAGATCTCGACAAGAAATACAAAAAAGTCCATGCCCTGGGAGGAATTTCATTCCAGGTTGAGCGTGGCCAGATCTTCGGAATCCTTGGACCGAACGGAAGTGGAAAAACAACCACGCTTGCCATCTTGCTAGGAATCCTGAAGGCCAACAAGGGAGCTTTTTCCTGGTTCGGGAACGGAACGGAAGCTGTCAACCGCAAACGGATTGGGGCATTATTGGAAACACCGAATTTCTATCCTTACCTGAATGCCATTGACAACCTCAAAATCGTTGCTAAGATCAAGGAAATTTCCGATCCGATGCCTGCTATAGAAAATGCTTTAGCAAAAGTAGGGCTGTCTGAGCGGGCAAAATCGAAGTTTAAGACTTATTCCCTTGGAATGAAGCAACGACTGGCTATTGGTGCTGCTTTGCTTTCTGATCCTGAGGTATTGGTTTTGGACGAACCCACAAATGGTCTTGATCCGATGGGTATTGTAGATGTACGCCGCATCATTCTCGGACTGAAAGAGGAAGGAAAAACGATCGTGATCGCATCGCATATTTTGGACGAAATGGAGAAGATTTGTACCGATGTGATTATTATGCGCAAAGGGAAAGTGATTCGTGAAGGAAGATTGAAGGATATCATTCAGGATAAAGAGCATGTTTTTATTAGAAGCTCGGAGCTCGCAAAAATCAGGGAACTGTTGGGAACAGATCTTTTGCGGGTGGTAAGTGAGCAGGATTCACTCCTGGAATTCACCAGTAACCTGAGCAGCCAGGAAATCAACAAAAAACTTGCGTCCGCGCATATTTACTGTGAAGAAATCTTTGTGAAGAAACAATCATTGGAACAATCATTCTTAAGTCATATTGAAGCATGAAAAAGTTAATTCAGATCGAGTGGATCAAAATCAAGAAACTCAACTCCGTTAAAATCATCCTTGCTATTTACATGGCATTGATACCGCTTGCAATGCTGGGTATGAATGCGTTTTTTGAGCGTCTAAATACCAAGCTGAAACTATTTCCTACTTCGGAAACCATGTTTTCTTTTCCGAATATTTGGAATTTGGTTACCTATTCGGCCAGCTTCTTTAATTTGCTGCTAGCAGTAGTTGTTATAATATTGGCTACTAACGAGTTTTCGAATCGTACCTTACGTCAGCATGTCATTGACGGCTTAACCAAAAGACAGGTCATTGCATCCAAGTTCATCGTCATCCTTTTTTTCTCTATGGTTGCAACCGCTTACGTCTTTATCATAGGAACAATTTTCGGACTGTCACAGGGTAAAGGACTTGATTGGTACACCAATGTTCATTATATCGGCTTATTCTTCGTTCAAACACTTTGTTATTTCGGTTTGGCCTTTTTGCTGTCGGTACTTTTGACCAGGCCCGCGGTAACCATTGTATTATTTTATGGGGTATTGTTTGTGGAAGCAGTGGTTGGAATTTTCCTTCCGGAATCAGTTTATGCATTTATGCCGATGAACAACATATCAAAACTAAGCCCACTGCCATTTTTCAGAGAGATTTTGATGAGTAATCCCGGTCCGAAGGACCCGCAGAAGTTTTACATGCTCGATATGTGGCAGGTTGCAGTATTGTCTCTGCTATACATGGGGTTGTTTTATGCCATTGCCTTGTTTCGTTTGAATCGTAAAGATTTGTAGTTGAACATGTTAACAAACTAACAAGTTTGGAAGTTAGAAGTCTGTGTACTAAATTGCGGCACATTAAACTTCTACTATGAATAATCTATTACTATGTGGAGCCCTTTTTATGGGCTTATCAGCTCATGCTCAAACAACCCTTTTCGAGGACAATTTTGAATCCGGTACCGGAAACTGGACATTGAACTCTGCTGATATGAGCGGAGTTTATACTGCTAATCATTGGGTGGTTAACAATTCTTACACCGGGGGAACCGGTTCGTTTGTATGTTTTGGGTTCCCTTTTTCTTTTACTGTTGGAGTAACTCCGGCACAACCTGCCGGAATAACAACTCCAAATGGGAATTACATGCATATCTCCAGTTTAGCGGGAGAAACCAGTGGCATCACCAATGCTAACTTTCTAGCAGCAGATGGGTTTTGTACTTTAGATGAAAGTAATTTTACCAAAATGACGAATTCTGTTTCTACAGTTGGATATTCGAATGTGACACTCTCTTTTTGGAATCTTGTTGGAGGAGAAGCCGGAACGGTTGTAGGCGAGGTATATTATTCGCTTGATAATGGTTCTTCCTGGGTTTTAAAAACAGGAGGGTTAAATAATATAACTACCTGGACAAGTAACACCTTAACAGATGCTGCCTGGGATAATGTCGCTTCCTTAAAAATAGCATTTCGTTTTTTGAATACAGTGGCAAGTGCTCCGATTGATCCATCGTTTTCCATTGACGATGTTAAAATTACCGGATCAACCGGAGCTTCCGCTTCTCTTGCTACGGGAACAATTACTTCAACAACCTATTGCTCCAATCAAACAACAAATGTTTCCGTACCTTTTACAGTAACCGGAACGGTAAATGCTGGAAACGTATATACGGCTCAGTTGTCGGATAATATGGGATCTTTTGCTGCTCCTACCGCAATCGGTACTTTGTCTTCTACAGGAACAGGGGGTTTAACCATTTCAGCAGTTATTCCAAGCGGATTGACAGCAGGAACAGGATACCGCATTCGTGTGGATGCTTCTAACCCGGCTACAACTGGAACGGATAACGGAATGAACCTGACTGTTGCGGCGGCGCCATCCATTACTGCAACTCCGTCTATGGGAACAATTTGTGCCGGAAATTCCGCTACAATAACAGCTTCCGGTGCGAATTCATACACCTGGAGTCCTGCCGGAACGTTGAGCAGTTCAACAGGTGCCAGTGTGACTGCTACTCCTTCATCAACACAGGTTTATACCGTAATTGGAACTGATGGGAACGGGTGTTCGACCAGCACACCTGTAACCATAAATGTTGCGGCGGCGCCATCCATTACTGCAACTCCGTCTATGGGAACAATCTGTGCCGGAAATTCCGCTACAATAACAGCTTCCGGTGCAAATGCTTATACCTGGACTCCGGCGGGAACATTGAGCAGTTCAACTGGTGCCAGTGTGACTGCTACCCCAACATCAACACAGGTTTATATTGTAACCGGAACGGATGCAAACGGGTGTTCGAACAGTACGACAACTATTACCGTTGAAAGCTGTGCCGGGTTGGAAGAAGCATCATTCGGAGACTTCGTGCTATATCCGAATCCAGCAAATCAGCAACTGACGGTAAACTTCGGTGAATTGAAAAACATCGAAACAATTGCCGTTTTGGATCTTTCCGGAAGAAAAGTGCTTGCAACCAAAGCGGTTTCCGACACAATCGATGTAAGCGCTTTGCAAAGCGGGAAATACTTCCTGGTAATTGAACATCAGGAAGGAACTTCCGTTAAGGAGTTTGTGAAGGAATAAAAGACCTTGCTACAATAGGAAACCTGTAGGCATGCGATTAATCACATGCCTACAGGTTTTTTTCATTTTGGATTCATAATTCGTAACTACCTTTGTACCATGATTTCTCCAAAAACCATTTGTGCGTTATCGACTGCTCCGGGCATGGGTGCAATTGCTTTGATCCGTTTATCGGGTCCGGATGCGATTTCAATCCTGTCAAAAATTGCCGGCAGATCTTTCGCTCAGGCTGCTTCGCACAGTGCACATTTCGTTCGGTTGAAGAATACGGACGCTTCCGTTCTGGATGAGGTAGTAGTGACGATTTTTCATGAAGGTCACAGCTTTACCGGAGAAAATACAGTCGAAATTGCTTGTCATGGATCTGTTTTTATTCAACAGGAGATTATCCGCCTGCTTTTGGCGAATGGTTGTGAACTGGCAAAACCGGGAGAATTTACCATGCGTGCTTTCCTGAATGGGAGAATGGACCTGAGTCAGGCGGAAGCTGTTTCCGATCTGATTGCATCAGAATCTGCCCGTTCGCACGAAGTAGCGATGAACCAGATGCGTGGCTCATTTTCCAATGAATTACGTGATTTACGGGAAAAACTGATCCATTTTGCTTCCTTGGTAGAATTGGAATTGGATTTCGCGGAAGAAGATGTGGAGTTTGCAGATCGAACAGAGCTATTGGCTTTGGTGACAGAAGTTTTGGCGTATGTGCGCAGGCTGATCCAATCTTTTGAGTTAGGGAACGTGCTGAAGAACGGAGTTCCGGTAGCCATTGTGGGTGCGCCGAATACCGGTAAAAGTACCCTGCTGAACCAGCTTTTGGGAGAAGATCGTGCAATCGTGAGTAACATAGCCGGAACCACGCGTGATGTCATAGAAGAAACACTAAACATCGATGGTATTCTGTTTCGTTTGATTGATACCGCCGGGATACGCGAAGATGCCGCCGAAGAAATCGAAGCTTTGGGAATTCAGCGTTCGCTGGATAAGATCAAACAGGCCAAAATCGTATTGATGCTGAGTGATTTCAGTGGAAATAACGCTTCAGCGGAGGGGCATTTATCCATGAGTTCCGAAGAAACGGGGCGCTGGGCAGATGAACAGGCAAAAGCACATCCGGGAACGCATTTTTTGGTGATCGGAAACAAATACGATCTGCGTTCGGAACAAGGAAATTCTACCTGGGAATTCCAAACACCTTTCCTGCCTATCAGTGCCAAAAACGGAAGCGGAATAGATGAATTGAAATCGTGGTTGTCACATCAAATTTTGGGATCGTTCAATACCCAATCAGATACCATCGTGACCAATGCACGTCATTTGGATGCTTTGGAAAAGAC
Organism: uncultured Fluviicola sp.; assembly: GCA_966248825.1. Lineage (GTDB taxonomy): Bacteria > Bacteroidota > Bacteroidia > Flavobacteriales_D > Crocinitomicaceae > Fluviicola. Next base: position 74,323 of record CBINBC010000004.1, read on the forward strand.
ACAGGATTCGCTCGAAAAAGCAAAATGGGGACTGGAAACAAACGTCACCGGCGATTTTGTAGCAATGGACATCCGCCAGGCCATGTTCTGGCTGGGAAGCATTACGGGCCAGATCTCGGAAGATGATTTGCTGGCGAATATCTTCAGCAAGTTTTGTATCGGGAAGTAAAGTTATTTGTTAACCACAATTCGTTCCGTTTTCAAAAGTATCCCATCTTTATCGGTAATTTTTACCGAGTAAACACCTGCCGCAGCATCTATCAGGTCAATCATTTCCGCATTCTTTTTTGATAGAACGATCTTGCCATCCATTCCAATTACAGTGACGCCAACAGGATCAATTGAAGAAATATAGACCAGGCCGTTAGTAGGATTAGGATAGACTTTTACTGTTTCTTGTGAATGATCTTCGAGCCCTAAAAAAGTCACTGTTTTACATATTGAAGTGGTTGAACAATTTCCGGTTGTAACAATAACGGCATATGGACCTCCAACTGCTGGCGTAAAACTAGTACCTACTTCACCTGGAACAGGATCCTCATTGGAGCATTTTATCCATTGGTAAGTGGCTCCGTTTACCGGATTTACCGACAATGTTTCTCCGGACAAAGAAATAACCGCTGCCGGATTAGCTTCAATGCTTAAGGTAATCGTTTCTGCATCGGAAGGACAATTTCCGGAGGCAGCAATGGTATTGGTTACCTGGTAAAGTCCCGGAGAACTGATCGATGGGAAAATTTGACCCGTTGAAGGATTGATAACGAGGCCTGAAGGAACGGCTGAAAGTGATCCGATACTTCCCGGAACAACTGGTACCGGAACCGCATTAACTACAGAAGTACAATAACTGGACTGGGCATAACTGAAAGCGGCATTCGTCAAATCGTTTATCGTAATTACTTTCGTAGAGCTCATCGGACAAGCTTGTGCTGTGGTGTAGGTAATGGTGTATGTTCCGACTTGGCTTGAAGCGACATCAATTTCTCCTGTTAAAGCATTAATGCTTAAACCTGTTGTTGATGAGAAAGTTCCACCCGGAGCAAGAATGCTTGAAGGTGTAATGGTCAAATTTCCTGTACATACGCTGGTTACAGGATAGCTGAAGGAAGAATTATCAAGCGGATTCACCGTTACTGTCATAGTTAGAATGCTTGTTGCGGCACATTGTCCGGGATTCGGTGTGAACGTATAGGTTGTAGTTTGTGTATTATTTGGAGCGGGTGCCCACGTTCCTGAAATTCCGTTAGTGGAACTATCTGGAAGGGACAAGGAGGCTCCGGAACAAATAGGGGTGATCTGTGTGAAAACAGGGACAATTTGAGAAACAGGAGAAGTTTGCAATTCGTAGGCTCCCATATCAATCGTTCCGTCAAATAAGCGCGGATTGCCAGCTAAGTCCTTATCGATAAACAGGTTTCCGTTCATGAGGGTGTATTCTGCATTACTTCCGGCATTAATTGCGGGACTGCAGGGCTGTAAGGTAAAATTATTACTTGCAGTATCCACAAACAAAGGGTCGCTGCCAGGGTTTGTACCATCCAGATTTCCGTTGGCAGGGAAATCATTTTTGTCTTGCACCAGGCTGTAGAAAGAGGTATAGGTATTACTTCCTGATCCTGAAACAAAACCAGTTGAATTATCCCACAATAAAGTATTGTGAAAAGCAACATGACAGTAGGTGTTATTTTCAGCATAAATACTTCCGTTACCAGTATTATCAGCCAGGGTAGAATTGGTCAGCAAAACAGCTGTTCTGTTTTTTACATATATTCCTCCGCCTTTGATACTTGTATTACCGGTAATAAGACTGTTCTTAATGCGAACACTATCTGTCTGTATAACAGACATAATCCCTGTGGCGTAAATACCACCTCCGTCATACCATGCTTCATTACTACTGATTATGCAGTTTTCGATAAGGGGGTAAGATAAACCATTATAAATACCGGCACCGTAAGACGCGGTATTATTACTGATCCGACAGTTGAGAATAGGATTGGAGGATTCCGTAACATTAAAAATCCCTCCCCCGTAATCTGCTGCTCTGTTATTTATAATAGCGCAATTATGAATAGCCGGACTGGACATGTTTAAATAGATTCCTCCACCATTATCCTTTGATATGCTTTGGGAATTTACCGAAATACCGGGGTTTGAAATTGATGATCCACCAGCAAAGCCGTCTCTGATAGTAAAGCCGTTGAGACAAGCTGTACCTACCGGTCCTGCGCTTAATACCACATGGTAATAATTGTCTCCAGGTCTTTCTCCACTCAAAACAGTATTGAGATTTATAGTGTCGCGTTGATTGATATTTGTTTCATTGGCATTTTGAAAACCTCCAAATATTTTGACATTATTCACTAATAAGAAAGTATTGTCACGAACTTCATAATCAGTAAAATTAGTCGAAGGATTATACATTGGACTGTAAGTTCCCTTTGCTACCCAAATTTGAGTAATCGCTGTATTGGTTTTGGCTGCTTTGAGTGCTTCGGCTAATTCTGTATTGGCATTTTCCCAGTTGTTCCCGTTCCCGTTCCCGCCGGCTACTGTCTTGTTCACAAATACAATTCCTTCAGAGTTTGGTGTAATTACCCCATAAGGACTTTCGTAGGCTCCGGCATCAATTCCGGGGCCTACTATACGAGGGTTTCCTGCCAAATCAATGCTGCCGGGAAGGATAAAATCTCCCATGTTAATAGCAGGACTCGATACCTGCAAGGAAAAATCCCCGTTTGGTGCGTCTGTGAATAAGGGATCCAAAACACTGTTTCCGGTACCCGTGTAACCACCTTCAACGATACTGTAAGTAACGGACATGCTTCCGCCGATATTTGCCAAATCATTGATGCTGTTGTTATTGTTCCATATGATACAGTTTAAAAGATCCAAACTGGAAGGAGCCACATTGTTCGTATTATATACACAATTGCCACTGATGGCTGTATTACTAATGAAATTGCAGTTGGTAATTTTGGATACGCTGAGATTGGCAGCACCCTGGTAAACACCTCCGCCATTAACACCTGTGTTATTAATGAAACTGGAATTTTGGATGTTGAAATATCCCAATGTGCTATTATCGCCATTACTAAGTGCGCCACCGTTCAAAGCCGTGTTATTATTAAATTTACAGCGCTCAACGGCTATAACGGATGTAGAATACCCGCCGTTGTAAATTCCACCTCCGCTAGTCGTTGCGGCATTATTGATAAAATTACAATCTTCGATGCTGCAGTGTGTATTGAAAAAACCTCCGTTGGAGATAGCGCCCCCCTTCAATGCTGCGTTATTGATAAATTTGCAGTTTTGAATAGAAAAAGATCCTCCGGTCGTTGAGGTTGATGAATTGTTTATGCAATAAACACCTCCACCTTGTGAACGTAGAACAACTTCTCCGTTAACTGTGATTTGTGTGGTGGCGTTGGCATTTCCATCTCTTATTATAAAACCATCCAGCGATGTGTTTTGGAATGATCCGCCACCCATTACTACGTGGTAACAATTATCTGTACTGTCATTCAATACTCCAATATCCCCGCTCAATATAGTTGGGTTAAGATCCGGATCCTGTCCGCCCGAGCCATTGGTGTTTGCAGGGTATCCACCATGGATTTCCACATGAGTTTTCAGTACGAATGCGTTATCCCTATCATTGGGAGTGATAACTGTAACAGCATCTGCTCTGCGATTTGGTTTATAAGTACCTGCTGCGACTAAAATCACATCCTGATTCCCACTGGAGGAAGCATTGATCATTGCCTGCAAATCATCTGAAGCATTTGCCCAGGAACTCCCACTGCCGTTACCTGTTGCTATCTGTTTTACGTAACGGGTGGTTTGAGCATAGAAAGTTGTACCAATGATGAGACATAAAGAAGTTAGGATCAAATTAGGGAGTTTCATTATCACATAATTTAGGATGATGAACAAAAGTAAAACATTTTTTTCAAAAAGGAGAACAACTAGTTGTCTGTTTGTTAATTGGTTGTCTGATTTTGGGTGCTTTCGGAGAACGAGACTATGACCGAATTCGACAATCTTTCTATCGATGCTGCTACTTATTCTTGGACATTCGGTGATGGAGGAACCAGCAGCCTGGAAGACCCGAGCCATGAATTCCTGAAGGTTCCGGGGAACTACCAGGTAATTCTTACGGTGACAAGCATGAACGGGTGCACGGATGCACCAACAAGTATTGTTATAGTACGAGAGAATAAGATTACTAATGTTCCGAACACCTTTACCCCTGACAGGAACGCATTTAACAATGTCTTTGCGCCGGTGATTACGGCCGGTTACGACACCCAGAATTACTCGTTCATGATCTTTGACCGGTGGGGAGAAACGGTATTTGAGTCCCATGATGTGAATAAAGGCTGGGATGGAATATATATGGGGAAATTAGTCCAGGCAGGAATTTATACCTGGACGATCCGTATTAAAAGCCCGAATGACGACCGTTATGAAATCTACAACGGGAACCTGAATATGATGCATTAATAGCTGCAATTACACAATGTGTAAAAAGCAAAATGCTTTCTTGTTTTGATACACAATCCATCACGGGCGATCATATATCGTTTGTTCAAATGAACCTTGGAGCTCGGTTCCAAAACCAATTCGTTAGATTCAATAGACCAGGTACCTTCTGCAATGACCGGCTTGGATTTTTTCGTCAGGTCCGTATAAACGAACGTATGATTTTCATTCAGCTGTAAACTGGGAGCGTTGTTCCCGTCACCACCGTAATTTCCGGTAGCTACGTGAGTAATGTTTTGTGCGTTGGAGTTAAAACTCAGGATCGTTCCGGTGAAAAGTATAAATAGTGCTTTCATAATTCGTTCATTCATAATGCAATATAAGAATACTAATCGAAACGGTGAGTTTGTTTAAGAAATTTGGAATAGAAAATGAACCGATTGTTAAATTTATTGTGCGCTCATAGATTTTTAATTATCTTACTCCCCATAAACGCATCAACTATGCACAAATTAGTACTACTTTCCTGCAGCCTTTGGGCTGTAACTTCCGCTTATTCACAAGGATTCCAAGTGAATTTCCAGGGACAAAAACAACAAGGAATGGGCCTTGCAGGAACCGCATTGTCGGAAGATGCATCCGCGTTATTTTACAATCCGGGTGGTGTGGCCTTTGTCAAAAAGAGTGAAGTGAACGCGGGTTTTTCCCCCATTTTCGCCAATACCTTGTTTGTTGACTCTGCATCCGGGGACGGATACCGTACAAAATCCCCGATGGGAACTCCTTTTTCTGCTTATGCACTTTTCGGGTTCAAGAAATTAGAATCGCTGAAAGTCGGATTGGCGGTATATACTCCATTCGGGAGTACAATCCAGTACGAAGATGCATGGATCGGGAGATTTGCCCTCACAAAGCTCTCCCTGAAATCGATCTATTTTCAGCCAACTGTTTCTTACAAAATCAATGAACATTTCGGAATAGGGGCGGGTTTTGTAATTTCTAGCGGGGAAGTTGACCTGCAGAAAGACATTCCCGTTCAGGATGCAGACGGCACATTCGGTCATGCCGAGCTAACCGGTAAAGCACTTGGGTTTGGATATAATGTAGGAGTGAATGCAAAGATTGATACTCATTTTTCCCTGGGTTTGACTTACCGGTCGAAGGTTTCTATGAAAGTAAAAGAAGGTGACGCAACCTTCACCGTTCCCGAATCCCTGAGTGCTAATTTTCCAAGCGGAGCTTTTACTTCATCACTTCCGTTGCCAAGTGTTTTGACCCTCGGTGCTTCCTATGATTCAGAAAAGAGATGGCAGGCCGTACTGGATATCAACTATGTTGGCTGGAAGGCTTATGATACGTTGGCTTTTGATTATGAATCCAACACCACCAGTTTGACGGATACAAAATCTGCAAGGAAATACAAAAGCATTCTCGCATTCCGAGGAGGGGTTAATTTTAAAGCAACAGAAATGATTGCCGTTCGATTGGGCGGCGGTTATGGGTTTTCTCCGGTACAATCGGGTTATGTGACCCCGGAATCCCCGGATGGGAACCGCATTTACGGTACCGCAGGTTTAGGTTTTAAGTTCAATGAGCACTTCAATCTCGACCTTTCCTTTTACTATACGCATATCAAGCGCACGGACCGGAATCTGGAATCAAATTTAAGCGGAACATTCACTACAATTGCCATTTCCCCGGGAATTGGATTAAGCTATAAATGGTAAGAACATGAAACAGGTATTAAACATATTTATTCCGTTAGTTATCGGAATCGGAGCTCTTACACTGGGTTCCTGCAAACCCAAGTACAAAGAACCGGAAACATCTGCCGGAGAGCTGGACCCGGCGCGTTTTGTTATGATCGGCGGATCACATACAGCAGGTTATATGGATGATGCGTTGTATTACGACGGTCAGCAGTATTCCATTGCGAATTTGTTAAACAATCAGTTGCAAAAAGTGGGTGCGGGAGCATTTTATCAGCCATACATGCCTGCAAATTCTGTTGGTGTTAACGGTTCTGGAATGTCGCGTTTTAAACTGGATTACAAAACGGATTGTCTGGGAGTAACATCTTTGTCGCCTGTGCGTTTGGCAGCAAGCGGAGATGGAGCTGCTTTGAATACCAATGTGTACAATGCTTCCCAGCCGTTCGGGAACTTTGGCGTTCCGGGAATGACTATCGGTGCTATTAACTTTCCGGGCTATGGAACATTGAATCCTTTTTTCGGACGGATGAGTTCTTCAACTACCGCTAGTGTATTAGACGATGCATTGGCTTCAGACCCAACTTGTTTTGCCCTGTTTGTGGGAATCGAAGATATGCTTCCTTATGCCCAGGGAGGCGCAAGCAGCGGAACTTACATCAATCCGGCGATATTCAGTGCCGCATACGAACAACTGGTTGTTTCCATGATCGGAAGTGGTAGGAAAGGGGTACTGTCTTTAATTCCGGATGTGACCGAAATGCCCTATTTTACAACCATTCCCTGGAACGGTTTGAACCTGACACCGGATAAGGTAACAGCTTTGAACAACATTTATAATCCAATTGGGATTTCTTTCCAGGAAGGACCGAATGGATTCATGATCCAGGATCCTGGAGCCGGTGCGTTCGGAGTAAGACATATGGTAGAAGGAGAATTGGTACTGCTGAGCACTCCTTTGGATTCCGTGAAATGCAATTCAATGGGTTCCGTGTTTCCTTTCAGAGACCAGCTCGTACTGACAGTTGATGAACTCACTGAGATCAGAGGTATCATTGCCCAGTACAATGCTGCGATTACTGCAATCGCTCAGAACTACAACCTGGCGCTTGCAAAACCCAATGAAATAGTAACTAAGATGCAAAGCGGAATCGTTTATAACGGAGTTACTTTGAGTACGAAATTTGTTTCAGGCGGAGCATTCTCACTGGACGGGATCCATTTTAACCCAAGAGGAAACGCCGTTATTACCAATGAATTTATACGTGCATTGAACGTGAAATACAATGCAAAAATCCCAGCTGTAAATGCTGTGAATTACCCATCAGTTATATTTCCTTAATTTAAAAATCAACACATGAAAATTTTTACATTACTACTATCCGTTGGTTTATCTGCTGCTGCTTTCGGACAAACACCTTGTCAAAGCGGAAGATATGCCAGCGATGTTTATTCCAATGTAACGGTTACAAGTGATATCGTCTACGGATCGAATGTCTCTTTTTCCGGAGCTACCACTTCATTGACTTTAGACTTTTATGAACCCACTGCAGATACAGCCGGTGCAAGGCCGTTGATTATTTGGGTCCATGGAGGAAGTTTTCAATTCGGTACGAAAACAGATGTGGATGTACAGGAATTATCCAACCGTTTTGCGAAGAAAGGATATGCATGTGCTTCCATCAATTACCGTCTGGGTTTCTTCCCGGTCGATTCCGTGAACGCAATTAAAGCAGTTCTTCGTGCAACCCAGGATTTGAAAGCTTCTATCCGTTTCTTTTACAAAGACAGGGCAACTACCAATGCCTATAAGATCGATACAACCCGGATTTTTATCGGGGGAAGTTCTGCAGGGGCAATTACCGCTTTGCATGTAGGCTACCTCGACCAGGATTGCGAAATCGCGGATTATATCAATGCGTCAAACCTTGCAGCTCTGGGTGGAATGGAAGGTGCGAGCGGAAACCCGGGTTATTCTACGAAGGTAGCCGGAGTAATCAATCTCTGCGGAGCATTGGGCCGATACAGCTGGATTGAAGCGGGAGATATTCCCCTGGTATCAGTTCACGGTACGGCTGATGCTACAGTGAAATACAACCGTGGGGTTGTAAATCCGGGAGTTCCGATCATGTACCTGGATGGAAGCCGTATGCTTTTGGAAAGAAGTTGTGCTTTGAATCATCCTCATAAATTATATACATTCCTGGGTGCTCCGCACGTTCCTTATGCCGGATCGGGCGCAGCTCAGATTGCTTATATGGATACAACTTCGAATTTTGTCAGAGATTTCCTGGTCCACCAGCTGGGTTGTACGAATATGGACCTTCAGCCTGCAAATCCGCCGGCGGAAGCGGCAAATCTTTACCCGATCGATTACTGCGATGGAAGTCCTGTAAACGAGACGTGTGTTTTGGGTCTTGCTGAAAACACGAAAGAGAGCGAACTGATCCTGTATCCGAATCCTGCTTCAAACCAGGTAACCATTCACTGCGATTCCGAAGGATCAAAAACAATTTCAGTGATGGATGTTTCGGGAAGAACAGTGATGACCCGTGAAATGAATGAACACGCGTATGTATTGCCAGTTCATGATCTGAAGAAAGGAACTTATTTCATTCATGTTTCGGATCACAACAGCCAGCATTCAATGGTGAAACAATTGATTATAGAATAAGAAGATTAAATCTTTCTGAATAAAGCTTCCTTCGGGGAGCTTTTTTTATATTCGCAGGCATGCCGAAAAGTTTGGCAGTAAATTTGTAAATTGAGGACAAAATGAATGTTATGAAAAACATCGGTTTATTAATGATCCTTTTGCTTACCCAAACAACTTTGTTCGGGCAGAAGACCATTCGAATGACTATTAAGGAAGAGTGTGTTCCATGTCGCAGGATGATGGCACAGGAATGTTTCCAGGTCATGAAAGAAGGCTCCAAAACATGGGAATTATTCTACGAACGCATTAAAGGGTTTGAGTACGTTCCCGGAAACCGTTATGTGATTGATGTGATTGAAACGGAGCGCCCTGAGCCAGTTCCGCAGGATTTGTCTAAGTACCTGTATAAATTGGATAAAGTAATTTCCGTAACACCGATGATCAGCGGAAGTGAAAGGGTGATCTACAAAGTGGTACGTATGAACGGGAAAGAAGTGGTCGATGCAGATGTTTCGTTGAGTTTTGACAGCACATTCCAGCACATTTCAGGAAAAAGTGGCTGCAATAACTTTACGGCACCGATCAAAATGAATAAAAAGCAGACTAAGGTTTGCGTGAAAGCGGGTGCATCAACAAAAATGGCTTGTCCGGATATGCAGAGTGCCATTGAAGATGAGTTCTTGAAGTCGATATCAAACAGATCTTTTAAAATCTCCCACAACGGAAATTCCATGATTTGGAAATCAAAGAAAAAGGAGGTGTTCCTTTTTGAAGCAGGTACAAAACCACTTCCGCAGGATCCGGGAGCCGTATCCGGGGGAAGACCGGAAAAAACACCCTGGAATTATTTCAATCAGCAGAACTTAAAGTTGATCCAGATTGATGGTGCGGCGGTTAAGAATTCCAATGCTTCTTTAAAAATGGATATGTCAAATAATTCCTTCACCGGCAGCAATGGCTGCAACCGTATTTCAGGGACTATGACTACAACAAGAAACACGGTGGTTTTCTCAGATGTTATTTCTACGAAAATGCTTTGTGTGGATGAATTGGTTGCCAGCACAGAGCGCCGTTTTATGGAGATTTTAGGAAGTCGTGGCCTTACAGTTGATTTTGCCGAACAGGTTTTCAATATATACGACGCTTCCGGGAAACTGGTGATGATGTTTGCGGTAGACCCGAGCAAATAAATTTTAGACTTTTAATTTCAGTTTTCATATATTTATACACCAAAAATTTTTTACTATGAAAAAGCTAATCAAGATTTCTGCATTTGCAACATTGGTATTTGTTGGAGCACTGGGAATTCAATCATTTACTTCCACGAAGACGGTTTCTTCCGAAAGAGTATTAGGCAATATCGAATTTAAAGTGATTAATGATACATCTTCTGAGTACAAGTACTGTGTAAATGGTGGTCATAATTATATCAGTGCAGGTGCATCCAAAGGATTCAGCTACAGTGAAGGTACTGAGATCAAGCATCTGGACGGAAGCAACTGCGGAGGGGTTTGGTTTAAAGTAACCAGCTCTATGCACGGTAAATCATTCAAACTGTCTGAATTGAAATAAATCATTTCTTGAAATATTCAACAAAAACCCTGGTATTTATCGTCAGGGTTTTTTTGTTTTCTACCATTTATTTTAGGTTTTCAATTTAAATAAGGTTAATTCTCTATTCGATTTCGTCGAATTCCGTTAATTTCGTGTATTGATTTTTGATTATGAAACGAATTTTGCTTTTAGGTGCAGGCCTCTCTGCTTCTACGCTTATTAAATATTTGCTTGATCATGCCGTTGAAAATAACTGGCAGCTGCGCGTGGTCGATCAATCGCTGGATTTAGTGAAACATAAGCTGGGAAATCACCCGAATGGTATAGCACTTTCGTTTAATGCACTGGACAGGAATGATCGTTGGGAAGAATTAAAACAGGCTGATCTGGTTATTTCCATGCTTCCGGCGAGATTCCACATTGACATAGCAAAGGATTGCCTGGAATTGAAGAAACATTTGATCACTCCTTCCTATGTTTCTCCCGAAATGAAAGAACTGGATGAGGAAGTGCGAAAAGCCGGATTGATCTTTATGAATGAGATCGGAGTAGATCCGGGACTGGATCATATGAGTGCAATGCGCATTATTGATTCCATTAAAGAGCAGGGCGGCGAAATTACCGGGTTTAAATCCTATTGCGGAGGGTTAGTAGCTCCTGAAAGTGATACAAACCCATGGAATTATAAATTTACCTGGAACCCGAGAAATGTCGTTTTGGCGGCTCAGGGAGGAATGGCTTGTTATATTGACAGACACCAGTATAAATACATTCCTTATTCACAGGTTTTTAAGCGTTTGGATAAGATCTCGGTTGATGGGTATGGGGATTTCGACGGATATGCGAACAGGGATTCGCTATCTTATCGCCAGATTTACGGTTTGGAAGATATTCCTACCATGTACCGCGGTACTTTGAGAAAACCCGGTTTTAGTCAACACTGGAACGTCTTTGTTCAACTGGGACTAACAGACGATCATGTGATTCTTGAGAATTCGGAGAATTTGACGCCGAGAACCTTTGTGAATGCTTTTCTTCCTTACGATGAAACCATGCCTGTAGAGGAAAAATGGATGAATGCCTGCAAACCTTATGGCATAACAGATATTTCCAAATTTGAATGGTTGGGATTGTTTGACGGCGAAACCAGGCTGGGATTGAAAAATGCCACTGCTGCCCAGATCCTGGAGAAGATTTTGGTGAATAAATGGGTTTTAGAGCCCGGAGACAAAGATATGCTGGTAATGGTACATCAGTTTACGTATTTATTGAACGGGGAAAAACGTTTCATCGAATCTTCCATGGTAAACCTCGGAGATGATCAGGTTCATACTGCTATGTCGAAAACGGTTGGTTATCCCGTCAGTATCTGTGCTAAACTGATCTTACAGGGCCGGATTTCGGATCGTGGAGTATTACTGCCTACGAAAGCTCAGATCTATAACCCGATCCTGGATGAACTGGAAGATCTGGGAGTTGTTTTCCGGGAGTTGGAGAAAGTGGTTAGTTAATTACGAATTCCTATCCCGATAACTATCGGGACCGAGTTCCGAATTGAATTGTAAATCCTGTTTCTTAGGAAATCAGGCTGTTTCTGGCAATTAAACGATAAGCTATTACTCCGGTTACGGTTCCGAAAAGGAGTACTTCATCGGGAAATTTTATAAAAACGGAAACCAGCAAAACAATTCCATAAGTTATAGTGAGAATCAATCCTTGTTTTACACTCTCACGCGTGAAGTAGTTTGCCGGATATTTTCGATAAAGCTGCGGCAGCAGGAATTGTTGTTTGTATGCCAGGTAGCCGCTCAGGATCATTAACGGGATCAAAATGATTCCTTGTTGGATTCCCATATCACTGTAGGTCAAAAAAGACCAAATGCGCTCAGTCCATTGGAAATGGGTGTGAATATTCGGAAGAATATAGAAAACAGCCAGAGAAGTGCTTAAAATGCATAAAAATCCGATCCCAAGGTGTTTTATGGCGAGCTGTTTTTCAGCATTGCTCTCACTGAATTGAATGCGTTTTCTGGCTTTTAGGAGACTAAGTGACCAAAACAGGCACCAATCAATGAGAAAGAACAGGAGTATGAAACTTGCATCCCAGTTCCAATAGAAATATCCCAGGATAGGAATGAATCCCTCAATCAGCGTTTGAAAGAAAAGTGCCTTTTTGGGTGTCATTTGGTTTTGGATAAACGCTTGATCGCATCTCCCGAAATGGTGAATTCAGGATTGTATTTAAGTGCTTTCCGGTAATACTGGATTGCCTGGTACTTTTCACCCTTTGTTTCGTAGATCAATCCCAGGTTATGCCATGCTTCAACATAACGAGGCTCTTTTTGCAGCGTTTCATTGTAGAAATAAATAGCACTGTCTATCTCGTTTTGTTTGAATTGTTTGATCCAGCCCAATTGGAACAAAGGAGGAGTAAAACTAGGGTCTTTTTTCAGCATTTCACGGTAAGTCTGCTGAGCTTCAGGGATCTTGTCGAATTCCTGGTAGGCATAAGCCAGGTTATAGAAAGCTTCTATATTGTTCGGACGGATCTGAGTCGCAGTAATGAAATATTGGATGCATAAAGGATCATTTTCCTCCTGGTAAATCAGCCCCAGTTTGATATAAGCAGCAAAGAAATCCGGGTCCTGCTCAATTGCTGTCTGGTAAGATGATTTTGCGAGTTCACGATTGTCCAGGCTCAGATAAATACTTCCTTTCAGGATGTAAGCATCTCTATAGCGTTTATTGATACGAAGCGCTTCGTTGGTATAATAGAAAGCTTTTTCATTATCACCCTGCTGAGCGTAGGTAGTTGCCAATGCAACTAAAGCAGCCAGGTTTTTCGGGTCTTTTTTTACGACGAACTTAAAGTGCGACTGGGCAGCCATCACATCACTCGGTGTGCGGTTTGCCCGGTTATTTAAAGCATTCGCATACAAAAAACGGGCTTCAATATTTCCCTGCTGCATCCGGTATGCTTTTGCTCCGTCCTGAAGGGCTTTATCGTAATCGTAACGCTCCAGCATCAGGTTTCCATGCTGAATAATGATGGGAACACTATCCGGGTATTTTTTATATAACTGATCTATAGAAAGTTCTTTTTGAGGTTTTTTCGAGCTGTTTCCGCCGCAAGAGCTTAATAAAGCAAGAAAACCAATGAAAAATAGAATGCGCATACTTAAATGAATCTGGAAACAAAAATAAGGAAATGTATTTAGCTATATGCAGAAACGTATGCTTCTTATGAAACGTTGGTTTTTTTAGTGTTTTGTGAAAATAGATACCACGGAAGGTATTATCCCCGGGAATGTTAACCTGAAATGCAAAAATGCTCATCTTTAGCGGCCTTCTATTCATCTATAAATGAATGTTTTAGTAGTGTCATTAGTTTTAAATCACTATAACTTAATTTAAAAAGATGAACAATTTATTTCTAATTGTTCTTCTAACTCTTGCGTCGTTCTCCTTTGGTCAGGGCATTTCAGCCTATGACCAGAGGTTAATGATCCATTTTACAGAAGAACAACTTGCGGAGATGCCGCGGTCAAAGCTGGAAGCCATTACCTATTACTACTGCGAAAGCTATTATCTGGATGATTCTCATGTGATAGGATTTGATATCCAATCCTTTGATGTTTCTAAGTACGAAGAATTGAGAAGAGAATCCGTGGATTTCTCATTTACAAATGATCAGGGTCTTATCATAACACTGATTGCTAAAGAAAAGTACCTGCCAAAAGCAGCGCCTAAGAAGTCATGAGACGGTTCTTAACTGGTTTGATAGCAGTAACGGGTTTTACTGCTTTCGGACAATTGCCTTATACCTGGAGTTCAGGTGTAAATCCCGGCTGGACGAGTGACGGAAACGGATTGCAATGGAGAGGAGGGTGTGGTTATGTTACTACCAACTGCAATAGCAACTACGGAAACAACATGAATACTACTTATACTTCGCCAAGTATCAATGCAGGCTGTTCGAACGCTACAACCATTTCTGTAACTTTTACGGCATTTGGGAACGCCGAATATCTTTATGATTTCATGTTTATTGAGTATTCACTTGATAACGGTACAACATGGATCAATCCGTATGGAATTGGAGTGGGGTGGACTGGTAATTTTGGTGCTTCTCCCGGATCAACGATTCCTGCGATTGTATTGCCGGCGTCTTCCAATATCCGTTTTCGTTTTAATTTCCAGTCAGACAATTCATTTGTTTACAATGGGTACAAATTAACCGATTTCGATGTGGTCTGTAATGTCGTTATGCCGGTAGAAATTTACAGCTTTACCGGAAAAAGAATCGGGAGTGAAAATCAATTGGAATGGATCACGCTCTCGGAAAAGGACAATGATTATTTCGAAGTCGAATGGTCCACAAGGCCGGAAGCCGAAATCTGGACGGATCTTGCTATTATTGAATCGAAAGGAAACAGCTCGGAAAAGCAGCAATATTCGTTCTTGCATTCCAATCCGTCCGTAAGTGAAAAGAATTATTACCGGATTTCGCAAGTTGATAAAGATGGAACGCGAAGAACCTTTGATGAATTGGTACTTGTAGATAATACCATGAAGGAAAACCCGGTAAAAGAAGTTGTAAATATCATGGGGCAAACAGTGGATAAAACTACTCCCGGTTTGGTCATTTATATTTACGAAGACGGCACGAAAGTGAAGAAATTTAACTAGTCAGTAACCTGGCTAACTTGCGTAGAGTGAGAAAGACCGGTGCAGAATTTCTGTGCCGGTCTTTTGTTTAATCGAAGAATTAAAATAAAGTTCAAAGGAAGTTTAAAAGGTTCGAAATAGTTAAATGGTTTTGAATGCCTTAAACATTTGAACTTGCGGAAATGAAAAACCCTGACGTTCTTTCGAAGTCAGGGTTCTGATATCAATTGGTTGTAATTACAATCCTAAAAGTACAGCATAAGGATCTTTTCCTCCGAAAATAATTCTTTCCGGATTTTCGATCATTTCTTTTACTTTAACAAGGAAACTGACAGATTCCTTACCATCAATGATTCGGTGGTCGTATGATAACGCCAGGTACATCATCGGGCGGATTTCAACCTTCCCGTCAATTGCTACCGGACGCTCAATGATGTTGTGCATTCCCAAAATAGCAGATTGAGGAGGATTGATAATCGGTGTTGACATCATAGAACCGAAAACACCACCATTGGTGATTGTAAAGGTTCCGCCAGTCATATCTTCCGGGGTGATTTTCCCGTCGCGGGCTTTCACAGCCAATCGCTTAATTTCTTTTTCGATTTCTGCCAGGCTCATTTGCTCCGCATTGCGAACAACCGGTACCATCAATCCTTTTGGAGATGAAACAGCGATACCAACATCCGCATAATTGTGGAATACGATTTCGTTTCCGTCGATCTGTGCGTTTACCGCAGGGAACAAGTTCAAAGCCTCAGTTACAGCTTTCGTAAAGAAAGACATAAATCCAAGGTTCACATCGTGGAATTTCGCGAACTGGTCTTTGTATTTAGCGCGAAGGTCCATGATCGGTTTCATGTCCACCTCGTTGAAAGTCGTCAACATCGCTGTTTCATTCTTCACAGAAACCAGGCGTTCTGCGATCTTACGGCGAAGCATAGACATTTTTTCGCGGTTTTGGTCACGGGTACCTCCCCATCCCTGAGCGGCATCAGCAGGAATACCTGCAGCCATCGCACTTATTACATCTTGTTTGGTAATACGTCCGTCTTTTCCGGTACCATTGATTTTAGCTCCGGAAACACCGTTCTCAGCCATGATCTTCGCAGCTGCCGGTGAAGGAGTTCCTTTCGCATAACTATCACTTACAGGACCGGGATTTGGCGTTGGTGCTGTTTTTTCAGCGGCAGGAGCCGGTTGTGCTGCCGGAGCAGTTGCTTTCTCTTCCGCTTTTGGAGCTTCTGCAGCCGGTGCCGCAGATCCTGCAGGTCTTTCAGCTGAGGTGTCGATCAAACAAACTACCTGACCAACTTTTACGACATCGCCTTCTGCGGCTTTCAAAGTAATGATACCTGATTGCTCTGCCGGTAATTCCAACGTTGCCTTATCGGAATCTACTTCTGCGATTGCCTGGTCTTTTTCTACATAGTCACCGTCCGAAACCAGCCAGGTTGCAATTTCTACTTCAGAAATTGATTCTCCCGGGCTAGGTACTTTCATTTCAAGGATTGACATAATTGAATCGTATTTAGTTTTGTAATAATCTTATTTAGCTGCTACAGATGCGAATTGGAATACGTCTGCAAACAATTGTTTCAAGCGGCGTTCATGTAATTTCTTAGAACCTTCTGCCGCAGCTGCTGATGCAGGTCTGGTAATTCCTTTAAACGGAATATGTCTCAGATTCATTGCAATGTATGTCCATGCTCCCATGTTAGCAGGTTCTTCCTGAGCCCATACCACATTTTTCGCATTGTATTTTGCAACGATCGCATCAATTTGCTTTTGCGGTAATGGATACAATTGTTCAATACGGACAAACGCGATATTGTCAACGCCCATTTCTGAAGCTTTCTCTTTCAGTTCGTAATAGAATTTCCCGGAACAGAAAACCAATGTATCCACCTGACCAACTCTTCCGTTCGGATCATCAATTACCTCCTGGAAGGAACCCGTTGCCATTTCTTCCAGGGTGGAAGTAGCAGCAGGTAAACGCAGGATCATTTTCGGAGAGAAAACCACCAATGGTTTACGGAACGGACGAGCTAATTGTCGGCGAAGCAAATGGAAATGGTTTGCCGGTGTAGAAGTATTTACGACCTGGATATTTTCATCGGCGCATTGCTGCAACCAACGTTCCATGCGGCCGCTTGAGTGTTCTGCACCCTGACCTTCATATCCGTGAGGAAGAAGCATTACCAAACCACTTTGAGTAGACCATTTGTCTTCTCCTGCTGTGATGAACTGGTCGATCATAATCTGGGCACCATTGAAGAAATCCCCGAATTGTGCTTCCCAGATCGTCAATCCTTTCGGAGTAGCTAATGAATAACCATACTCAAAACCAAGAACCGCGTATTCGGATAACAAAGAGTTGTAAATCGTAAACGGCGCCTGCTTATCTGAAAGCATGTTCAGGGTTTCGATCTCTTCTTCGTTGTCTTCTGTTTTTACAACTGCATGACGGTGAGAGAATGTTCCGCGTTCTACATCTTGTCCGGAAATACGTACAGGAATTCCTTCTTCTAAAAGCGTTGCATAAGCCAGCATTTCTGCAGTTCCCCAATCCAGGTTGTTGTTTTCAACTGCCGCCAGGCGATCATCAAAAATCTTTTGGATCTTGCGGAAATACTTTTTGCCTTCAGGTAAGGTAGCCAGTTTTTTCCCCAGCTCGTGTAATTTTTCCTTTTGGATACCTGTTTCCGGGCTGGAATCGAAATCTGCAGGAGTACTGTGGCGGAAACCTTCCCAGGTTTTGCTTAAGAAATCCCAAACGACCGCTTTTTCATTCTTACGTGCTGTTTCAAACTCACTTTCCAGGTAGTCGTTGTACTCATCCTCAATTTTTTTCGCTTCCGCTTCTGTTAATGTACCTTCTGCAATTAACTGCTTTTGGTAGATCACCTTCGGATTCGGGTGTTTTGCAATGATGTCGTACAAGTTCGGCTGCGTGAATTTAGGCTCATCACCTTCGTTATGTCCATATTTACGGTAGCACAACAAATCGATGAATACATCACGGTGAAATTTCTGACGGTATTCCATGGCGATCTCAATCGTTTGGATTACCGCTTCAATATCGTCTCCGTTTACGTGGAAAACGGGAGTTAATGTCGTTTTTGCTACGTCAGTACAATAAGTGGATGAACGTGCATCGTGGAAGTTTGTTGTAAAGCCAACCTGGTTGTTTACCACAATGTGGATAGTTCCGCCGGCTCTGTATCCGTCAAGCAAAGCCATCTGGATGACTTCGTATACGATTCCCTGTCCTGCAACTGCGGCATCACCGTGGATCATTACCGGACAAACTTTGTTTTCGTCTTTGAAATGTGCATCCAGTTTTGCACGGGCAATTCCCTGAACAACCGGGTCAACAGCTTCCAGGTGGGATGGGTTCGGAGCCAAAGTCAAACCAACTTCTTTTCCATCCTTTGTAGTTGTGGAACTGGTATATCCCTGGTGGTATTTTACGTCTCCGTCAAAAGCACCGTCAGCATCAAATTCTTTTCCTTCAAATTCGGAGAAGATGTCCTGAGGGCGTTTTTGGAAGATGTTCGTTAATGTATTCAAACGTCCGCGGTGAGCCATTCCCATTACGAAATATTCCACTCCAAGGCTCGAACCTTTTTCAACCAAAGCATCCAATGCCGGAATTAATGCTTCACCACCTTCTACGGAGAAACGTTTCTGACCTACATATTTTTTACCCAAAAAGGCTTCAAAATTGGAAGTCTGAACCAATTTTTTATAAATGTGTTTTTTGCGTTCAACATCGAAAACCGGACGATTTTTAACTTCGATACTGTTTCTGAACCATTCCAAACGTTCCGGCTCACGCATAAACATGTACTCGATACCGATGGATTGACAGTAACATTGCTCCAGGTCCTGGATAATATCGCGCAGTGTTGCTGCTCCGATACCGATTTGCTCTCCTGCCTGGAAAACAGTATCCAGATCAGAGGCGTCCAAGCCAAAGTTTTCGATGGCCAATGTCGGCTCATACTTTCTGCGCTCGCGAACAGGATTGGTCTTTGTAAATAAATGACCGCGGGTTCTGTACCCGTTGATCAGATTTATTACTTTAAATTCTTTCTGAAAGTTTTCAGGAATATCACCGCCGTCTTCGTAGTTTGTGCGGGCAAAATCAAATCCCTCAAAGAATTTTTGCCAGCTAAGATCTACGCTTTCAGGGTCTTTCATATATGACTGATATAAATGATCTATCGCATTTACATCTGCATTTCCGACGTACGTCACTTTATCCATGTTGGTGCACTATAATGGACGGTAAAGTTAAGTTTTTTATACCATGCGCGAATGGAAAAACGCCATAAAAAAATGCAAAATTGCTATATATTGTTTGAGGGCTGTGTTAACTCATAATTATGAATGACGTAATTATCAATTATCAGGGTGAAAAAGGTGGTTACTTGTATTGGATTTGATAGAACACTTTCATCAATTCGCGGTGAAGAATAGCATTAGAAAGATAAAAGAGCCGGTTTTCATGGTCGTTGGTTTGTACCAGGATCAATTCCGGGATGTCAATTAAATAGAGCAGGTGCTGCAATTCGCTTTCGCTGAGTTTTTGGAGAACCGCCCGGATTTCTCCGTTCCATGCTGCGGGATCAGTGCTCTTGAGCTCGAATTCACCTATTCCCGACCGCTGGAAGTCTTTTTGGACCTGTGCCTGCAACTTTTCAAGCAGTTTTCGCCGGCTCAATCGCAATTGAAGTTTCCGGACGAGTGCGTTTAAATCTTTTTCTTCCATAATCCAGTCATTGAAGTGAACTTAGTACCTTTGCGCCATGATTAATAACTCAAAAGAAGCAATCATTTTTGATTTGGGAGGAGTTTTGTTGAATTTGGATTATGATTTAACAGAAAAGGCATTCATTTCTCTTGGAATGCCCAATTTTGCAGAATCCTATTCACAATTGCAGCAGGTACAGCTGTTTGACAGGTATGAGACGGGGCAAATTTCATCGTTCCATTTCGTGAACCGGCTCTTGGATTTGTTGCCGCCGGGAACGACTGCAAACCAGGTGGTCCATGCCTGGGACGCCATGATCCTTGACTTTCCGGTAGAACGCCTGGAGCAGTTGGAAACGCTTTCACAAAAATACCGCCTTTTCTTGTTGAGTAACACGAACGATCTGCACATTGATGCGGTCAGAAGATCACTGGAGAAGTCTGTGGGACATCGAAACCTGGAGCGGTATTTTGAGAAAACATATTTCTCCTCTGCCGTCGGGATGCGCAAACCGGATTCCAAAATCTTTGAATTTGTCTGCTTGGAGAATAATCTCGATCCTGCAAAGACTATTTTCATCGATGATAGTCCACAGCATATCGAAGGGGCAAAATTAGCCGGAATAGAGGCTTTTTTACTGGAGAAAAACCAGGATGTTTTTGAACTGCCTTTTTTTCGTTCGTAATCTCATTCTGAAGGGTTACCCTCCTTACTTTTCCTGGCAAAGTTCTACCAAAACTCCGTTCGAAGATTTCGGGTGCAGAAAAGCTACTAATTTGTTATCCGCTCCATTCTTCGGATGTTCGTTCAGCAACTGAAAACCTTTGTCAGAAAGGTCTTTCATGGATTCTTCGATGTCTGTTACATCAAATGCAATGTGATGAATTCCTTCGCCTTTCTTTTCGATGAATTTGGCGATGGGACTGTTTTCATTACTTGCTTCCAATAATTCAATCTTGGATTCTCCCACCCGAAAGAAGGCAGTTTTTACCCCTTCGCTTTCTACTGCTTCGGTTTTATAGCATTCTGTGCCAAGAAGTTCTGTATATGTCCGGATTGCTTCGTCGAGGTTTTTGACAGCAATTCCAATGTGTTCGATTCTATTCATGGATTCGAAGATAAGAAAAGTATCAGAGTGGGCACGTGATTAATCACGTGCCCACTGATTGTAAAACAAAAACCCCGACGATAAATGTCGGGGTTCAATATGATTTTCAAAAGTTTTTATCCCTTAAAGAATTTCTCTGTTTTGTTGTCGAAGTTGATGTAGTAAGCTCCTTTCAACAAGTTCGAACATGGGACGGAAGAACCTATCCCTTTCTTGACGATGTTTCCGTAAGCGTCATAGATCTCATACTTCGTTTCTATCGGTTTCCCGGAAGCTGTAAAGTTGATTTGATCTTTAACCTTGACCGGATTCTTGATAACCACCGGTACTGACGAGGTAAATTTCACTTCTTTTGAATTTCTTTTAGCTCCTGAGTGGTCGATTTGAACTACGCGGACTGTGTTTTCTCCCGAATGGGGTGCAACAAGGAATTCATAACTGTTTGTTCCCGGAGTTCCTTTCCCCTGAACTTCACCGATCTTCACCCATTTGTTCCAACGGTATTGTTCAATAATAAATGGAAGTTTTCCTTGTTCGTTAGTGGTTTTCCAGGTAAGCATCCCGCTGTTTTGAATCTGGATGTCAACTGTATTAAAAGTACTTCTTGGAAGTAATACCTCCGGATTTAAGATTTTTGGTTTGCATCCATCGTTATGTTCTATAACTATAAATACAGGTTCACCTATTTCTATGTTGAAGAGAGAAAAGTCAATTTCGAATGCCGATATGGCTGTTCCACCCGGAAGGATGTCACCGTTTACTGTCACCTTTGTTGCGCAAAAACCAAAACCATCGCCGTCTTCCGGATTTTGAACGTAAAGATTTTTACCCTGATAACTTCCTTCAATGGAAAGAACCGCTGAACTTGAAAAGCTTAGCAGTAACGCAAAAGAGCAAAGTAAGATTAATTTTAATTGTTTCATTTTTATCTAGTAGCTACACTAAAAACTGTGGCAAGTATAATAGCTATTTTTTACATTACCAACATTTTAGATAACGAAATTACAATTTTTTTTTCATTTCAACCATCCGAAAAGTTAATTTATCATGAAATATTGACCGTTCGTCGATTATATGCCCCAAAAACTTAATATTTGATATATCGACATTTTGTTTTTTTAAGTTATTTTAGTAAAAGATTTTTTCTATTCTTGTATTGATAAATCCTTCATCTACTATGAAATTAGTTCCTGTAGTTATACTTATTTTTATTCTTACATCATGCGGTTCAGATAAAAAACAATTTGAGTTTGCAGGAGGAAGTTTTAAAATGGCTTTGGATAATACGCCATCGACATTTATTGCAAGAGAAGTAAATGACGTTTACTCTTTTGAATTGCTCTCACAGGTTATGGAAGGATTGGTAAGTTTCAATGCTGAAGACCTTTCCCTGCAGCCGCAAATTGCCGAAAAATGGAGCATCAGCGGAGATGGAACAGTTTTTACATTCACCATCCGGGATGATATCTTCTTTCACGATAACCCGGTTTTCGGATCCATGGATGACAGAAAACTGACTGTTGATGATGTCCTGTTCACGTTTGAAAAAGCCTGCAAGCCGAATGCTGAGGGAAATCCTACCGCTGCTTATTTATTCCTGCTTTCCAACCAGGTAAAAGGGGCAAAGGAATACTACGAGGGGAAAGCAAAATCCATCAGTGGGATCAAAGTCAAAAAGAACCAGTTCGAAATCACCTTGCTGAATCCGGACCAAACTTATATCAATAAGTTGGCGAATTTGAGTGCAAGTATTGTATCGAGAAAAATCGTTGAGGCAAATAAGGAAACCGATGTGGTGGGAACAGGACCGTTTTGTTTTACAAAACCTTCAGAAGAAGATACCTATATCTTGTTAAAGAACCAGGATTATTATATGGTCGATAACAAAGGAAATGCACTTCCATACCTGGATTCGGTAGTTTTCTATGTTCAGACAAGGAAACTGGAGCAATTGGAAATGTTCGAACAGGGAAAAACTTCATTGATTTCCGGACTGCCGACTTCGCGCATTACAGAAATGCTGGAAGGACGAATTTCAGATTTTAATGCACAGCCTCCATTGAAAGAGCTGTACAATAATCCGTTATTAACTACTCAATACTATTTCTTCAATATGAATGATCCGCGTTTCAAGGATGTTCGCGTGAGACAAGCATTCAATTACGCGATCGACCGGAAACGACTTGCAGATAATGTATTGCGAAATCAATATTACGAGTACGGTATCTACGGAATTACTCCACCAATCGGTTCTGTATTCAAGGGGTACAATTTTTCGGAAATCAAAAAATACGGCTACGATTACAATCCTGAAATGGCTAAAAAATTATTGGCCGAAGCAGGCTACCCGGATGGAAAAGGTTTCGGAAGTGTGGACCTGAGGTTGGATATCAGTGATTTGAATACAGCGGTTGCGGAAGAATTGGCAGACCAGATCTATCAGACCTTGGGAATTAATGTAAACATTGACGGTTCAAACTTCGAGCAGCGAAATGAGGACGGGAACATGGGAAGGGGAGATATGTTCCGAACAGCCTGGGTTGCCGATTATTCAAGCCCGGAGACTTTCCTTGGGAATTTTTACGGAAAACTCGTCCCGAAATCCAAAGACGAACCATCCAGCGGAAATCAATCCCGTTATGTAAATCCATTGTTTGACCAATACTTTGAACAGGGCCGTTCGGCAGATACAAAGAAAAGACTGGAATTGTTCTCCAAAGCTGAAATTGAGCTGATGAAAGATCCTCCGATCATCCCGCTTTGGTATGCAAATGACTTTACCCTGAGTTATTCGAAGGTGCGCAACTTGAAAAACAATCCGATGGAATTTCTGGACCTGCGCAGGGTATATATCAAAGAATGGACGAAAGAAGAATATTTGAAGTCTATTCAATAAATGTATATTTACGGGTTGATATAGCCAAAGAATGAAAACTATCCTTACCGTATTGTTTTGTGCGTTCGTATCCGTATTGATCGCACAGCCCACCCAAACTGTTCGTGGTACTGTTCTGGACTCGGAATCGGATTTCCCGGTTTTCGGAGCACAGGTCATCATCAGTCTTTCCGATAGTTCGAAATTGAAAACAATGACCAACAATGAGGGTGTTTTCGAATTCCTGAATGTCCCGGTCGGAAAATATCCTTTCACCATTAAGTCTACGATCTACGAAAATTACTCGGCATCCGTGGAAGTCAATTCGGGGAGACAGACAGTTTTGGAGATCAAGGTTAAAGAACGGATAAGTGAAGTAGAGGAAGTCGTTGTTGTTGCCCAGAAACAGGGAGAAGTTAAAAATGAAATGGCTACTGTTTCGGCGCAGCAGTTTTCGGTAGAAGAAACAGAACGGTATGCCGGATCACGCGGAGACCCAGCGCGTATGGCCAGCAATTTTGCAGGTGTCCAGGGTGCAGATGATTCCCGGAATGACATTGTAGTTCGTGGAAATTCTCCCCTTGGAGTAGTTTATAAAGTCGAAGGAATCGATATTCCGAACCCCTCTCATTTCTCCGTTTCCGGAAGTTCGGGCGGACCGGTTTCTATCATCAATAATAAAAGTTTAGCGAATTCGGATTTCTTTATGTCGGCTTTCCCGGCTGAGTATGGAAACTCTATTTCGGGGATCTTCGATTTGAAATTGCGCAACGGGAACTCCAAGCAACATGAGTTTACAGGTCAGTTTGGTTTCCTTGGAACGGAAGTGCTGGCAGAGGGTCCGCTGAGCAAAAAAACGAATGCTAGTTACCTGATCATGGGCCGTTATTCGACACTGAGTTTGTTCCAGTTTATGGGAATCCGCATCGGGACGGACGCTGTTCCGGTTTATGGCGACGGTGCTTTTAAATTCAATTTTCCGCTTAAAAAAGGTGGACAGCTTTCGCTTTGGGGAATCGGGGGGAAAAGTGATATCAAGATCCTGGTTTCCGAACAAACCGAGTATACGAAAGAACTATATGGGGAAGGTGACCGCGATCAGTATTTCGGGACGGGAATGGCTGTTGCAGGTTTGACGTATAAAAAATCGCTTTCCGAAAGAACTTTCCTGACAACTACTTTTTCAGGAAGTATTGAAGATCAGCATTCGCATCATGACCTGCTGAACCGTTCTTTGGATACGACCTATAATGGCAGTGAACCGGAAGTGAAGATCTCTGTTGACAGTATTTATCCGATCATGGGATATGATTTCAAGATCGCTAAGTATTCCGGAATGTTCAGCATCAACCACAAGATCGGGAAACAGCACATCATCAAAGTTGGATTGAATGCTGACTTCTTAACTTTCAAAATGATAGACAGTGTTTTGAATATTTCGGGAACAGAATTCATCAACCGCTGGGATTACAAAGGTCAGGGAGGTGTTTTGGTGCAGCCTTTCTTCCAGTGGAAATACCGTATTACGGAAACCATGGATTTCACGGCCGGACTCCATGCGCAGTATTATTCGTTCAGCAATTCTTTGAGCCCTGTTGAACCGCGTTTAGGTTGGAAATGGTCCATGAAAGGAAATCAGAAATTGTTTGCAGGTGCAGGTCTTCACAGCCAAACTCAGCCATATTATATTTATACCTACCATTTAAAGGATGCCTCCGGAAATAAGATTTACCACAATAAGAACATGGGATTCACCAAGTCGATGCATTCAGCGTTGGGTTACGAGAAGAATTTCAAAAAAGGATTCCAGTTTAAGACGGAAATCTATTACCAGTACTTATTTGAAGTTCCGGTTACGGTTCAACCGTCTTCTTTTTCCATGATCAACCAGGGAAGCGGATTTGCCCGTTTCTTCCCGGATACTTTGAAGAATACCGGAACAGGTATGAACTACGGATTGGAGTTGACCCTGCAAAAGTTCTTCGACAAGAGTTTTTATGTGCTGACGACGATTTCCATCTACGACAGTAAATACAAAGGAAGTGACGGCATTGAGCGAAACACCAGCTATAACGGATTGTATACGGCAAACGTGTTGTTCGGGAAAGAATTCAAACTGGGGAAAAAGCATACGCTTGGTTTAGGAGGGAAAGTAACAGTTGCAGGCGGAAAGCGCTATGGTTACATCAACCTTCCGGCTACAACGGCTCAGAAAGAATTGATCTTCAGTGATTCTGCCTTCAATACGCGTCAGTTCAAGGATTATTTCCGGGCAGATTTAAAGATCAGCTGGAAAATGAACGCGAAGAAAGTAACCCATGAGATCGGTTTGGATTTGGTGAATATCCTGAATACGCGAAACATCTTAGGATTGGCTTATGCACCTGATTTGGCAGATCCGAGTAAGGAGCCTTTGGCTGAGAAGACACAGTTGGGATTCCTCCCGATTTTCTATTACCGGATCAGTTTCAAATTGGCGAGCGGGAAAAAAGAATAAATCGTAAAATTTTTGATTCTTCTTCTTTTTATCCGAAATTCGGAAATAACCCATAAACGTAATCAGCCGTGGCTGATGCGGAATTACGTTTGTGAATTTTCCAATGAGTTGAAATGAGAACAAGAAACAGCTGGATATACGGATTACTCGTTTTTGTATTGATCCTTTCGTGCACCAGTCCCAAAAAGCAGCGGAAGATCAACGATGGAAAACTCTTTGAGAAGCTCAAAGAACAGAAAGGCTATCTGAATGCCGAAGAACTGAAGCGACTGGAGCGCGATTTCTCACTCAAATTGTTGAATAAGTACGATCTTTCCGGTTATGACGAAGCAGATACTTTAGCGTCGTTTTTAAGAGTTGGCACCGATGTTTGGATAGCAAGCTGCTATTTGGAAAATGCTGTGGAAACGCATTACCCTTTTTTTCGTCTGACGGAAACCAAAGAGAAAGGATTCAAAATGATCAGTCATGGAATAATTCCGATAACTTATGGGGAATGTGGGTATGTACTGAACAAACTATTGGTCCACTCGGGAAAGTACATTTTTATTTCTCAAAGAAATACCGGAAACGGGCATTGTGTGGATTCACCGATAGTGTTCAATTTAAATGGAAAATTGGTACGCAGTCCGGATTTCTCAGTGGTAATATGGAATGATTCCCGTAAAGAAAGTGATCCGGTTAAAAGTGAATTTACTATTGAATCTAAAACTCCCGGAAGTATCGTGATGCATATGCATGAGAAAGTCATTAACACGGAAATGGACGAGGAGGTCAGTTCGCGGAATTACGATCTTAATTTTGAGGTGAAAAATAATACGATTTATTTCAGAGATACGGTTTATAGGTAGGTAGGCGATTAATCGCCTACCTACTTCATACGTAACCACCCCAAAATCCGCGAGTGGTCAATTTCCCACAAACCGTCTGTTTGTTCAAGATCAAAAAGATCCCTCGGATGATCCGGATTTCCGGCATTCTGCTGAATGATCTCCACTTCGTCTTCCGTGACGTTGGAAACAATTACCACATGTCCGTATTCATTCGTCCAGGTTGCATCCATAATGATCAAATCACCAACCTGAGGTTTGCTCTTGCTGGGATTGGTATATTGTATCAAACCACGGTCTTTGTTTAATTCACCGTCTTTCAGTTCTTTATTAAAAAAGTCAATGGCATTTCCGTAAGCGTTCGGCATTTTGTGCTTGTAATACTCGTAGTAGTATCTTTTGACAAACTCTACACATTGGTACTTCAAACCGATGTTATACCCATCGGGAGAGGTGTTCCTTCCGCTGACATTTCCCATTCCGCCATTATAGTAAACGATTACATGATTTAAGCTGTCCAAACGATCACCGACCTGGTAAGTGTGGCCGGAAACATGCGTTTTATTTCTGCCGTAAAGGAAAACAATCAAAAGGGTTGTGGCAAGGATCGTAAAGATGATTATAAGGACTTTTTTCATATGTTGGTAAGGTTGAATTCGATAGTGTTTTTGACATTTTTTAAAGCCTTTTTAGTGCAGTAAGTTTGGTAGGGAATGGAGAAAACAGGCCCAAGCATTCGGGTTAAGAAATTTCCCGGTTTGGAAAAAGTTTGGATTCTGAAAAATAGTTTCCCATTTGTTTCCTCCAGCAGGAAATAAGAAATCCCACATTCTACGTGCCCTTTTAGTGTTTCGTAACTAAAGCCCAAACGGTTTTCTTCCCGGATAACTTCCTTGATCCGAACTCCGAATAGTGCTTTTTGAGAAAACTTCGGGATAGGAGGAAGGTAAACCTGCTGCAAAATGGTGTCGCCGGCCTGTATGCTTCTGTGTTCGTCCTTCCATTGAGGATAACCCGTTAAAATATTTTCCGGGAAGATAGAATAATCGAAGAAAAATTGAAGATCCAATTGGTCCAAATTCAAGCGGGTAGAAATTTCAATGGAACTGGTTTTTTCAAGCAAGGTGCTTTTTTTATATTGCATGACGGGAGAATGTTTCAATTCTTCCAGGTACTTTTTGAATTGATTCCGTTGATTAAAAAAGGCGATTTTCATGGATAGCTATTTTTCCTAAAATTAATTCACAACCGAATACCAAGCACACACACATCATCCACTTGTTCCAGGTTTCCTTTCCAGGACTCAAATCCGGTAGAAAGAACTTCTTCCATGTTTTCCTGCCGGTATGTCAGGAGTAATTCCTTGAAAGACTTGTAGCGGAATTTTTTGTTTTTCGGGCCGCCGAATTGGTCTGCATAACCATCTGTGAATAACACCAGCAGATCTCCGTTTTGGAATGAGAATTCCTGCTGTGTAAAAGGTTCCAGGTGGTGCGAGTAGCCGACAGGCTGTCTGTTTGCAGAGCGTTCTTCCAGTTCTTGCCCCGAAATGTGATATAGGGCATTGTTTGCTGCGGCAACGATATACCTATTTGTTTTTCGACAGATTCTCACAATAGAAATATCCATGCCGTCTTTGTATTCACTGCTTTTCCCTTCTTTATCAAAAGCTGCAATGATTCCTGAGCGTAGTTCGTTTAATATTTCTGCAGGTGCTGAAACACCTTTGTTCTCTACGATCTCATTCAGCAGGTTAATCCCCAGGACACTCATCAAAGCTCCCGGAACACCGTGCCCCGTGCAGTCCCCAACAGCTGCAAACCGGTAATCGTCATTTTGAAAAATCCAGTAAAAATCACCGCTTACAATGTCTTTCGGCTGAAAGAGCAGGAAGGAATCCGGAAAAAGGGTTTGGAGACTGTTGCGGCTAGGTAATAAGGCCAATTGGATGCGTTGTGCATATTGAATGCTGTCGAGCATATCCTTATTCTTCTCTTCGATAACCTGTTTTTGCTTCAGAATGTGTTTTTGAGATTTCAGCATGTCTTCCTTGAAGAACAAGATGAAAAGCGAGCTGATCATAAAGAGCAATAGCAAATTGACGTTCCCGATAATAGTTTGAACGGTTTCAGATTGCTCCAAAGCTGTTACAAAGGGTTTGTGGAAATGCAGCCAGGTAATAAGCCCGAAAAAGGAAAAAATGGCAAAGGTGATAAATCCCTGGATGGTTTTTCTCCGGTCGAACATCACGGCGCTGATCATGCACATGATCAGAAGGTAAAAATGCAGGTTGGTCTGCAGGCCATAAGTAAGTGTTCCTTCAATAAAGTAGATGAATCCGCAACAAACATGAAAGAAAAAAGCCTGCTGATATTTTTTCCGGTGAATGAGGAAGAAGGTTACCAAACTGGCAAGAAAGAAAAACCCGTTGTTGAAAATTCCTGCCGATTCATGATAATAGAAGTAAAGCGGCGTGTAGCAAAACATGGTTACAGCAGTCAACAAGGCAATCAGGTTACCGATCCGGATCTTGCGATTGAGTGCATCCGTGTTTTCAGTAGCAATTCCGTTGTTGAGTATCCGGGTAATCATCGCATCAAATATACTACCTTTGGACAATGAAACCATTGCGAAAAGACATCAAGCCGGGAATGTTGGTATTATTTGTTCAAAAGAAACACCAGGCAAGCGGAGAATTGACCGAGGGAATTGTGAAATCGATTTTGACGAGTGCACCGTCACATCCGCACGGGATCAAGATCATGACGGTGGATAAATTGGTTGGCCGTGTAACCGAAATCCTGGATGCAGACGTGGATTAAAACACGTAGGCACGCGATTAATCGCGTGCCTACGTGTTTATTGACATTGAATTTATGTTACAAATCAAATTTGATTCCCTGTGCCAATGGCAATGAATCTGTGTAATTGATAGTATTTGTCTGGCGGCGCATGTATACTTTCCATGCATCGGATCCTGACTCACGACCTCCACCTGTTTCTTTTTCACCACCGAAGGCTCCACCGATCTCAGCACCCGAAGTACCGATGTTCACATTCGCGATTCCACAGTCAGATCCTGCCTGTGATAAGAATGCTTCTGCTTCTTTCAGGTTGTTGGTCATGATTGCGGAAGACAATCCTTGCGGAACTCCGTTTTGAAGCGCGATTGCGTTCTCAACACCTCCGGAATACTTCATCAGGTACAATACCGGAGCAAATGTTTCGTGCTGAACGATCTTGAAAGTGTTCTGAGCTTCTGCGATAGCAGGTTTTACATAACATCCGCTTTCGTATCCTTCTCCGGAAAGAACTCCACCTTCAACCAATACTTTTCCACCTTCTTCCACTACTTGCACCAACGCATTTTGGTAAGCAGCAACAGCATCTTTATCGATAAGCGGCCCTACATGGTTGTTTTGGTCCAGAGGATTTCCGATCTTTAATTGCTTGTATGCATTTACCAATGCATCTCTTACTTTATCGTAAACAGATTCGTGGATGATCAAACGGCGTGTAGAAGTACAACGCTGTCCTGCTGTTCCTACTGCACCGAATACAGCTCCCGGAACGACAATTTTCAAATCAGCACTTTCTGTAATGATTACCGCGTTGTTTCCGCCCAATTCCAATAGGTGGCGTCCCAAACGTTTTCCAACTGCCTCACCGACTGCTTTACCCATACGGGTAGAACCTGTTGCGGAAACCAATGGAATGCGTGCATCGTTTGACATCAGTTTTCCCAGTTCGGCATCACCGATCAACAAACAGGAAACTCCTTCCGGAACTCCGTTTGCTTCGAAAACTTCCTGTGTCAATTTTTGACACGCAATAGCCGTCAAAGGTGTTTTTTCGGATGGTTTCCAGATACAAACATCTCCACAAACCCAAGCCAAAGCTGTGTTCCAGTTCCAAACAGCCACCGGGAAGTTGAACGCAGAAATGATTCCTACGATTCCAAGCGGGTGGTACTGCTCGTACATTCTGTGTCCCGGACGCTCAGAGTGCATCGTAAGACCATATAATTGACGGGAAAGACCCACTGCGAAATCACAGATATCGATCATTTCCTGAACTTCTCCTAAACCTTCCTGTAAGGATTTTCCCATTTCGTAAGAAACCAATTCACCTAGTGCTTGTTTCTTCTCACGGATTTTTTCTGCCAATTGACGGATCACTTCTCCGCGTTTTGGAGCAGGGATCATTCTCCAGTATTTGAATGCTTCCTGAGCTTTCAAAACAACTGCTTCGTATTCTGCTTCTGTTGCAGAAGAAACCGATGCAATTACTTGTCCATCAACCGGTGAAACTGAATCGATTTGAGCTCCACGTGTGTTAAACCAATATCCTCCTGTGGAAGCTCCGCGGTTTACCGCTTCGATTCCCAATGTTTTTAATGTTTCTTGTATTCCAAGATCTGTTGCTGTTGCTGACATTCCTATTCGATTAGTTTGTGCAAAATTACACATTTTTACAGACTAATAGTTTGTAACTTATGTTAAGGTTTTGAAATCCACAGAAATCATCCAAATTTCAATTGAAGGTGGTTTCTCAGAGCTTCATTAACTTCGAATGACTTAGTTTATTTCCGTTCTTAGTTGTCAAAATATAGATGCCTTTTTGCTGATTCGTCAAATCCAACTCCCAGTTTTTAGCCGGATTGATCTGCTGAGCTATGAGCACACCCGAAATACTGTAGACAGAAACTTCTTCAACCGGCTCGGAAGAGCGAATGTGGAAGATACCCGTTCCCGGATTGGGATAAATCTCGAGATTAATTTCGGTTGATTCATTAACGGACAAATAACCAACAGCAGTTACGGCAGTGTTTGTAACTATCGGCGCATTGTAATCAAAATAAATGGAAGCGGTATTTTCTACTGTGTTTCCGAGCGCCAATGGGGAAAATGGTTTGATGCGGTATTGGACAAAACCATGTGATTCCGGTTCATTGCTCATGCTGTCAGCTAGCCAGATATTGTCAAATCGAAAGGACAAAGAATCGTGTTGAATTTTGGATTCAACCGGATCGCTGGCGTGCATTAACTCAAAGGTGGACGGATCTAAAAGCGGATCAAGCAGATCTGTCAATCTGATATTGATTGCCGGTGCGGTACCGGTGTTTTGGAAATGAATGGTATATGTCAGGTAATCGTTATAACCCGGAAGTACTACTGTTGGGAATACTTCTTTGATGTTCGGATCATAGGAATTTCCTACGGCATAACACAAGTTCATTTGATTGTTTAATAGGCTGCCTGTTTCATCGGGGGATGTTAAAGTTACAGTCACACACACGGAGTCTCCGGATTGAGCCGTTTGGTCTACCAGGAAGTTCATCAGGAAAGGATCTTCCCAGTTGATGTTTGAAAAGTTACTCACCGTGTAAGTGATCGTATTTCCGTTTACCTGGTCAGGCTGTGGAAATCCTAACGGGGGAATTCCTGCATAAGTAACAGGACCCGAAACAGAAACAGTCATTTCGCCCGAGATGCTGTCTAAACAGGAAGCCGGGAAGTTGCCGAACTGATTGCTTGCAAAAACCAATAATCCATGCGTTTGTCCCGGGAAAACGATTCCTGTAGGCGCAATGGTGGTAACGGACAAATCATTGGTGTTGGTACATGCAATCATAAAATCAATACTGTCTACCAGGTTGTTTAACACCGAAATGGTACTTTCCACATTACAATTGGAAGAATAAGCCGCACCGGCAGTATCAACCACAAGGTGGTAAGTTCCGTTTGGAAGTTCAAAATAGTAGCCTCCGAAATTGTCCGTATAAGCCAAAGCCACAAAATTTCCGGAATTGTCAAACAAGTTAAGACGTACGTTTCCAACAGCCGCATCAGATGTGTCGACTACGCAATTGAAATTTTGATCGGTATAAACGGTTCCTTTTATTCCGTGTGTGTAATTGGAGACACAATTATAAGGGTTGTTCCAGGTACTATTTGTGCAAACAGGTGTATTTCCTGTGTAAGATCTGTGTGTAGGAACACAGGTAAATGCATTGCCGGAAATATCCCAGGTATATATTTGCTGGGTGTTTTCCGGTAGATTTTCAAAACACGCTATTTCATTGTTTTCGCAACGTAAAAATACCAGTGTTGAAGGAAGATGAGGTAGTGTAGTAAGAAAATTATTAGAAACAGATAGTGAGGTTAATGAATCGGGAAGTTCAGGTAAAACTGTCAGTTGATTTGAGCCGGTGTGAAGAGCAGTAAGACTTTCCGGTAAATCGGGGAGTTCTGTAAGCAGGTTTTGCGAACATTCAAGGATATACAATGAATCAGGTAGTTCCGGGATTTCCGTAAGAAGGTTTCCATTAGCATACAATCCAATCAAACCGGCCGGAAGATCAGGCAGTGAAGTAAGTGTATTGAAATTGATGAACAGATGCTTCAGGTTTGCAGGTAATAGAGCCGGTAATTGGGAAACCTGATTAATTTCCGCATAAAGCATCACCAGATCATCCGGCAAGCCGTTCAGAGATGTAAGCTGACAGTTGGAAACCGCTAATTCTTTTATGTGTGTTGGTAATGCTGGAAGTACCCCGCCAAGTAAGGGATTCCCCGAGCAAGAAAGTTCTTCTAAAGTAGCAGGCAAAGAAGCAAATGAAGTTATTTGGTTCCCCATACAATGAAGTACTTTCAAGCTATCGGGCAAAGCAGGTAAGGAAGCACCCAAATTATTGTCATCACAATAGAACGTTCTAAGACTTTGCGGAAGCACCGGCCAGGTAACGAGGTTAGGTACATTATTCAATTGCAATTCCTTTAAATTCGGAGGAAGCGCAGGAATATTAGAAATGGGTAAGTTATTTCCTCGCAATGAGATTAATCCTGAAAGAAATTGGATTCCATCCAGGTTTTGAGCGCCTACAAAAGCAACATCAATGGTATCGATATTAACCAGGTCCGGAGAGGTAGTATCCAATTGATTCGAATTGACGATGCATGTGGGATGGTTTAGTTCAATCCAAAGAGCCAGATAGGGGTCAGGAATGGTATAGTATTGAGCGTGGGCTTTGGATCCGAAAGTAAGCAGTAATAAAAGAGATACCGCAATTTTTGTAAGGTAATAGTTATTCATAAGTGAATGATTTAAGCGTAGTAAACCGGAATCAAAACTAATCATTGTGTTTGAGTTGGGTGAACCAAATGATTAAAAATGGTTTGATAATGTGTGAAATGTGAAACGGAATGAAAAAACGGGACTCGATTAAGAGTCCCGGTTGTATTATTCTTTTGTAAATGGAATAGTATGCAATATGTTGTTTTGAGATTGAATACGCAGGAAGTAATATCCGTCCGACAGCTGCTGAACCGGGATTCCTGCTTTCACTTCTTCTGTGTGGTAACTTGCCACCAGGTTGCCGCGGATATCAACGATACCCACAGTGAGTCCGTTCAAGTCTCCGTTTTCAGAAACCAGGTAAATCACATCAGATGACGGATTCGGGAAGAGCAGGAAATTGGAGTCATAAAAGTTCTCCAGTCCAAGGTCATAGCAATACACAATGTTGAACGACGCCGAGGCACTGCATCCGTTTTGATCGATCGTATTTACGGAATAGCTAACCGTATCTCCGGTAATGAAATCTGAAAGTGTATAGGTCGTAGTGAAATTGGAATCGATCACTCCCAGGTTATGAGACCAGGCACTGCTGTTGAAAATAGCATTACTCACGGAAAGCTGCAGTTGATCTCCGCAAGGAACCGTATACTCACTTTGCAATGTGGGAACGACCGGCTGTGAGATTCCGGTAATTTGAATAGTGTCCGCAGCTTGATTTGCAGGATAAATAACTACTGAATATGCTGTTGAATTTCCTGATAAAGGTAGCGCTAACTCGAATCCGTCGAACTGCAGATACCCGGATTCAATTACGGAACCATTTGCAAGCAAATCGTACTGAACGGAATCAATACCATACACAAAGTTCACAGGAATTCCAACAGTATCGGTATTGCAGGATCCCTGGATATCATCTCCGTTAAACTGGAAGAAAGTACATTCATCCTGGCAAGCTGCTGCACTGGAGAATTTGAATACCAATGTGGAATCTGCCAGGTATGTCTGCCCGTCAAATTCCAATTCGTTTTGACTTGGGTTGTAAGTGTAAGGCACAGTGCTAAACCCATTAACGGCTTTATCCTGATGCGAGACGTAAACGTCACCACATGGACTTACTACATTACTTGTTCTGCTTGTCATCCAGATTCGATCTCCGGAACCTAATTTCCCAAGCATTTTTCCCCCGATTGGATTTCCGTCCAAATCAAGTTTTACCCAAAATGGTTCATGATATTTCCATGTAAGATTACCGCCGGTTTCATCATTGATGTAATGGTAATCAATAGCATCTTCATTTTTTCCCGACATGCGTTTGAAGTTGTTTCCTGAGCCAATGTAAAAATCAGCATAAACTGCTCCGCTCATGACCAATTCTTCACTTTCCTTTGCACAGCTGATATATCCATTTGCGGCAGAGGTTTCTTTAATCCAAATAGGTTCCAGATCGGAATTGATTTTCGCAAGGAATGATTTTTCAACCTGCATCTTTGTGCCTGAATGGATAACTGAATCGAAGAAAATGGTTTTTTCATTATCATAAAGATCTGTGTTCAGTTCGTGTAAATATTCATTGGTTACCAGGTAGATATTGCTCTCGTTATCCGAGCAAACGTCGATTGCAGAAGTATACAAATTTGATTCAAATACTTTTGCTGCATGTGTAAAACCTGTTCCGGGTTCATAAATGGCAACAAATGTATAATTTGAGCAATTGATATTACATGGAAGCGTAGAACTCAATGAAATGGATCCGTCGAATGTGATAGTGTATTGATGAGGTACTTTGGCAACTACTGCTACCCTTCCGTTTGCTAGTTTCTCCAACTTTACTTTGTTTGGATTCCATCTCCAGCTATTAATAGCATCCTCGTCTCCTCCGTAAGAGTCGGACATGGAATAATTGTATCCGGTAATGGGAGAACTGTTTATAAAGTTGAAATTCAAATCGTAGATTATTACTCCAAAGTAATTTGCCATAATAATGCGGTCATTTTGAATAACCAGATCCATAAGAACAGCTTTGTCGCCTATGTTCTTTGCCTGGACCATGTTTCCGAGAGAATCCCATTTAACCAGGTATGTTGCACCATTTATCTCGTTGGAGTAATTGATTAGTTCGTATTGGAAATATGAATCTCTGATATACATCACTGCATACGTATTTTCATTTGCATCTATGTCCATTGCGCAAATCAGGGTTGCTCCCGTATAACTTTGCGCATTGTTTTTGTCCCAAAGCAGGTTTCCGTCCTTGTCAAGTTTGCGCAAAGCAAACCCTGTTCTGTAGGGACAGCAATAATTGAAATAACCGAAATCATAATAATTTCCTTTCGGACTTAGCTTGGAACCGATTACTGCCATTGCAGGAAGTTTGGAAGCATAACAGGTAACCTCAGCACTCGGAGTAATAGGATCTGCCACGATCAATCGTTGAGTGATTGTATCTACACATCCATAACGGCTCTCTACGGCTAAACGCACGGTATAAAGTCCGGAAACCGCTGGAATGAAAGTTGGAATGGAATCATTCAGGTTTTCCATAACCGGCATCGGAGGGAATACATCCCAGTAGAAATTATCGCATTGCAGGATGTTATCGAATTTTACCGTATCTCCCGGCAAATAGGATTCATGCCGAATATTGAATACGGCATCTGTGTTTAAAAGATCAAAATTAAAAACAGGAACGGAAGAAACGGAGCAGCCATTGTAACTGGCATTAAAACTTATCGTTTGATAAGCATTGGGATATTCATAAACGGTCGGATAGGCATAATCCTGTGTGTTGTAAAAATCAAGAGTATTGTAACTGAAATCCAATGTGTCAGGCCCTGCTCCCGTAAAACTTGCGAAATTGGGATCATAAACCGAGCCTCCACTTGTTGAAATATAATTAAAGGAATAGGATGCTCCGGGAACGGTGTTTGCAAGAGAAAAATGGAGTTCGGAGTTCCCATCACAAACTCCTGAATCCGCTGAGATAAGCTGAAATGTCGTTAGGTTGGGGGTTACATGAAAATGGTAATCCGTTGTTTGGTAGAAGGTACCGCAGGAAATCGTTTTGAAAAGCTGCAGCTGGATCGTATCGTCTTCGGAAAGCGCCGGCCCGGGAATGTAATTGATTCCGTAGTTAAAATTCATGGTATCCGAAACAACGACTCCATTACGCAATAACCGGACTTTAAAGTTTTGGGCAGGTGTTGCGGTAACACCTGTAAAGTAAAATCTCACCTGATCGAGATAACATAAGCTTGTGTCCACATTCACACCGAAAGTCGGGAAGACCGGAGGTGGTGTGGAAGTAATTTGTTGTGTATAAGAAGTTGTGTTTCCTCCGTAGGTC
Organism: uncultured Fluviicola sp.; assembly: GCA_966248825.1. Taxonomy (GTDB): domain Bacteria; phylum Bacteroidota; class Bacteroidia; order Flavobacteriales_D; family Crocinitomicaceae; genus Fluviicola. The sequence goes on from CBINBC010000004.1 coordinate 111,884, forward strand.
AATTCCAGGGTCACGTCGTGTATATTTCCGTTGGCAGGCTGATTGAAGAACAAGGTATCATTGGTAGATACCGGAACTCCATCCAGGTACCATTGAAAAGAGTCCCCGCCTGAATATTCAGGTGTGGCAATAACCGGAGTACCCGCACAAGGAGCTGTTACATCGAAATTGAACGTTGCGGGAAGCAGCAAATCCGGTGTGGCATTCATATCGTACCGGGCAATTCCTCCGGATTGTCCGACAGCCAGACCATAGGTAGAACAAAAGTCCATATCGTTGATCTCCACGCCCGAAGTCATGGAATTGCTGATAAGTGTGTCGACGTATTGATAGATGTTATCAATGTCCGGTTGTATCTCGTAGAAATAATAGTTGTTGTTGGATACCAGTTTATTGGAAGATATGCAAAATGCATCTTTTATTTCAATGGAGTTGGACGGTGTTTCGGATAGCACTGCACCTGCGTTATCATATACAACCACGGACTGGGTATTATTGGTGAATTTTCTTGTTTCTACCAGGTGACCGTTGTTATAAGTCAAATCGGTAATGTTATAAGGCAAAGTAACAGCTGTAAAGGATGTTGGGTTGGCACTGGTCGAAGTGACTCTTCTGATATCTCCGCCGAGAACCCAGGTGTTGTTCCCTGCATCCCATTCAACGGTTTTGTAATTGGTGTAAATAGGGCCGCTCACTGTGGTCCAGGTAGCACCGCCATTTACAGATTTTCGGATTAGTCCTGCATCACCTACTGCCAGAATAACGGTTCCATTGTATGCCATGTCTCGTATCATTCCGCTTGCCTGGGTATAACTCGTCCAGCTGCTTCCACTGTTTGTGGTTCTCCAAATGCGGTAATATCCGTTGCTGTTGTCAGATAAAATGTAGGAAGTAGGAGAAACAATCACAGCGGCATTTACCCCATAAATACTTAGGAATGTACTGGAAGTAATCGTCGACCAGGTTAACCCATGGTCTGAGGATTTCAGGAAATTGGTACCACCGGCAATACAGGTTCCGCTTGCTTCATCGATTTTGACAAATGCAAGACTGTAGTTATCCCCTGAAGGGATGTGATTCCACTGTGCATGTGCAAAATGGGTCAGACAGATCAATAAACTGACAACAAGTGATTTGAATATAGTTGGCATACAGTTGAATTTCCGGTAAAGATACAACTTATTTGGATTAGTTAACTTGCTTGAAAACAATCCTCAGAGTCTGGGCACTATACCCGATCCAGTCTATTATTTCTATCCAACAGCCTCAATCTGCTTCAAGTGCTGTTCTGTCTGATATTTATTGAAATTGTCCCACTTCGGAATTGTTTTCGGTTTGTCACCCAGCATGTTGTCGATGCAGGTATTGTGGTCTTTATATTTCTCGTGCAATACTTCAATGATCCGGAAGAAAAAGGCATCCAGCATGGTAATTGCGTCGAATTCGGATTGGAGCGCTGAAAGGTTTAGTACTCCCAGTACTTCCTGTTTTTCTTCGGAAGTAATTTCTGTTTGGTAACCGAACTTAAGCGATTTGTAAACCAGGTTGTTCCACACCACGCTGTCGTGGCACCACGGCACATCCGGAACGTGTAACGAGTGTTCGCAAACGATAATAATAGCATGAAGCAGATTCGGTAGATAACTTGCCGGGAATTCGTCGAAACTTCGGAACTCGAAACCACTTTGATACATTTTTTCCTGGTTGAAATCCAAACCGATATCCGAAAGCAATTCGTAGTCAAAGTCTAATTCAACCTGGTCGCGCCACCAAATGTTTTCTTCTTTTTCAAACCTCAGGAGTTTCCGGAATTCTTCTACCTGGTAAGTCAGGATCTTTCCTTTCGCCATGACTTTGTTGAAGGTTCCCACTCCGGTATAGCGCGACATGGCATTTCGCATGGAACCGCCGGCGAATTGACGATTTAACCCGTGTTTCGTGCTGATGACCTGTAGAATGTCCGGACTGCCCAGCGTGGCTATGAAAAGCGGTTCGAACCACTGTAGCATGTAAATGGCATTGGCGTGTTTGGCTTCAAAAGCAGCATAGTCGCTAACTCTGCTGTTTTCCGTGAGCGTTGGCAGGGTAATGTGGAAATGATAGGTACCGTTATTGAACAGCACAATGTTTTCCTGGTTCGACAGAAACATGTTGAACCCGGTATTGTAGTCCGGAAAGTGCAGGGTTCCGTTCAGGACACCTGATTCGTTGATCTTATCGATAAACAGTTTTTTGGTAGCAGCCAGTTCATCACACGAGTCGGAGATCGTTCGGTTTTCAAAGTATTTGGTAACAAATTCGATCGAATCGCCGTCAAAATTTACGGATCCCATCGGGTTGGTCTTTTGAGTGAACATGCTCCAAATATTGTAAGGCTGGCTTTCCAGGAAATTCTCCAGGATTGATTTGCCCAGGTATTCCGGGTTGTCGACCGGCGGATTGATAGATGCAATTGTTTTATGTTGGTAGTTTAGATCTATTTTATCCAACGAATGACTGTTCATCATCCGGCTAACCCGATAATCTTTGTCTTTGTCTAAACCATTTTCTAAAACAGAAGCCAAAACTCCTGATCGGTAGCATTTTCGGTAATCTATGCTGTAACGTTCGCAGCCAATTTTTTCTTGAATAAATGTACCTGAAACAATCAGTGATTCTTCGAATTGCAAGTAGGTTTCGTTTTCTAATCCAATTCCCCAATAGTATTTTTGTTTCGGTTTCTCTTTCATTTAGTTAATTGACTTTATAAGTAGTTTAATTTATGGATGGTGTTTCTTTAGTCGTGGTAAAAGAACACATGCGAAGAATACCGCTCGTGGTTCCACCAGTCTTTCCGTGCTTTTGCAAAGTAGTTGTAATTCAGTTTTCCGGCCTGCGACTGCAAAGGATATTTAACGACACCATTCTCACGGTATGCTTTTTTGGCAGCAGTTTCCGGAACAATGGGTGCGATGTGACCGGAAAGCCCCTTGATTTTCCGTTTGGCACAAATGATTCCCACTCCACCTTCTTCGTTTACTTTCCGCTGGATCTCATCCAGGTCGGTCATCTGCTTCCAGCCGAAACTCGGTCCCCATTCCGACAGCCAGTCGTGGATAGCGCTCGAATAAATGCGATCTACCGTTTCTTCAAAAACCGGCTTTACGTCTTCTCCCGCCAGTACTCTTTCCAAGGCTTCGGGTGTCCACCAAACAGTTGGCAGGTAAACATTGGCGAAGTAGCAGAAGTCGTACGAATACACATTGCAATAGGTGTCTTCCGGAGTTCGCTGGTAACGCAGGTTGTGTTTCACATCCAGTTTATCAATCAGTTTTTCGATGCTTGCCCGTTTGGTTTCCGCACTCGTCAGATCGCGGTAAGGAATATCCGGATCGCTGAGGGGATGAGCTTTATCTTCCATAGAATCCAGGCGAGATTCCGGGCTTACCAATAAGTGAGCAGGTTTTATCCGCATATCCGGAGTTGAATTGTCGACCGGTGTTTTCACAGTTGTTACTATCGTTTCTTCTTTCATGTTGAACGTTTTGATTGACGCGCAATGAGTACCTCCCGCTGTGGCGGATGGGTAAAGTTACGATTTCAGAATGAATTAGTGATTTAAGATCAGAAAGTTTGCGATAGAGCAGTGTGTAAAGGGATCCGGGTTTAATTTTTATGCTGCATGTGTCAGGATCCTTTGTAACTCTTACAAGGTTTTTAAGTAATCTAAGAGGTCTCTCTTATCGTGATCACTCATTTTCCAAATGACTCCGATGTTTGCTTTTTGCCCGTTACTTTTTAAATCGTGATCGATAAAACGGAAAAACAAACTGTCCGTGTATGGAATCGGGTAGTAGTTCGGATTTGACAAAACCCTAAATTGGATGGAAATACCATTCATTCGGTCTCCATTTTTTCCGTGACAAGCTTTGCAATTGGTTGCTATTTTGATCCGTGAGGCATTTTTATCCAATAACTTTTCACCTTGCAGATTTTTTCCTGTTTGATAGATAGCTTCTCCATTCGTACTGAAAATTTGTTTGCTGCAGGAGAAAAACAGAAAGATCAGGAAGCTTAATAAATAAATTCTGTCGGTCTTCATGGATTTTATTTTTGTTTGAGTAAGGACAAAATGGTCAGACCAAATGCAGCAACAGCGGCTACTGTTCTGATCCTGTGCCAGGTGTTCCAGGAATGTTCAAAGGTCTTTCTCATGAGGGAAATTTCGCTTTCGGTTGCGCTTGAGAGCTGAAAGTTTGCCAACTGGTCATTCAATGGAATATTGCAGCCTACGGTTACTCCAAAAACTCCGATGAAATAAAGGATTGAAGCTGAGAGCAACAGATAAAATGCAGCCCCTTGCTTATAACTTAACCAGCTTGCAACCGGAAGTATCAGTAAACTGCCCATAAAACTTATGAAGAAATAGGGATTTTGAATGGTTTTGTTGATGGATTGGAAAGCATGCAGGTATGCGTCATTTTGTAAATGACCCAATCCTTTAATGACCGAACAGTCGTACCCATAAAATAAACCCGCTAAAAGACCTGTAAGTAGGGTTGTTGTGATTTGAAATAGAGAGATAATACCTGTGTTTTCCATATTGCTCATCATTTTAAAATTAAATGTGAGACAAAGTTAGGGTGGCGCTATTCCCGGAAATAGAACAAAACCGACAAAAATCAGTTTGCTGATTTAAAAGCCAAAGGTGTTTTTCCGGTGAATACTTTGAATACCTTGATGAAGTGAGATTGGTCTGCAAATCCATTTGCGTAGACAATATCGGTTAGTTTGGTGTAGTCTTTCACTGTGAGTTGCTGGAGTGATCCCTGGAATTGGATCATCTTGGAAAATTGCTTGGCAGTGACACCAACGCAGCGGGAAAATCTGCGTTCAAAGGTCCTTTCTGTTAAATGAAGTTCGGTGTAAAGCTCGCTGATGATTACCAATCCTTTTTTACGGATGATTTTTTGAATGGCCTGAGCAATGGGTAGGTCAAGATCTTCTTGTTTACTGATAAATAGTGAGTGAAGTAAACCGGAAATGATTTCGATTCTTTTCTCAACGTACGGGGTCTTGTTTAACTGCTTCAGTGTATCAGTACCCAAATGCTTGGCCAACTGATCCAGGTTGTAACAGTTGTCGTTTAGGTCCTGGGGTTCCACGTTAAAAAAACTTTTAAGTACAAACGGATACAATTGAAAAACGATGAGTTTGTATGCTCCGGTCATTACCAACTCAATGGGTTTGATGGTTTGCCCGTATAAAAAAAGGGGAGGCATGACCTTATCGTGCGGATTTACCAAAAGTCCGTTAGCTGTTTGCTGGAAGATCAAACCGGGATACCCATCTGCAAAAAAAGGAAGGATCGTTTTTACATCCTTTTCGCTCTCTTCGAAAATCAGGATACTCTTTACGAATAAAGCAATGGATTTGTCAGGATTGATTGTTTCAAAATTCATTGTCTTGTAAAAGGCTATCTGGTGTTTATTCATTCATTCTTTACAAATTTACGCCTTCATCCAGGTTTTCCCAACTCACAGCCACTTTTCCTCTGGTCCGCATGGCTTCGATGTAGCCGATTGCCTCCGGAAGTTTTTCAACCGGGAAAAGGTGTTCGATCTGGGGAGTGATTTTCTTTTCCTTTACCAAAGCTGCCAGGGTTTCCAGGTCTTTGGAGTTGGCTTCGGCGGTGAATTGTGTTAAAGAGAATTTACTGAAAACGTTTTTCAATAAGGTCGAAGCCATCCTTCCCACAGTGGTGAAACCAACCATTACCCCGCGCCGGCCCATGCGTTTATAATCGCTGAAAGTCAGGTTCCCGTTGGTGTCAATCACCAAATCGTATTTCCCGGAGTGCCCGTGGATATTTTCCCGGTCGTAGGCAATGACTTTGTCGGCACCCAATGACTGCACAAAGTCTGCATTCTTAGCTGAACAAACGGCTGTGACATGTGCTCCGTAAGCTTTCGCGATCTGAACGGCAAAATGCCCCACGCCTCCCGAGCCGCCATTGATCAGCACCGTTTCTCCTTTTCTCAAAAGGCCGTGGGTGATAACAGCCTGCAAAGCGGTCAGTCCGGCAACGGGCATGCAGGCCATTTCTATAAAGCTGCTTCCTTCCGGCATTTTGGCGCAAATGGTTTCATCTGCATAGGTATACTCCGCAAACGCCCCGCCCGAGAATGATTCCCCGAAGACGTGGTCACCAACTTTGAATCGCGTGATACTCTTCCCGGCTGCTTCCACAATTCCGGCAAAGTCAGCTCCGGGGATGAGGTCTTTGGGTTTGAACAATCCGAAGGTCAATCGGGCAAAGTAGGGCTTTCCGCGCAGAATATGCCAGTCGGCCGGATTGGCAGAGTTTGCAAAGACTTTAATCTTCAATTGATTATCCTTCAATACGGGTTGTTCGACCTCATCCAGTTTTAAAACTTCGGGTCCGCCATACCTGGTTTTGGTGTAAGCTTTCATGCTGCGTTCTGATTCGTTATTCGTGATACTGGTTCCGCAATCCGAAACCTTCGAACCAAAATTAGGCGGTTTTAATTTCCGGGTTCCGCCTGTTGTGAAGAAAGACCGGATAAGGGTGCCGGGCGGTCGGCAGAGATTTTGGATGTTTTGATACGGGATGAATAATGCTTATAAGTTTCAAAGCGTGTTTTTTTGTCCGGTAAGTTCGGCGGGTGAGTAGCCAAACTGTTTTTTGAATGCGAATGAAAAATGAGATAGATTCTCGAATCCGGTTTCGTAATAAACCTCTGCGGGTTTTTTGTTTTTCTCGGCAAGCTGGTAATGGGCTAGTTCCAATCGTTTTTTGGTTAACCAGCGTTGGGGTGTATTGTGGAAGGCCCTGTGAAAATCCCGTTTGAAAGTGGTGAGACTTCGCCCTGTCAGATAGCTGAACTTTTCCAACGGCATATTAAACATGAAGTTTTTTTCCATGAAAGCTGCTAAATCTATCTTATAAGGCTCATCAAAGTTAGCGAGAACGGTCTCAATATCGCTGTCAATGGTTTGGAGGATGGCGATTGCTTCGGTTATTTTTAAGGAGGCAATGTTCTCCGGAAAGTTTTGCTGCATTTCAAAATAAGGGATCAGCGAAGCCAGACAACTTTCCAATAACGGATGTTTGTGAAAACTGAAAATTTTCGGATCGGCCGGTTTTCGTTTCGTACCTTCATAACCATAAAACTCGCGGAGTCTTTTAGTGGTCAAATGCATGGCAACTGCTTTATGCGGCAACCCTTCACCGGACATATTGACGATGGTAGCCAGCTGATTTCTTGGAATCAGAAAAGTACTTCCCGGACCAAATAAGAAACTTTTATCTGCCTGGATGATTTTCGTTTCCCCTGAAATCAACCACACAAGCAAATGATCATCAAATGCTGCCTCCGTTTTAAACAATTTACCCGTATAAGTAGAAAGTTTAATCTCTGGAGTGATGTAATTTACCTGGTAATCCATGCTGCTTGTGTGATTGAAAGATACAAAAATCAGTTGAAATCAAACCTTACTCCGGTCAACTCCTCACTCAGTTTCCACAAGCGCTTTGCGTTGATTTCATCTAAGGAATAAGCTTTCACACCGCCAATTACCGATGCATCCGCACCTACTAACGATACATCCACATTTTCGCAGTAAACACCACCGATGTTGTTGAGCATAGTGCTTGTTGCTGCCCAAACGGTTGTTGCCGCTCCCTGCGGAATGGTTTTTAAACGCGAAGCAACTTCGGGAAGTATATTTCCTTCGGCATCGCTGTACCCCAGTTTTTGGAACAAATCTAAAGGTGCTTCCCTCGCTAATTCCGTTTCACCGACAGCTCCCGGGCACAACGAATAACTTCTTACCCCGTGTGCTTTTGCGTGCATGTCAAATTCCAGTGAGAACAGGTTAACGGCTGTTTTGGATTGCCCGTACCCAAGCAGTGTTTCATATTCCCGGTTCAGGAACTGCGGATCTTCGAAATTGAAATCCGAAAACTGGTGTCCGCCGGATGAAACATTGACTACACGTGCCCCGTTTGCTTGTTTCAAAGCGGGCCATAATCTGGCGGTGAGCTGATAAAGTGCCAGGTAATTCGTTGCTAATTGCGATTCATAACCCCTGCTGTCTCTGCGCAAAGGAACCCACATGATTCCGGCATTGTTGATAAGCAAATGCAGTGCTCTGCCTGAATCCAGGAACTTTTTGGCGAATGAATCAATGGAAGCAGGATTCATTAAGTCCATTTCTTCGATCTCCACGTTGGGAATTCCTGCTAAATTCCGTTTTGCTTTTTCCACGTCTCTTGCCGGAACGATCAATGTAGCTCCGGCTCCGGCAAATGTTTTAACGGTTTCCAAACCGATACCGGTATTTCCACCTGTTACAATAGCGATTTTGCCTGTAATATCTATGCCTTTGATGACTTCATTGGTTGTTGATTGAGCATTAAACCCGGATCCTAACGGCCTCTGTAACGCTCCCTGGTAATTGTTTTGTCCCATGTTTTAAAAATGAATTGTTTGATGAAACAAAGGTAGGAGGTATGAATCGGGACGACTTTGTTTAAACGTCCGAAGATACTTTGTTTAAAAGGCCGGATATGGAGTTCTGATTGCCAAATTCCAACGTGGCGATATTGCAATGTTCTAAAGTAGCGATATCGGACCTTTGGCAGGTTTGCTTAGCTGTTTGATTGGCAGGGTTTCTGATTTTTTTATACTGGTAAACTACCGGATACCAATAGGGTGGGATTTATTTTGTCTTTTTGATCGCCGCCAGATAAATCTTTTTGATACTGTTTTTCTCTTCCTGTTCGCAAATCTTTTCGATCTCAGGCAAGAGACCGGCGTTGTGTTTCGTTTTCAGTTTCAGGATTTCTCCCAATGCAAAAGCGGCACTCCAGCGGACCACCGTTCCTTCATGATCCGTATTAGCCAATAAATTCGCAACGGATGTGTCCAATTTATCGGGAAACAGGTGTGTAATGTTGCCAATTACCTTTGCACTTTCCCATTTAATTCTCGGAGCTTTTTCTGTCAGTGCTGCCGTTACAAATGCCAGGCATGCTTCATCTGCAAGCGCGGGTTTTTGCCTGGTAGCGTATTCCATTGCTTCAATACAGGTTGCTTTTGCCGGATCTTTTTGTTTTTCCGCAAAGGCAAGAAGTTCGTCAAAGGGTAAAGAACCTTCTGAAATCCAATTGGCTATGGTTTCTGTTTTGTCTTTCGGCTTAATGGCTTTGTCTTTGAAAAGTTCTTCTAAGGTCATAAATACGCTGGATTAAATCTTCACTCCGTGCTGGAAATGAATGGTGTCAAAGGTGATGTTTATTTAAACGTTTCCGGATCAAATGGGATGTCAATTGTTGTCAAAACAGGTTATTTATCGGTAGACTTGGTGACTCATTCCTGATTCCCCTGCTGTTCACCTCCAAGTTCATCTATTTTCAATTGGATGCGGGTATTGTAACTATCGATTTGTATGGCGTATTTCTCGGTATCTTCCAAAACGGCTTTGTAAAGCAGTTCGTAACACTTTAACCTGAGTTCGCAGTATTCCTTTAGAATTTTGTTGTTCGCCCTGATTTCAGGAGTCAATTCCAGGTCTCTCAAACTTTCCAGCAATTCAATGTTTTTTTTCCAATAAAGAATACCGCGATCGTTAATTGCATAAAGCAACTTGTCCTTGGGTGTATCGGGAGGTAAGCTGTAAACCTCTAATGCTGTTTCCTCCATGGAAGCGAAATCTTTCATTTTGGTTTCATAAGTCCCAAAATCATTTGGAATGAGGTGATAAACAATAAACGAAATGATTAGCAGCAGGGTGATCGATAAACTGGCTGTGCCGAATTTCTGTTTAGTCTCATCCGGGTTTTTAAGACCCGGAACGAAAGCATAACCGATAATCAGTCCGGTAAGCAGACCGCCGATGTGGGCTGCGTTGTCGATATTACTGTCCGGCTTCAGTCCGTTCAGCAGGTTGTACCCGACAAAAACGGCAATACTTGTCAATAAAGCTTTTCGTGCCGATTTTTCAATGAGATTTGTTGTCAGCATGGCCAGAAACACCCCATACATTCCGAATATTGCTCCCGATGCACCGGCGCTGATGGTGAGGTTATTCCAGTATAAACTGGCAATACTTGCAGTAATTCCTGTCAGAAGATAGGCCCCGGCAAATCTCACTCTTCCCAGGTACGGTTCTAAAAGCAGCCCGATATAAAGTAAGGCATACATATTCATCAATAGGTGGAAAACGCCAATATGCAGAAAACAATTGGTGATCAGTCTCCACCATCCGCCTTCCAAAGTTACCGGACGGAAATTTGCTCCCCATGCAATCAAACTCTCGTTGGCGGGGGTCATCCAATGAACACCCGAAAGAATCATCCCGATAAAAACCGCCAGGTTCAGGTTTATTAGGATGGGGGTGACGAAATAACCCGGCACAGGCCTGAAGAATCCAAGAACACCGGAAATTCCTTCTTTAGTTGGTGTTGACTGGCTTGAATGACCCTGCTCCTCAGTCAGCTCCGGTTTAAGTTCCTCGTATTTGAGCATGAGCTCTTCCGAAGAATAGGAAGCTTTTAATTCCCGGAACGTGGCGATCAGGTTTTCAATATTCTTTTTGTTTTTACCCCAATCCACCATTTGATTACCCGTGCATTCACTTTTCAGGGTTGCATTGCTGCCATCGATTTTCACTTTCACTTCTTCACTCCAGGAACTCATAGAGAATCCGGTAAAAGCAACGAAGCCGGTTTCAGTTGTTTGGCCGATATCCCAACCGAGTTTCTTTGCCGCTTCCATTGCGAGTATAAGAAATTGTTCTGCTGTAAGGTTGTCAAGTGGTAAGTCCTGAATGTGTTTTGGTGAAAGTCCGAAGGCCATGTTGCTGATTGTACGTTAGTTGTTTTGGATTACGTTATAATTTCCAGTATTGAAATTAGTTGGTTTAAGGAACTGGAGAACTGCAATATTACATTTTTTCTTCCGATTTCAGGTTAGGCATCTTTTGGAGATCCGGTGTCAATCGGCAGTGAAACTGATTACCTGTGCACGCAAATTTATTCGATTTGCAGCCAAATCTTTCTGGAAGTGAAGCCCGGGTATTCAATCTCAGCTGGTTACAAGCCAATATTCAGAGCTTACAAAGCCGTGTGAAGGTTGTTACAAGTCAATCTCACGGAGTTACAAAGCGATCTGGCGTGGTTACAAGACAATCTCACGGAGTTACAAAGGCATCTGAAAGTCTTACAAGTCAATCTGCAGGTCTTACAAACCGATCTTCAGAGCTTACAAAGCCGTGTGAAGGTTGTTGCAAGCCCATCTCACGGAGTTACAAAGGCATCTGCAGGTACTTACAAGTTAATCTGAAGGTCTTACAAACCAATCTTCCGGAGTTACAAGACAATCTTTTGGTTGTTACAAAGCGAATAATTAATGACCCCGGTAGGCGCGCGATTAATCGCGCGCCTACCGGGGGTTCCAAGCCGGCATTTAAGGTTCTATAACGATTCTTTGTGTCGCTTTTTCATGAGGTGTTTCAATCGTCAGAATGTATGTACCTCCCTTATCCAGGTTTCTGATTTTTCGTTGAAATGTGTTTTCGCCGGAAACTAAATCGGTTAAAACCCGTTCTTCTATTTTTTTACCGTCCACGCGATAGAGGGAAATTTTTGTTTCTTCCGGTTGGTTTAAATGGAATTTCACAACAAAGTTTCCATCATTGGGATTTGGCAACACCCGGATCTTTAATGTTCCGGTACTTTGGTCGTTTAAGTGGTGGATTCCTAGCGCTGAGTTCTGAATAACATATACTTTAAATAATTGACTGCTTGCGCTGCTCTCGGTTCCGGTATTTGTGAAAAAGATATTGGCTGCCGTGCTGCTTATGCCGCCATAGATAAAACCAACCAGCGTGGTGTCGGCCGTAAAATCATCCAGTTTAAGTACGTCGTTGCCATAATGCGGAACTGTTTCTAAGGGAATAAATTCAGAACCGGCACCGAGTAAAGCAGGCATTTCAACGGGTAATTTGTATTCGGCCATGGTACCGCTTGCATTTCTTGTAACCCGTGCAATGGTTTTTACAAAGGGCACATTATTGTCCTGGACCAACACTCCTAAACTGTCATAATATTGAGCGATACCACCAAAGAACACCGTGTGCATTTCGTTATTCGAAGCACTGTATAAAGGAATATGTGCACAATGGTAATGATTGTAATATTGAGAGAAAGCATTGTTGACCGTATGCCCTGTGCTATCGATGTTTACACAATTTAGAAAAGGCAAATCCGCATTCACCTGGAATACTCCCGAAAAGGCGGTTAATCCTTCTTGTCCTGCCGGCATGATTTGCGGAACCACATTGTAATCCCTTCGGTGAAGATTGGCAGCATCCTGAATGGCAGCTAAATGGGTGATGGCAAGCGTTACGCCATTATCGGAGAGTGTAAATTTCCTGCTTGCGTTTGTATATTCCTGGATAAAACCCGGTCCATGTGTTGGCCCCATAGGATTATACAGACCTGTAAATTTCTGTCCGCCGGTAAGGTAGAACGTAGTGTTTATTTTATTGAGGTAGCCGCCGGTAACGGCAAACAAGGTATCTGTAACCTGCCTGAAATGGGATGCAAACGATGTTCCGTTGATAATTGCATCGATAACGTCCGGAACTTTTACGGCACTGAGATTGGGGTATGTAATATGGTCAGCAGAAGTATTGCTGTAGCCATAACCGCCAACCACGTATAAATAATCCCCCTCCTGGTAAAACTCCATATTGGTTGCACTTAATTGTTCCTGCAAACCAATTGGAAGGGAAGATAAGGGAGCCGACCATTTTTGGTGCGCAACAGGGTCCACAACGATTAACTGGTTGTTGTGTCCCGCTTCATCAAAAGCAGCAAAGGGTTGTCTGCGGTGCAAACCATCCAGTCTGCCGCCGATGATTAACCATTTACCCTGGTGTTGTCCCCAGGCAAATGCCTGTAGCCCACCCAATCCGCTGATGTTCATCGGTTCAAGGTAAATATTGAAAGGTGCCGCTTGTGAAAAGGCCGAAAGACTGAAAACGAGTAGTCCTAAAATGAGTGCTATTTTCTTTGTCATTTTATGTGATATGCCGCCAAATTACATTTTTGTTACGGATTAGTTTGTGATCTAGGTTACATAAGCAATACGCGGTTTGTTTTTTCAGGCTGGTGCGAGTCTCTGCCCCGACCATTTTTAGCGGAAAATCCCGAAGTGTCGGGGCAGGCTGCTCATGCCAACCCTGGGTCTTTTTTCGGTCTGAATTGCTTAGGTTGTTGTTCTTGAGAAGCACTTTCTGCTATTTCAAAAATTCTTTTTTGTCTTGTTGTCTCTGTCCTTGCAAGTGCGATCCATTGCAGTAAAACCTTTTTCTTACTTTTACTTAGCGATGAAAAATAGTCTCCGGAATTCTCAAATTTTTCAAATGCTTTTTCCAATTCTGATGGAATAATCAATTCTTCTACTTCGTCTAAAATTGTCCAGGAACCATTTTGTTTTGCTCGTTCGATTACGTCAAAACCTGCTTTGGTCATCAACCCTTTTCCCGTTAAAGTTTCAATTTTTTGCTTGTTGATTTTACTCCAGGTACTGTTGGGCTTTCGTTTGCAAAAATAATGTCTGTGGCTTTCGGCATCCAGGGTTTCAGCTTTGCTGTCGATCCAGCCAAAACACAATGCCTCGTCTACAGCATCACTCCAGGAAATGGTTGGCCTGGTTGACTTTTTATTGTAAAAAATCAACCAAACAGCATCTTTACGACGGTGATTTTCTGTTAACCACTTTCGCCAATGCTGTTTGGTCTCAGGATAGAATAGTTCTATTTCCGGCTTACTCATTTTTTGCGAATTGCATGCAGGATAAAGCACGACCCTAACATACCAACCAATTGAAATCCACCAACCAACAATCCATAACTCATGGGGTGCGGAATATTAGGATTAATGGCAATGTCAAATGTGTTGGCTACCAAAAATCCCAAACCCAGTACCAGGGCAAATTCAAGGACAGCTTTCTTCGTCTGGATATTTAGCACCGCCATCAATAAAGCTGTAGTAATAATTGTTGGCAGAATTGTTAAAGGTGGTCCGTAAAAATACATGGGGTCCGGATTGGCAGGCATTAAACCTGATTTGTCTAATGTGCCGGCATATTGGTTTGGAAACAACACCGTGAACCATAACCAACCGAGAAAAGAATAGAATACTAAGGAGAGGAATACACCCAACCAACTGATTTTAGCGATTTTTTGCAGCATAACTTTTTGTTTTAATGAATCATGCTGCAAAACTAAATGCCCCCCTTGACAACGGTATGTCAAGGGTATTTAGTGGTCGTGATATTTTTCGAAAAATTCCTGAAGTGTCATTTTATGAGGCGTAAATTGCTCTTGTTGAATTTGTAATTTTTGAATTCTGTCCAACCTAAAATATCTAAACCCTTTTCTGAGACGGCAATAGGCAACCATCAACCAGCCTTCTGTAATGTTTAATAACGCAAAGGGCTCAACAACTCTTTCACTCAATTTATTTTCGGCATTGATGTAGTCTAATTTTACAAGGTAAAAGTTGGTGAGTGCAATTTGCAAAGAAGACAAGGTATTACTTTGAATCTCATAATTTTCAAGCTTTGCAAATTTGGTTCTCAATGAAAGCAGATTGGCGTTGTCTTTCTCACTTTGCCTTAAAACAGCCTTTATCTTGTCGATGGCTTCTGCATAATCCTTAATTAAGGAGCTGTCCCTGTTTTTTAACACTAACTGTTCTGCAAGAATTAAGGCGTTTGCCTGGTTTTCACTGAACATAATAGGTGGAATTTTGTAGCCTTCCATCAGCATATAGCCTTTGCCATCTTCTGTCAAAATAGGCACCCCTGCTTGTTCCAGTGCTTTCAAATCCCTGTAAATTGTCCTCGTACTAACGCCAAATTTTTCTGCAAGTTTAGTAGCTGTTACAAGTCGTTTGGTTTGTAACTGTGTTAAGATTGCTACAAGCCTGGAAAGTCTTTTTGTATCGTTATCATTCATCTTTCAAATGTCAGAAAATTTTGCTTAGTCGCAGGATATCCTAAAATGACATGATCGTCTTGGGAATTTTCAGCGGAAAATCCTGGGGAATATAATTAATCGCGCGCCTACCGGGTTTATTCCAGGTGAATTCTTGATTCCCGGTCTTCTTTCGGTTCGTTTTTCATGGCCCGGATTAAAAATTCGTGCATCAGATCAAGGTGTTTTACATACAGGTTGAGCCTGTCTTTTAAAATCGTTTTGTCGGTTTGTTCGATGGAGGGGTCTAAAAAATACCTCAAATAAAACAGCGAGATGTAGGCATTGTGTTCAAATTCACTCTTGGTAGAAGCTAAAAAGAGCTGCGGGGTGTTTAAATGCTCCAGTAAATTAAAAGAACCTTCTTTTCCCACGGCTGCGCAAAGTAAAACGGGAAAAGGGTAGTGTGCCTTTTCTGTAACGAGCTTATGAAAAACTTCGGGCCACAGTTCCCGGATCTTTTGGGAATCGTTTTGGAATTCGATGGTTGTTTCCAGAGAGATCATTCCCTGAACCGTACTGTCTGAATCAAAGGTCCGAAACCCCATTTGTGCGCCCAGACTATGCCCGATAAAGAAAATAAACGGCGATTTGCTCAGTGTTTGAGCGAATTGCATCACGGTTCTTAAACCGGCCTCATCTTCGTTTTGAATCAATTTATCATAGGGCTTTAGTCCCCACATGCTGTTTTCGTAAGGCAGGTGAAAGTTTGCCGCCACAAAAATAAATCCCCTGGACGCGAAATATTCAGCCATGGCAAAGTTTTCAAAGGAGTTGCTCTGAGAGCCGTGATGGTAAACAATAACGGGGAAATCGGAGCCTGTTTTGACGGGTGAGTAAAAGCTTTGAGTTTTTAAACCGGTCAATGCATGAAAAATGTCTTCGTAAGCAAGTGCTCCAAAATCGTTTGCCTCTCCTGTTTTTACATTCTCAGCAATGAAATCCCGGATTAGTATTTCCCGGTTGTTTTTCTGCAGCTGCTGCCGGACGATTTCCAGGGAGGAATCGCATTTGAATTCGAGCAGGTCTTTGATGCATACTGGTTTCCGCGTTTCCTTTTCCGGTTGGGCTTCGGTTCTTTTTGCTGCGGGATGCCAGATTTGGATAAAAAAGGGTTTCTTCCCGTGGTAATTATAAGCTGTGTACTCAAAACCGGGATCATAAATGAGCGTGTCCTGAAAACCTGTGTGAAAATTTCCGGGCTTGAAAAAATCGTAAAACATTTCCTGAGCATGTGCGAACATACATGGAAGGAGTACGAAACTGAAAAAGACCAGGGTTTGTCTCATTTGCTGCATGTTTTCAGTTAAACTGCGGCTGCGTTTCCGGGGTTTCATTCGACAGTGAATTTCCACGACGCCAATTTTCCGTCTCAGCGAATGTAGCTAAAATGTGCCGGGTTTTAACCAACTGATCTTTTTTGAACGGGGTTTGTTGTGAACTTTTGTTTCTGCACGGGCACGAGCAAGATCCCGAATAGTCGCGACAGGCTGCTCACGCCAACCAGGGTGATTGGTTAGGTGTTGCTGTTCTGTCCATATTTTTTGATAAAATCTTGTCCATTATCGTAGTCTGCCGGATTAATGTATGAAATGACTCCAATGTCCGAATTCAACGTATTTTTAAGTTTTTCGAAATACTTACTTTCTGTTTCTTCAGTACCGTCAATAGTCAGACTCATGATCAGTTTATCGTCTTCGGTAATTATTGCGCCAACCATCACTCTGTCAGGGTTGTCATGGTTCTTATTCCAGTAGAAAGTCTGAGAAATTCCGGAGTTTTCTATGAAATATCGGATCATTTCGTCTTCTGATTTAAATATATAATCTTCGTCGTCTAACCGGGAGGCATAATCCAAATTCAATTTATCATATCCCGGAATAAACGTGTTCAAAACCAGGTCAATCGTTTTTTTTGATTTTTGTCCGGCATATACCTGACAAATAATGTCTCGAATTATTTCCATTGTTCTGTTAATATCTCGGCAGCCAGAGTTTACAAATTACCGGCAGGCGCCATTTCTTTTCCGTAAGTTAATTGCTCAAATTGTTTTATCCGGATTGTCTGCCCACTAACGCACAACTCTTTCTAAAAATTATTGTTCCGAAGTTAAAATTATTTTCTTTTAAGTTTAGCGTTGTTTCGAAGTACGATCTTGTGCTAGCTTGACACTAAATTGATTTGACCGCTGGCACAAGGCCTTAATCTATATTGTACTTATTATGAATACCGATCGCATGGAATACGGATGCTATATGGTTTTCATTTAATTGACCCATGTTCACTTTTGACAGATTATCCAAAATGAAATGGGTATTTGCAGCAGTAAAAAGTTCGGTACTCATTTCGGAGTATAATTCCTGAATTTCGAGAATGATTTCTACATCTGATAAACTCATTTCGTTTGAACTGGCTCTATCCAGGTTGTTATAGATGTAAACGGTGTATTTGTCGAAATGAGATTCGGTATCCAGTTTGGTAATGTCCTCTCCACCGCTAAGGTTTATGTAAATTGCCTTGAATGTATTTCTTAAGCCCTGGAATTTCCGGAGTATTCCTAAGAATCCCCAAAATCCTGTAAACAAATTCAATAGGGCATATAGAAATCCTAAAAGATAGGGAGTTATTCCTTTCCGCAAACGAAAAGTCTTTGAATTGTAATAGTAATAAAATAGGCCAAAGTTTACAGATATTTTGTAATACCTGCTTACATGATTGTTGGTTTCGCTTTTGTTCACTTAGTTCTTCGTTATTTTTATTCGCGTATTATGAGAGATTAATAATTCTCCCGTTAAATCAAATTTTGGATTAACAATATTAAAAGGCTCTTCCTGAATTTCATAATCAATTAATGCCAATTGAAGAAAATCATTCGATTTGAAATGGAGTAATAACAATACAGGGATGAATATTTTTTCTTCGTTTAATTCTCCATTTTCATCCAATTCTTGATAGAAATCCCACTCAAATTCAACATCGCTGATTTCTGAGCCAATGAGTGCAACCAAATCAGAATTTCTTTTTAGATCTACTTCATAAGCCGGGGCTTCTCCGAGTATCGTGTCAATAGTTTTATCCAAAACATAATCGAACCCTTCTTGTTCATAATTCCAACCAAAACTAAAGATCCCGCTATCGGTATCCATTTGAATTCCACCATCAATTACCCACATCGATTTTTGTTCAAAATCCAGATAGTTGTCATTCATATTGAAAAATGTAATGTTGGTGATTTTCTTATTTACTAAATAAGATTTGATGTTTGATTCGATCTCTTTCATGATGGTGTATGCTTAATAAAGGCTAACGAGCTAAAGTGCTAAATTAAAGGAAATGATGTTTCCATCACCTCGATTTCCCTAATTGGTTGATTTTTTTGGTCCCTTGGGAATATAATTAAACCCCCTGTAAGCGCCCGATTAATCGCGTGCCTACAGGGGTTGGACGATGGATTTGAGAGAAACACTTTATAGTTTCTTTGTGAACTTATTCAAAATGTAATTACATGCTTCATTCTCGTCTGTGAAGGTTTGAATTGAATGCTTTTCTCCCTTTTCTCTATAATAAATTTCATATTCTAGGGTGTACTTTCCTCGTTTTATTGTCAAGGATACTTTATCATTGTCGTCTGGTGAACCATAAAGTCCGTGCAGATAATATTGATCTGCTGGAATTTTCAATGCTGTCAATTTATTATGGAGATCTTCGATTGTCATTATAATAGGTATCATAAACGATTTACGGTTTGCCGCTTTTCGAAGGTGGCGATTTTCTCCGCAAATGTGTCTGGGGAGCACTGAACCACCACTTTTGCTATACGCCTGTTATAGCCAGTTTTTCTATTTCTGATTTCGTTTGTCATAAATACTTGGGTTCAATACTTTTTCTAAATCATCAATTCTAAGTAAGTCTTCAATTGTTTGTTGAATACATTCTCTTGTTAGTTCTTTTACAAATAAGTCTGGTGGTTTTTGATAAAGCCCACTTAAATTCTGCCCTGTTTTCTTGTCTTCGTCAATAGCGGTTTGTAAAAACTTGTATGTCCAAATATTAAGTCCGTAATGCCGACCGTCTTCCAAGTCTACGTGAATATTGCAAAACTCATTTTTAACGTCCCAATTATTAGGGTCAACTTCTTCAAATTCTAACCACAACTTAAATTGCATGTTTTCTGTTTTTCTGCCTTTTAACTTGTTATAGAGTTTTCTCAATTCTTTATTGTCAGACCAACCTTCACTCTCTGTCATTGCAATAATTAAAAAGTCTTTTGCTTCGTCAACTGTATTTGCTTGTCCTTTAACGATTGCATAGTTCCAGGGACTTTCTTTTTCAGGCATTTTGTATTCAAATTGAAATTTATTGTCTCCAATACTATAAACTGTCACAAACCAACCATCTTCCCAATTGTCCGTTGCTTGAATTACAAGTGAATAATGTGAAGTCAACCCAAATAGTGTCGAGTTCTTAAAAGTTTCGTTCACCATTGAAATAAATTCGAGCATTGCCTTTCCAATTTCATTTTCAACTACAGTCGCATCTATACTTGTCAATTCTGTGTAGAATTCTTCAAGTGTTTTAGTCTTTTGGTCTGAACTTCTGATTATTGGCATAGTGTCGTTTTTTTAATATGACTGATAACAGTTTCCAAATAGGCAAAGAGGCCTAACAAGTATAGTAAATTTGCGCTTTTGCTTATTTGGTGTTAAGTGCATTTTAATATTTAATTCTTATCAGATTGTGATTAATATCGAAGCCAACTAATTCATTTTTCCAAAAGGCATAAGCAACAAAATGTGGAGCTTCGAGGTCTAAAACCCAATCCTTTTGGTTTGATTTCATGCTGTAAATTTGGTAACGTGAATTAGAATGTCTTTCTTCCTCGGGTGTTGTGACAATTACAAATAAATCATCAGAGATAAAAACCTCTCCTACATATCTGCCTTTTGGTGTTGTTATAATTTGTGGTTGGATATCAGGTTCCAATAAATTATATATTAATATTTTATTTCCTTGTCTTGACTCAATGGACGGTATACCATTGATTATTTTAAAAGTTGGGAATTCTCCTTTAATTGTTGAAATAGGAATTTCTTCCAAAAGCAAATTAGATTCTAAATCGTATTTGAAAATCGAGTAATTCTCTGATTTAAAACCTTTATTACTTCCATATACATACAAAACAGAATCATCAATATACCATGGCACTTTATCGTTGAATCGATGGAAAAATTGAATTTGTTTCCACGAAGTTCCATTGTCACCGGATGAAACCATCATTGGCCATCCATCACTGGATTCTTCTTGAATACCAACAAGTAAATCATTACCCTCGATAAGAGAAGTAACCGATGTTGCATAATTTGAATTGTAATCAATATTTTTTGATCTGACTTTTCCAAGAATTAATTTATCAGTAGGCCAAGATACCGGATTCTTAATTGTGGCATCAAATTTCTTTGTGCGACCGAAAACAAGAACATTTTCCCTAAACCCAACCATTTTTAACTCTGCATATTTTAATTTTTCTATTTGAAATAATGGTTGATTAACAGAATATAAAATTGTTTCATCATTACCATTATCACCAATAACAAATAGACAGGAATCCGTTAAGATTGAATTTTCCGGATAAAATTTATTCTCTCCGAAAATGTTTATTTTTTCAATTTTAGCATTTCCTTTTTGACTTTCTCCGTACAGGTTAGAATCTTGACACGAAGAATTAAATGAAATCAAGATTAAATAATAAATGATATTTTGAATTTTTCTCATTTTGGTCAATTGTTAATTCATTTTTTCAGATCAGCCGGTATGGTTGCATGGTTCAAAACAAAAGATCTAAAAGGCAATGGATGAATATTTGTAACTATTTTATCTTTTTCTAACTCAAGCATTACCGACCAAAGATCATGTAATGAATTGATGGTTGTTTTTACAAAATCTAACTGAGGAGTTGACTTAATATATTCGAACAAGTAAAAGCAGTCAATCACTCTATAACTGCCAGCTGGAATGACTTTTACATCAAGCAACTGTTGGGTGAGATCATTTATGAATTTACAGGAACTGCCATGAAACTGATAATGCCAATTTCCGCTTAAATGGCCTTTCCTAAGATTGTTTGCATGAGCTAACAATTCGCTGAAGGGATATTGTGAATTCAAATCAAGGTCAAACTCTTTTGACATAAGTTTTATCAACTCATGAGCTTTGTTTTCAAATGAAATAATTGCCTTAATCAAATGTATTTTGGACTCTGTCATGTACGTAGGGAATGCTCTATAAGGGTTTCCAAATAGGCAAAGCCGCCCAACAAATATAGTGCATTTGGCGGTTGGGCTTATTTGATGTTATGTGTATCATTTTCGGGAGTTATTTTATTAGACCACTTGATTCCAAGTTCTATAAATTTATTTTTCGGAGGAAGCTTATCATATCGATTATGGATCAAACCAATTCTAAAAGGTTTCTTTTTAGAATCAGCGGCGAATTTTACCATAATGGGTGCATCGTAAGAACTGTCGGGTAAAATAGTCACAATTGTGGGCCCATTTTTATAACAGTTCATGTAAGAATGAATGCTGTAATTTAGTGTGTCATCAACAACAAATTGATATTCTTTTGAGCATGACCAAGCTGAGATGAAAACAGTATCTCTACTGATATTTTTGACGTGAGTGATAAGGTTATAAACATTTACCTTTTCATCTCCAGGCCCACCTTTTAGATATGTTCCTGTATTTATATAATCAACAGAAATTTCAATGTCATTCACTGAAATTTTGTCATGCTCAGCTGATGGATTTTCCAACTCCGTTTGAGTGTCTTCTATAGAATTTCCACAACCCATAATGGCTGAAAATAGGATAATTCCGAAAAATATATGGGTCAACTTCTTCATTTCACATAACTTATTTATATGCCCACCTAAAATACAGTTTATAGCGCAAATACAGCAATCGCTGGTGTGCTCTGCGTAACTTTTAAAAGGATACTGATTGAACCCAAGTAGCAGATTTAGAGAAATGCGATTCAAATGAAAAACTGGAGGAATGGACGGAAGGGGTTTTAGGGAGATGGTGGGGTGAGAATAGTTATTTCTCTGAGTAAAGTAGTCCCCATTTTCCGATTTGCATTGTCTTGTTAAATGTCTGTCCAACTTGATATGGTCCTTGAACTTTTAAATCAATAATTCTGTCTAGTTGTTCGTCTTGAATTTTAATATAATGCCTGGTTCGTCCTTTACTTGTTAAAGTATAATAGTCAACAATTTTTGCATTTAGATTTATTGTCTTGCTGTCACCAACATATGCGTTGGTCAAAATTATGATTGAAAGTGTTGTCCCGATAAAAATTCCTGTCATTGCTAAAGTCAAAATGAATATTCTAAAAATTGTTCGAAGTTGTGTCCATATTTTGGATTTATATTCTTTTGTTTCGTGTTGTCGAATCAGTTTTAAATAAATGAAATAACAACTTGGCATCATGACGACAAGAATTGGCAAAGCGAAATACTTCATTGTCCAACATACAGCTGTGTCAACTTCAATAAAGTCAAACGATGTAAATGACAGAACAATTGTCAGAATACAAAGTCCGATTATAATATAAAAAACGGTCTGAAATTGTCGTGTTGTCATTGGTTACTGTGTCGTCCTAAAATTGGCTATAACTTATCTATAAGCCCACCCAATATACAATTTATAGCGCAAATACAACAAGTGTTGGTGTGCTATAGGTTTTAGGGGAGTTGGTGGGGATTTGAAAAAGCTGCCCACGCCAATAAGGGGAATCGTTTCTTAGATGCATTTTGCAAATTTAGCTGCACTGATACTTAACCCACAATTTATGAAAGTTTCAAGGATTTGTTGTTTTGTTTTCGGTGGGTTTTTCAGCCGCTTCACCATTTTAGTAAAAGCTTTACAAGAGAGCTCTTCATTTAAATCGATGAGGTTGGAGATCAGTTCGTCAGGATTTTGAACTTGTATATCATATTTTGCCAGTTCTGAACCCGGAAAATCCTTCAAATTAAACGTAGCAATTAAATCCGCATTACTTCGAACTGCACAGGCAAGAACGTGTCTGTCATCTTCATCCGGAAGGTTGAAAGCAGGTATCAGGTCCTCGAAGTTCTCCACATTCGAATCCGGAAACGCTTGATTCATTGCTTGTGTGGTAGCTTTCAAAGCAGCTTCAGATAAATCATTCCTTTTTATCAATAAGTTTCTAACCCATTCATCTTGTATAATGCCGGTCCACTTGGGTTTAAACAACCCTTCGGCAGCCAGTGAAAGTAAGATGTCTCTCACAGGTGCCGGGTACAAAACACATGCATCTAAAACTACAGTAAATTTTGGTGAATGGATCATTCGTAACCCAGGTTTAAATCCTGTGCCTGATTAGCTAAGAAATCCAATTGCTTTTCTCTTTCTTTTTGGAGATTTTCTTCATACGTCATAAGATCCTGAAGCAAAATTCTTCGATGGCTGCCAACCTTTTTAAAGGGAATAGCCCCCGATTCCAGAAGTTTGACTAAATGAGGTCTGGAAACGTTCAGCATATCTGCTGCTTGTTGCGTACTGATTTCAGAATCCGACGGAATAATGGAAATTGACTTTCCTTCGGCCATATTTTGCAAAATGGCAGAGAGAAATAAAAGAGCCTTTTTGGGGATCGTAATAAATTCATCGGTTTCCTGGATTTTGATCTTCACCTCATTGGAATGAATGCCTTTTACTTGATGGAAAACAGACTGAAAACCCTTTAATGAGCCAATCGCAATACGTCGATCTGCTTTAGTCGTTCTTTTTAATAATGTTTCCATGATCTTCTACTTTCAGCCAAAGGTACAAAGACAAAATAAACGAAACAAACGAAATAAGTGAAATAAACAAAAGTGATTTTTTCTTTGTTGGAAATACCGGAAGCCGAACAGAACTTCGAAACCTACTACCAACTCATTGAACAAGCAGCAGATTCGGAGCAATGCGATTCAAATAAAAAAATGGAAGAATTGGCGGAAGGGGTTTTTAGGGAGTTGGTGGGGGTTTGAGGCACGAGCTAACAACGAGCTATGTTTTGTCATATTTAAACGTTCTCTTCATCGCGCTCCATTCCTTTTCTTCGTGTCCTAAAAACTTTATTCCGGCCTTTCTAAGGGCACTACTGAATTTGTTGAAATTTAAAAAGTAGTATTCTGTTAGTAGAACCTTTCTTCCATTTTTGAGATATAATAGGTAAGCCGCATATTTAAATTTTGTTCTTCCTTTATTTACGAAGTAAGGTCTTACAATGGATGAATATCCAATTATTTCTGCGGTTGGGATTTTTCTGCTAAAAAGAAAGAAGGATGGGCGTAAAATTATTTCACCATTAACAATCGACAAAAATGTTGGTTCTTTGAATAACTTATAAATAAACCGCAACTCAAAAATAATAATTACTCCCAGGAAGATACTTTTAATGAGTAAATCTGTTGGATTAGATTCGGCTAATAAATTATGGGTAAGAAAGATTGTAATGAAGATAAAAAAGCTTAACTCAATATTTTTCGCAATGACATTAGATTCTTTTGATAAAGATTTAAAGGAGAATTCTGTATTAGGCATTCTTTTAATGGACTTTAGTAATCAAGCAAAGTTGTCAAAGGAACTTCTGGGCCTTCGACTTCTTTCAAAGATAGAAATATAGCACCTCATTTTATGTGAACATCCAAAGAAATTCCGGAGTTTGACATATCTGTTAAATGGTTTCCGGAATTTTTTCTCGACACTTGCTACATGCAAAAGAATTGGGATTTACAAATACGTCAAGATATGAAAGCAAACATTCTAACCCTCATCCAGGACGATATCAAAATCTCCCGCCTGACAAACACCCTGGATCGTCTGCATGTTCCCGTTAATCACTATCCCTTAGGCAATGCAAAAGTGATTTTCTCCTTGTTGGAAATTCCGGAAACCGAACAGAACTTCGAAACCTACTACCAACTCATCGAACAAGCAGCAGATTTGGAGCAATGTGATTCGAATGAAAAATTGGAGGAATTGGCGGAAGGGGTTTTTAGGGAGTTGGTGGGGAGTTGTTTAGCCCGTGGTTATTAGTTGATATTAGCAACATTAATCGAGCTTTCTGAAAATGAAATTTCCTGAAACGGGATTCACTTGTATTTTGTAAAAGATTAAACTTTCATATTGGATTGAAGAGTTTTGTTTTAATTATTTTTTGGTTCGGTTAATATTTCTTTGGGAACATTGATGTCCAAAAATAATTCCCCGCAAAGCATTTCCATTATATTTCACGTTTCTGACAATGCCATTCCCTTCATTGATTAACTCTCTTGAGGAATCGACAAAAGGTGTAGTTCTAAGCATAAATAAAAGGGCTCGTACTTCTTCTTCATATTCCCAATCATCTCTTTTCGAAGCAATTATAGAGTCTGCATTAAAATGAAACATTTTTTTGTCCAGCTTTACTCGAGTTTTGGGAGACTTTTCCTGATAATTGACGTTTAACAGTTTAGGAAAGCCTTCATTATTTGGGTTAAAAAGATTATGAGAATCAAATATTTGTACCAGACCTTTCCCAACGTTTGCGTAATGTGCCCACATAAGCACATTCCGATAATTCTTTGAGAAGCAAACAACACCATAGAAGTCTGATAATACGGATCGAAGTGAGTTTTCTATGTCAGTAATAAGTAATGCATCTCTCGCTGGATGATTTTTGCGAAATTGAGATATTTCTATTCTATCTTTTTCGTTAAAATCACTGAGGGCTGTAACTGGGAATATATTATCATAAAAGTGATTTATACCTTCTTCATTGGTTTCCCAACTTTCTATAGAAAAACTGAACTCAAACGGATCATTAAATCTTTTTATGCTATTGAAATATAACGTGTTGTTGCTGAGTGAGCTAAATAAAAATTTATTGCACGCCTGAAATTTGAAAATATAATTCTTGTTATCCAGTTCTTTCGACATGTTAGTAGTTATTTGATTTTTGCTAACTTTTTTCAGTTAAGCCATGTTTTAATGTGGCTTATGTGCTTTTATTTTTATCGTCACTTTGATTGTCAACTTTCGATTTTCCGAAATCATTGAGAACTTTCATTGCGTTATTAATTGAATCCTCTGAGATTTTTGTGTCAAGATTACTTTCAATTTCGTCAATATGATCCATCCAAAAAATAATTTCATCATCATTCAAATTTTTCATTTGCTTTCCCTCTATTTCTTCAATTTTGACAATTAAAGCTCTGGTAAGATTTTTAACTTTTTCGCTTGGTTCACTATTCAATGCATCATCAAAAATATCCTTTGAATATTCTTCGAAACTTTCAGCTTGTTTAAGAAATCTGCCTAAGTAGTACAATGCTTCGCGAATTTCCAATTCGGAAAATCCCGTTAAAAATTGTTTTATTGTTTTCATATTATCCAATTCTAATGATGTCAAATGCAGATTGTGGTAAATCTGATAAAATATATTCGTGAGAGAGGGGATTTGCTCTGTCTTTTATGTCAACCTTTTTATAATATGGGACTGCTTCTAATCTTGAAATAACACAAAGTAGAGGTCTGAACTGATTGTCTTTAGCACGCTTACTAATGGTAACAATTTCATCATGCTCGTCTTGAGTAATTTTTTTGAGTTTTAACATTATTGCTGCACCTTTCCTAATCCCACGCCTATTCAATTTAATTTTTGTGTCATGGAAATCAGATCCATCTACTTCATTTTTTAAAGTATTGTATATTTCCAAAGGAGAAGAGCTTGGTGGAACTGTAAAATGAGGCGAATCGAAATCAGATCCAAAATAAGGTGTACACCACAAATAATGCTTATCACCATAATATTTCTTATTTATATTATAAGCCAACATAGTCATAGTTGAATAGAGTATTGGATGATTAATATTGTTTAATGACATGTTCTTTAATTATAGTTTATTTATATGTCTCATGGAATGAGATAAATCACTCCTAATTTGGGGGTATTAGTCTCATAAACGAGTTTTTCGGTAACCTCAAATCACCCCCTTAGCCTTCAACTCCAAATACTTATTGATCGAATTGATCGACAAATCCTCCGGCTTGGAAAGGATCGTTTGGATACCGTTTTGGCGCAGCTCGCGGGCTATGTTCCACTTCACGTTCGACATTTTATCCGCAACCGTGGCTTCAATGAGTTCTTTGTGGGTGTGAACCGGCTGCTGGGCCAGTTCCTGCAATTCGTTGTTCTGGAAGAAGATCACGACCAGTACGTGGCGTTTGTTGAGGCGTTGCAGCATCGGCAAGGCGCGGCGCATGGCAAATTCGCTTTCAAAGTTGGTGTACAAGAGTAGGAGGGAGCGCGTTTTCACCTGCTTGCGGATCGTTTGGTACAGCAGTTCGAAGTTTCCTTCTTTGAACAGCGTTTTTTGGTTGTACAAACCTTCCAAAATGCGCTTCAATTGTCCCTGGTTGCGTTCCGCGGGAATAATCGACCCCATTTTGTCGGAGAAGGTGATGAGGCCGGCGCGGTCGCCTTTTCTTAAGGCAATATTGGTAAATACCAGGGAAGAATTGATGGCATAATCCAGCATGGTCATTTTGTGGAAGGCCAGCTGCATCGGGCGGCTTTTGTCTATGACACAGTAAACCGGCTGCGAGCGTTCTTCCTGGTATTGATTTACCATCAGTTCGTTCTTACGGCTGGTTGCTTTCCAGTTCACGGTGCGCATATCATCGCCCTGCACGTAGTTGCGGATCTGCTCAAACTCGCTCGTGTTACCAATCCGGCGCACCTTTTTGATTCCCTGAGAAAGGGTCTGCTGGTTGAATACTTTCAATTCGTACTGCTTCATCTGCAATACGGACGGATATACCTCAATGCGTTCTACCAACGGAATTACCATGCGGCGCTGTGCCAAAAACAGGGTAGAGCGCACAAAGATCACCACATCCCGGAATTCGTATTCTCCGCGTTCGGTAGGAGTGAAGGAATAATGAAAATCTTTCGTCTTCTTCGGCAGCAGAATGGTGTTCCAAACGGAAGCCCGTTTCTGCATGAAGAGCGGATATCCTTCGTAGATCCCGACCTGCAAAGGCTGGGCGGTTTGGTTCAGAACGGAAACCGTGACTTTGTTCTCGTCGCCCAGGTTCATACGTTCCTGGTATTTGCGCTGTACGCGTATCGGTTCTTTATAGAGGTTTACAAGCAAGACATCCAGGATCAGGGCAAATAAGAGCACAAACAAAACCGTTTTGCCGATAATGCCCAGGAAAGGAAGGAAAAATGCTCCTCCGACCAATGCGATCCCGATTCCTCCTACGAGGAAAAAGAACCGGGTGAGATGAATGCTTGCCAATACTTTCATTAACGCGGAACTTCGATGGTTTGAACGATTTCACGGATCACTTCTTCCATTTGGGTTCCTTCCATTTCCGCTTCCGGAGTCAGGATCAAACGGTGGTTCAATACGTGGATCGTCACGAACTGGATATCATCCGGTGTCACGAAGTCGCGTCCGCGGATGGCAGCGAATGCTTTGGCTGCTTTCAAAATGGAAAGCGAAGCACGCGGCGAACCTCCCAGGTACAATTTGGAATGGTTCCGTGTTTTATTCACGATCTGTGCAATGTACTGGATCAAACGGTCTTCGATGATCACTTTCTCTACCACTTTCTGAACTTTGTGCAATTCATCGGCTGTAAATACCGCAGCAATGGTTGAAAGGTCCGGTGCCTGGATCTGTTCTTTGTAACGGGTTAAGATCATCGTTTCTTCGTCCAATGTCGGGTAATCCAGTTTGATCTTGAACAGGAAACGGTCCAGCTGTGCTTCCGGAAGGTTGTAGGTTCCTTCCTGTTCCACCGGGTTTTGTGTGGCAATCACCAAAAACGGGAACGACATTTTGTACTGTGTTCCGTCGTAAGTGATCTGGCGTTCTTCCATGACCTCGAACAAAGCGGCTTGTGTTTTCGCCGGTGCACGGTTGATCTCATCGATCAGTACGATGTTGGAGAAGATCGGTCCTTTTTTGAAATTGAATTCGCTGTCTTTCAAACTGAATACCGAAGTACCGATCACGTCTGAAGGCATCAAATCCGGGGTGAACTGGATCCGCGAGAAATCCACGTGCAATACTTTCGACAAGGCTTTGGAAGACAAAGTTTTTGCAACTCCGGGAACACCTTCCAATAAGATGTGTCCGTTGGAGAAAATTCCCGCAAGCAACAGTTCAATCATTTCGGATTGCCCGATCACGTATTTGCGCATTTCTTCCCGAACGCGGTTCACTTTCTCAGCAACCCAAAGCAGGTCGGTCTGATCACGCTGTACGAAACCGGAGCTTGATGCAGGGGTCTCAGCCGGGTTCGACAAAGCACTTGCTTGTTCTTCCGGAGCGGGATTGGTTGAAGCAGCCTCGTTTGACTGTTCTCCGTCGTTTGGCATGTATGCCGCTAAATCGTCATTTCCTTCCTGGATCATGATTTATGAAGTTTAATGAATTCTACAAATTGGTTCAGTGCCGACTTTGCTCTTCGTGAAAGCAATGCCTGGCGTATTATAAAGGTATTTCCGTCCTCGCATTCGAACGTAACGTGGGATTTTTCCACGCTGCAATGAATGGTTTGGTTCAATGAAATTACGCGTTTTCCGGCAACAAGGCCGTAAATAATGAGCTGATCTGCCTGGATGCTTGCAACCGGGAGACGGATGTAGCGCGAAGCGAAGTAGATCAATACGATAGCAGGGATAATGAACAGCATCCCGATTCCTCCACCAAGCGAGAGCATGTAAAGCCCGCGGAAAAGAGTGATTAATCCCATTAACAGGATAAATGCACCGATCCAAATGGATTTGTCGAGGTGTACTTCCTTGTCTGAAGCCACAAAGTTTTCCGTAGGGCGAAGAATTCCCGTTTCAATGTAGAACGCACGGATTTTCGCATAAGTAGCTCCCAAATGGCGGTTGTCCACGTTGTTTTTGCGGGAATCCAGGCTGTTTACAATGTCGATGATCTTATCGGAATCGTACGGAACTTTTGCAATGAGTTTTTCCAGGTTTTGTTCGCGGGTTTCTTTGCGGGAAAGATCCACGTAGAAATGCCTGTTGATAGCCGAATAGAAGTTCTTGCGCATCACCTGCATCACCCCGACAGGAGAATTGCGGGAAATGTAAATGGAACTCAGTGTTTCCACGAATGCCAATGACATATTCCGTTTCTGGTTGTATCCCGGAAGAATCTCTTCTTTCCGTTTCGCCCGAAAGAATACGTACAATAGCAATAGAACAAGCATCAATAAGAAAGCCAGGCGCAGCGCCGGGTTCTTCAAAATAAACTGGATCAAAGATGTGTCTTCTTTTTCCGCGCCGTCCTCCTCGGCATCTTCGTCATAAATAGGCTGCTCGGTTGAATCGTTGATCCCGCAGGTCAGGAAAATAACCGGCTTGTCTTTGGGAATTTTGTTCAGGACGATGCGTGCATGTGCATATC
This sequence comes from uncultured Fluviicola sp., assembly GCA_966248825.1. Classification (GTDB taxonomy): domain Bacteria; phylum Bacteroidota; class Bacteroidia; order Flavobacteriales_D; family Crocinitomicaceae; genus Fluviicola. The sequence goes on from CBINBC010000004.1 coordinate 142,419, forward strand.
CGTTGGGTTGAATAACCTGGTAGTTCTCAAACAAATTCGGGATGCTGTGGAAATGGACTTTCCCTTTGTGGTGTTTTTCGTAAAACGCAAACGGATGCTTCAAGGCATACATGTACGAGCGGTAGTTGGTGTCAATGATTTCCGTTTCCGAAAAGGAATACCAGTCTTCGTTGATCGTATCGTTTTCATACACGTGGTAGAAAGGAAGCGTGGTATCACCGATCCAGGCAAAAAGCACCCGGCTGTAATCCCAATAGAAAGCGCCTTCCAAAAAGTGGCGGTCGTAGATATTGGTTGTGAGGTGATTGAAACTCAGGTAAACGGTTGCTCCGCTGTCTGCGTAATGCATGATGGAGTCGTAATAGTCCGCCGGAGCACCCAACTCATTCCCGATAAACAAATAAGTTGCCTCTTCGTGATTGGGAATACTGTCGAGGTCTGACCAATATTTCAGGTCGTAAATGGAATCTTTGACATGAACGTCGAGTAAATCCATGAAAAACGAAATATTCCGCGGGTTTTCGTCTTTCAGGTCGTAAAGCTTTTTCCAGTCGGAACTGTACCTTTTACGGATATTGCTTCCGGAACCACCCGCAGAGCTATCCAGGAACCAGATCACAAGTCCCATAAACAGCGCAAAGCCCAAAAATGATAGGATGACTTTTTTGTTCATTACGCTTTTTCAATTTTTTGGAAAGCTGTTTTCAGCTGTGGTTCGATCACCTGGTAGCTTTTGGAATCAATGGAATAATCCCCGTACCAAACCAGGTCGTAAATGGAAACAATTTGTTCGAATTCCCGGGAAATCGGTTTTCCCTGTACTTCGATGATATAGTGCATGTTTGTTTTTTCCTTTTTCCAGAAGATCCATTTGCGCTGGATTAGTTCTTTCATGGCAAAGAGGAAGTAAATGCGGACACATTCCTTGTAATTGCCGGCAGCAGTTGCTTCTTCCAAACGCAATTCCAGTTCGGTCTTACTGATCTCAGCCGGATTCAAATCTTCCACCAAGGCTTCAAACGGAATGGTTTTCACACGCGGACTTCTGTTCTTGATCATATAGAAGATCAAAATGGCCAGTGCTGCTACCAGTAAAATAATCCCGAGCCATTTCCAGAAGTTCACGGAAATATCCGGTGCGTCAATATTCGGTCCGTTCGGCACATCAAAATCCGGAACGTCCACATCTTCGGAAGGTTCGATATTCGGATCTTCTTCAATGGTCCCGGTTCCGCCGTCGCCGTCTTTGCTGTTTCTTCCTTTCTCCAGGTCTTTCGGAGAATAGGGTGTTCCCTGGTAGGGTTTCGTGGTCCCGTTCGGACTTCCCGATCCGCTGGAATAGGATTCGTTGATGGAAGTCGGGCTTTGGTAATAATCGGATTCCGGACCTTTGTACTTGTCGGATTGTTTGTAGCCGTGTTCCTTCCGGATCTGGTTCCATTTTTCACGCGTGGTGAGTTCCTTTTCCTTCTTTGACTGGGCCAAAAGGAGTAGTGGGAAACAACAGAAGACGATATGTAAAAAGGCTTTATTCAAAGTCTAGGGCAGTTTCCTGGTAACGCTTACGTTTTCCAAAGTTCTCAAATTGTTTTTTCAAACCGGTAGATTGATTTTGTTCGCGGAAGGTGTAGAACATGAATCCCATCATGATCACAAAGAACGGCAGCGTGAACAGGATAAATACGACATAAACCAATTGGCGGGCAATATTTGCCGGAACTAAAAAGTCGGAAGTGTAATAGCGCGCCACGTTCTTAACGAAATCCGCAAATTTATCCAGGAAATCTTCCAGCATGGGTTCGCGCATAAAGTTCACTTCCTGGTAACTCAATACACAGGCAATCGGCTGTGCGAAAATGAACAATACCAAGCCCATGAGTGAAATACCCAGCAAAACGTTTCCGTAGTTTCGTGCTCCGTACCGGAATCCGTTGCCGAAGCGTTTCCCGAATTTCTCTTCTCCCAAAATAATGGAAGCTCCCTGCAGCCAGAAAAAAGGTGCAATGAAAAGTACCAGGAACATCCAGTACCACGGAACATAAAAGAGGATCAAAAACAGGAAACTCAATCCAAGCCAGGTTCCCGGAAGTTTCTGAAGCATAAAGGGAAGAAAGCGTTTTAAACTCGCTTTTTGTTCCTGGTTCTTAAAATGGTACAAAATGGAAAGCGTAAAAATCGATAGGATGATGGTCCAGAGCAGGGTAACCACAAAATCACTGAACGACTGGATATCAAATCCCATAATGATACTTAACTGCGAAGCCCAGTCGTATTCATACTGATGGGTGAGGTCTTCGTAACGCATCAAATCCTGGAATACAATTACAGCGATAATAATCGGAATGGTGAGCACCAGGTTGTAGCGCATGATCTTCCCGATGTGTACGCGGTAGAATGAAAAACTGTCGGAAAACATTTGCCCGAAGGTGCGGATCTTATTCAGGTCGAATACGTTGATGTAAGTTTTGATCGGCGGATCGCTTTCATGAACCAGTTCCGGGTGGCGTCTTGCCACAACAATCGGGAAGATGATGTAGTAGAAAATAATGATTGAAAATGAAACCGTAATGATGGCCCATTTCGACCAGTCTGCCAGTTCCTGGTAATTGTGTGTGACGTAACTTTCCAAAAATCCGGCTGCTATCAGGAAGGGAATGAGTGACATCATGATCTTCAAACCTCTTTTCGCCGAAAGCTGTAAACTTTGTAAGCGCGTGTAGGAGCCGGGGAAAAGCAAGCCGTTCCCGAGCGTAATTCCGGCGCCTCCGGCAATGGCGATCGAACTGATCTCAAATGCCCCGTGGATCCAGATTCCCAGGAAGGAAACAATCAGCAAACCTTTCAAGTGGAAGAAATATTGGAAAGCGCCCAGCATGATCGAGTTGTTGAAGATCATAATGTGTGTACCTATCGTAAAGAAAATCCCGAGAATGAAGGTGTAGAACGAAACCGTGATGTTGTTCAGGGTAATTTCCAGGAACATACTGACTTGTGATCCGCTGTGGTAAACGCCCAAAGGATCGCCTTTCTCAATATTTTTCAAAGTCATTTCGACATAGCCGTCGCCCAGGATCATACGCGGAAAATCCGGGTTGAAGTGCGTGGAAATGGCCCCGACGATTGTCCAGAAGAGGAAAACGAATAAAGCGAACAATAAATTCTTTCGCGATCGGTAGATTTCCAGTGGAATGGAAACCCTCCAAACGGTAAACAGTTTCCGGAACGAGTCTTTCCGCTGTTTGTGCACCAGGTTATGAATCCCCTGTGCGATCTGGTTCAGGTAAACACGAACCGTCCGTTTGCTGTAGAACGTCTGTGCATAACTCAAATCATCGGTAATATCCGAATATAAATCTGCGATTTCTTCAGGATCACTCGTTTGATTTGAAGTCAAAGACTGGAATTTCTTCCATTTTTCTTTGTTCTGTTCTATGAAGGAGGTTTCTTTCATGCGGTCCGATAAAAATAGTTGTTTTATTGAATCTGCATAGCATGTGGAATGAAATTTAGTTTTTTGATCAAAGCTTCTCATCTTCCGCAGGGCGTGTTGCTTAAAAGAAGGTGATCTTCAGTTTGTCTTGCTGCTCAAATTAAAACGAATAATTACCTTTAGAAAGGAAAGAAATAGTTGTTTTGATAAATCCGGATGCAGACGAATGATTGAACTGGAGAAAATAATTGTGGGAGGGAGGAACCTGCGAATCGTTGAGACGGGAACTGCCGATGAGCTGTTAACTTTTTTCGGAGAACCGGAAATCCACACACCGGCACATAAATCGTATCCGGCTATGCTTGTTTATGGCGATTTGGAATTTCGGCTGCGCAACCAACGGATAGACGTAATGACGATAACCTTTGGGAAACACATTACACGCCTACCTGCCCGAATACATTCTGGCTCTTATGAAATGGCTTCAAATAGAAGTTTCCAGGCAATCGAAGCACTTCTTAACTTGAAAAATGTGTCCTGGGAAAAAGATGAAATCATGTCGGATACGGATGGAGAAGTATACTTTACCAAACACGGTGTTCATTTAGCATTTAACAACGGAATTTTAACTAAAATCGGAGTTGTATATACTTCATGAAGTAACCGGCTGGTGCAGGATCACTAACTTACTTCTTTTTAGATGATTTATGCGAAATCTCAAACTTCCCGATTTTCACAAAGAACCCGCCTTTTTGCGTTTCCGTTGCTTTACCTGTCTGGAAATCTACGGTAGTTTTGGTTTTCTCAGAAAGCGTATTGGTAATCAGCGGAATCGGGTTTTTCATGTTTGAACCGCCGGTGTTTGAAGCCAGATCCTTGCTTGGCGCTTTGTTCACATCCTGGTTCAACGTCGGAGCTACCGGTTGTTTGTCGTCTTTTACTTGCGGCAAAATCGTTGGGTGGTGCGGTTTGTTCTCAGCAAGCGGGTTTTTCTCCAATTCCGGTTGAACAGGAATCAATTGCTCCGGGTTCTTATTCTCTTTTTGAACCGGGGTTGTGCGTTCTTTCAAGTTCGAATGACCGTTGTTTCCGTTCTTTGGAGTGCTTTTTTGTGCTACGTAAGTATCATCCTCTCCAATAGATTCAACAGAAGGAACCAGTTTAGCAGGTTTCTTGTCTTCCGATTTTGGTTGAGGGTTCTTTTTACCGCTGTTGTTTTGAGCAACAGTATTGGATGTTCCTTCTTTCGTATGATTACTGTTGTTGAAACCCAATTTTAAAAACAGGAGCAGAATGGCAGCGGCTGCGGCAGATCTGGCGATAAATTTCCAGGACACCAAAGCCACTTCTTTTTCTTTCAGGTCTTCTTTGTTCGGATAAAGAACCGCTGAAGGCTGTAAACGTGTCTCGCGGTAATCGGCAACCAGTTTTTGAGCCTCCGGATGCTTTGCTAAATACCCGTCGAATAGTTTTTCTTCATTTGCAGAAAGCACATTTTCCACTTTTCCGATCGCAAAGTATTCCAGGTTTTCACCGGTTACGATCGAAAGGTCTTCCTTTTTCAACAAGCATTTTTGGAGCGGGTCCATTTTTTCCGGTGAGTCATCGAGGAAGATCAATTCTTCGTCGATCTGCAATTCCTGGTTGGCAGCTAAGAACTCCTCAAAAGCAATACGTTCCTCCTCGGAAAGAGTTCCTTCCAGGTAATCCAGGTAAAAGGATTCGTAATTGTCGGTATGAATGAGTTTTTTCATGCTACTAATTCTGTTGATTTTAAGTAGTTCTTTAAGGTCTGACGTGCTCTAAAGATATACACTTTTACCTGTGATTCGTTCAGAGCGGTAATTTCTGCTATTTCATTGTAATTGTATCCTTCATAATCTCTCAGCAAAATGACGGTCTTTTGAATTTCCGGCAATTTGTTGACTGCTTCCTGCAGGGTTTTTTGAACATCGAACAAATGGCTCAGAGTATCATCCTGTTTCACATCCTGTCCTTCAAAGCTGGTCGTGCGTTTTTCTTTTTTCAATACATCCACCATCTGATGGTAAGCTGTGGTAAACAAGTACGACTTTGCTTTCGAAGCTTCGATGTTTTCGTGCTTTTCCCAAACCTTTGCAAATGTTTCCTGGACAACGTCTTCGGAAAGCATCCGGTTTTGGGTGTGCTTGACTACGAACCGATAAAGATTATCAGCATACAATTCAACTGCCTCATTGTATTCTTTTCTAGTCATGTAGTCGTTTAACAGTCATAAGACCAGTTCGTCCCGATAAAGTTACAGCAATGAAATCATTTTTTTAAAAAAAGTTCTGAACGCCTTGTTTTATAGTTGTTTGGAAAGTGTATTATTGCAGTATTAAATGAGAACTTATGAAACTAATAGCTGTAATCCTTTTAACTTCTTCCGGAATTTCAATTGGCAGAGCTCAATGTGATGTAGATGTACGCGAAGCATTCGGGGGAGTTTCTTCCATCACGATTTACAATACCTATATTACTATCGGTGCAGTTGCAGATGCTTATGTGAATGAAGTGTATACTTCTGAGCGCGTGAAAGAATTAATGTCGGAGCAGGCTAGCATGCTTGAAGCGGTAGTTGGAATGCTTGAAAAGTGCAAAGTTGCAAAAAGCAACGGATTGAGTACAGACGATGTGGAGTATATTAAAGAATTGATCACCTGCCTGGAATCTTTGAAAAAAGAAGCTCAGGGATTGAATGATTACGCAGCAGACGGAAGTGCAGATGCTCAGGACCGGTACAATAAAAACCGCGATAAGGCGTGGGATCAGATTAAATCCTTGCTGGGGCTTGAGTGATCCGTTTGTTTTGCAAATTTCCTGTGAGTCAAAGATTCATACACTTTGCTGTTTTCCCCTGAAAAGATATTCGAAGAAAACTTAGTATTGTGCCGTTCTAATAATAAACAGTTGAATATGAAATTAATTTTGACCAAATCCCTATTGATTGTTTCCTTTTCTCTCTTTTGTGGATTGAGTTTTGCACAGAATGGTCGACCAGAACCGGATCCGGGACCTATACAGGAAGCAAAACCTGCGGCACCTGAGATTAAGACGGTGCAGGGTGAACCGGTTTACGATGCTGTAGATGAGCCAGCAGAATTCCCGGGTGGACTAACTGGTATGAGGGAATTTTTGAAAGCTAATTTTAAGTATCCTGAAAGAGCAGAGGAGTTAGGTTTGCAGGGGAGATGTTATCTGAAACTAACCATTTGGAAAACAGGAGAGATCAAAGAGGTGGAAGTGAAAAAAGGAATGGTTGATTGCCCGGAATGTGATCAGGAAGCAATCCGCTTGGTTCGCTTAATGCCTAAATGGCTTCCCGGAAAAGTAAACGGAGCGGCAGTGAACAGTTATTTCGTGTTTCCGTTATCATTTAAGTTGAATTGATTTACTTCCTTTAAACCGTAATCTTTATCCCCATCACACAAACATCATCGGTTTGTTCGTGGTCTCCTTTCCAGTTTTCAAATTCGGTTTTTAAATCTTGTTTCAGTTCCGGACCGCTTTTGTCTTTATGAGCCTGGATAAACTCCTTGAAGGTCGCATACTTGTACTTCTTGTTTTTCGGTCCGCCGAACTGATCTGCATATCCGTCTGAGAACAAAATGATCCAGTCGTTTGCTTCGAGCTGCATTTCATGGGTGGTGAACGGCTTGGCACCATCAAATTGACCGACAGGCTGCTTATCAGGGCTGGTAACCAAAATTTCTTCTTCCCGGAAAATCCAGAGTGGGTTATTGGCTCCTGTCCATTGGAGCATATTGGTTTGGTGATTGAAACAAGCCAGTGAAATGTCCATTCCGTCTTTGACGGATCGTGCTTCTTTTGTGAGCGTTTGAACAACCAGTTCGCGTACGTGGTCTAATAACTGTCCGGTGGACTGCTCCGGGTTCAATGCCAATGATTGATAGAGTGCGTTGATACACAAAACGCTGACCATAGCTCCCGGAACGCCGTGTCCGGTGCAGTCTGCAACCGCAAACCAGCTTAAATGACCGCGTTTCTCGAACCAGAAAAAGTCGCCGGCAATAATGTCTTTCGGAGCATAATAGACAAATGCATTTTCGTCGAAGCTTGCCTGGATCTCGCTTTCCAATGGAAGCAAGGCCTGCTGTATGAATCGTGCGTATTGGATACTCTCTACAATTTCGTGGTTCTTGGCCTCTACAATGAGTTTTTGTTCCTGCAATTCCTGTGTGCGTTCTACCACTTTTTCCTCGAGGTTTTCGTAGGAATGACGCAGTTTCTGCATCATCGAATTGAAGTTCTTCGAAAGCAGGTCCAGTTCCAGGCTTCCGGTGATCTCAATGGTTTGATCGAGGTTGTCCGTTGAAATAGTTTCCGTCTTCAATGCCAGCTGCTGGATCGGTTTGGTGAGTTTGCGCGAACGGAAATAGACAATGACTGTGAGTATGACAAGTGTCAGCAGGAAAATAACTCCGAAACGCCATAAGAGGTCGGTTACGAGGTTTTGATAAGGCAAATCGTTTGTGCCTAACTCGAGCACATATCCGGAATACAATTTCGACTCTAAAACCGGGAGAAAAATGAATTCGGTAAATTCTTCACCCCTGGAAGCCGGATTGTCTGTATCTACGAGAATATTTTTTTGAGAATCGAGACACTGCAGGTATGCTTTTTGGAGTTTGGGGTCTTTGATGTGGACATCTACCACGTTTTTTACCCCTAGATACAATTCTACCTGGTTGATCGCTTCAAAACGTTTATCCAGGCTCCGGATTTTTGAAAGCAGCAATTGTTTGAACTCGTCTGCCGATTTGGAATAAAAGCCCAGTTCGATGATGTGTTTTCCATCCAAAGAGGTTAGATAGCTGTATTTTTTGATTTTACCCGTCTTGATTTCCAGTCCGAAACGGTCTTCCTTGAATTTGTCGGATCGAAAGATTTCATTAAAAAAGGGAATGAAGGTTTGGTTCAGTTTTTTGAAATCCAGTCCCAAATCCGGTGCGAAAGTCGTATTGACAATCTTCAACTCCCGGTTGATGAGGTAAATGTCTTCCCGCTTGGGATCCATCCCCAAAGAAGATCGTAAGGCATTCAGATCAACTGACCGGGCGTTTTGTTTTGCCAGGACGAGTTGAATTTCGGTGGAAATGTGTTCCATACGTTCAATTAAGGACTGCTCGTGCGTGCGCATGGAAAAATCGTAGTATTCGATCAAATTCCGCGTTTCTTCTACAATGTTCTTCTTTTGTTGCTGAATATCACTTTCAACCTTGTCGAGGTTGTATTGATAGGTGAGGTAGAAAACAATGGAAAAAATAAGCAATACGGGAACCAGAATGTTCACCAGTAGTTGTCGCAGGATACTTCGTTTCGTTTTCACACAGTGAATGTATGGAAATTCGTTTAAGTGAAATCATTTCGTGGCAATTGATAGGAAAAAATACGGCAGATGCTGTATAAACACGTAGGGGCGGAAAATTTTCCGCCCCTACGTTATAAATATTTAATAGATTCCTAAAACTCAAACGTTTCCATGAACTTCGTGGTGAAGTTCCCTTCGTTGAATTGTGGATCTTCCATCAGTTTTTGGTGGAACGGGATCGTTGTTTTGATTCCTTCGATGATGTACTCGTCCAACGCACGTTTCATTTTAAGAATTGCTTCTTCGCGTGTTTGAGCAACTACGATCAATTTTCCGATCATGGAGTCATAGTTCGGCGGGATCGTGTAACCTGCGTATGCATGGGTATCGATTCGCACACCGTGTCCACCCGGAGAATGGTAGCTGGTAATTTTACCCGGAGACGGGCGGAAATCAGCATACGGGTCCTCTGCATTGATACGACACTGGATCGAGTGCATTTGCGGGTAGTAGTTCTTTCCTGAGATTTTTTCTCCGAAAGCAATCTTGATTTGTTCTTTGATCAAATCGTAATTGATTACTTCTTCCGTAATCGTGTGCTCAACCTGGATACGCGTGTTCATTTCCATGAAGTAGAAATCACGGTTTTTGTCAACCAGGAATTCTACCGTTCCAACACCTTCGTAATTTACAGCCTTCGCAGCTTTGATTGCTGCCTGACCCATTCTTTCACGCAATTCGTCCGTCATGAACGGAGAAGGTGTTTCTTCTACCAATTTCTGGTGACGACGCTGGATCGAACAATCGCGCTCGGATAAGTGACATGCATTTCCGTATTGATCACCCGCAATTTGGATCTCAATGTGACGTGGTTCTTCGATGTATTTCTCCATGTAAATCCCGTCGTTCCCGAAAGCAGCTCCTGCTTCCTGACGTGCTGAATCCCATGCGGCTTCCAAATCTTCTTCTTTCCAAACGATGCGCATTCCTTTTCCACCACCTCCGGCAGTAGCTTTCAAAATGATCGGGTACACCACTTTTTTAGCGGTTTCGCGAGCATCGTCCAAATCTTTTAGTAATCCTTCTGATCCCGGAATACAAGGTACTCCTGCAGCGATCATGGTTGCTTTTGCTGTTGCTTTATCACCCATTCCGGCAATTTGCTCAGGCAATGCACCGATGAACTTGATATTGTGCTCCTGGCAAACACGGGAGAATTTTTCATTTTCAGAAAGGAATCCATATCCCGGGTGAATAGCATCTGCATTTGTAATTTCTGCAGCGGCAATAATGTTTGCTATGGATAAATAAGACTTGTTACTCGGAGCCGGTCCGATACATACTGCTTCATCAGCAAAACGAACAGGCAAACTTTCTTTATCGGCAGTAGAATATACTGCAACCGTTTTGATACCCATCTCTTTACACGTACGAATAATACGCAAAGCGATCTCACCACGATTGGCAATTAATATTTTTTTGAACATAAAATCATGTTTAATGAATAACTAAGTTGTCCTAACAACTTGTCGATTAAGCAGGATCTACCAGGAATAAAGGTTGATCGTATTCTACCGGTGAAGCATCGTCAACTAAAACTTTAACGATCTTACCAGTGAATTCAGCTTCAATTTCATTGAATAACTTCATCGCTTCGATGATACAAACGGTATCTCCTTTGTTGATGGATTGTCCAACGCTTACAAAAGGCTCTTTATCCGGTCCGGAAGAACGGTAGAAAGTACCGATCATAGGAGATTTAAAAGTAATGTATTTTGAATCATCCGATGCCGCTGGAGCTGCCGGTGCAGGAGCTGCTGCCGGTGCAGGTGCCGCCGCAACTGCCGGAGCTGCTGCTATTTGAGGAACAGCCGGAGCTGCTGCTTGCACGATGATTTGAGACTCTGCTTTTTTAGACTCTGATTTAATCGTGATTTTAAAGTCTTTTTGCTCAATTTCTACTTCCGTAACACCTGATTTTGCTACAAACTTAATTAAGTCTTGGATTTCGTTCAGATTCATATCAGTATAATTTAATAGTTGTTTTTTCGATTATATTAAGAATTATAAGCCCATTTTATATACACGGCTCCCCATGTAAATCCACCACCAAAAGCGGAGAGGATTAAATTGTCGCCTTTTTTCAATTGCTTTTCCCAATCCCACAAACAAAGTGGCAATGTACCTGCAGTGGTATTTCCGTAACGCTGAATGTTGATCATTACTTTTTCCTTCGGAACACCCATTCTGTCTGCAGTTGCATCAATGATACGCAGGTTTGCCTGGTGTGGTACCAGCCAATCCACGTCTTCGGCAGTAAGGTTATTGCGTTGCATGATCTCGGCAGATACTTCAGCCATATTTGTTACTGCAAATTTGAAAACCTGTTTTCCTTCCTGCTTCACAAAATGCAAACGCTGATCAACTGTTTCGTGTGAAGGTGGCATTACTGATCCACCAGCCGGCTGGTACAAGTATTGTCTTCCCGCTCCGTCTGATTTCAGGATGGCATCCTGGATTCCAAGTCCTTCCGTATTCGGTTCCAACAAAACAGCACCGCCACCGTCGCCAAAAATGACACAGGTTGTGCGGTCTTCATAATCCAGAATAGCGCTCATTTTATCCACGCCGATCACGATTACCTTTTTGTGTTTACCGGATTCGATAAAACCTGCACCTGTTTGCAAACCGTAGATGAAACCTGAACAAGCTGCAATCAAATCATAACCCCAGGCATTTTTCATTCCGATTTTGTCGCAAACAACATTTGCAGTGGAAGGGAAAGGGTAATCCGGAGTGACAGTTGCCAAAATCACCAGCTCAATGTCCAATGGATCGGTATTTGTCTTTTCCAATAATCCTTTTACGGCTGCTGCGGCAATATCCGAACAGGCGCCTTCACGGAGAATGCGTCGCTCTTTAATCCCGGTTCTTGTTGTAATCCATTCATCGGAAGTATCAACAATTTTAGCTAAGTCGTCATTCGTTACTACTTCCTCGGGAAGATAACCACAAATGCCTGTTATTGCTGCGGTGATTTTACTCATTTTATCGATTAAAAGCTTCGTTAATGTTTTTTGTAAGATCTGATTTGGCCACTTCGTAGGAGTGCAGCAGCATACTTCTTACAGCCTTGTCGTTAGAGATTCCGTGACCGATAATGACATTACCCTTCACCCCAAGAATCGGAGTTCCGCCGTAATTCTCATAATTGAAACGATCAAAGTATTCATCACGCAGGCCTCTTTTGCGCATGAGCGTGTAGATTCCTTCGGCTTGTTTTAAAGCAATGTTGCCGGTGAATCCATCACAAACAACAACGTCTGCTATACCAGTGAACAGATCACGACCTTCTATGTTACCAATGAAATTAATCTCATCCGATTCAGCCATCAATTTGTGGGCTGCGATCGTGAGCAGGTTCCCTTTGGTTTCTTCTTCACCAATATTTAATAAACCGATACGCGGATTTTCTACACCATAAACACATTTGGCATAGAGGCTTCCCAGAACGGCAAATTGATAAAGGACATCCGGTTTACAATCTGCATTGGCGCCAACATCCAACAGAATGGAGTTTTTGCCATCAACTGTGGGCAGTACGGATGTAATACACGGACGAATAATGCCGGCAATGGTGTTGACCTTGTAGATCGCACCAACCAGCATTGCACCTGTATTTCCTGTACTGGCAAAAATGTCTATTTCCTTTTTAGCGAGCAGGTCAAAACCCACGGCAATACTGCTGTGCGGTTTTGTTGGGATTGCCCGTGTCGGATGGTCGTGCATCGTAATGACATCAGGGGCATGAACAATATCATACGCCGCCGGATCTTCATTCAACGCGTTTAGGCCACTCAAGATTTGTTCTTGGTCGCCGATCAACACGAGACGCACGTCCTGAGGAAGTTCTTTTCTAGCAAGTACAGCACCGGCTATATTGGCCTCTGGTGCGAAATCACCGCCCAAAATATCTATTCCTATCTTCATCAGGAGGAATGTTTACTACTAAACAGCGCGAATTAAATCGCTACTTCTTTCTCTGCTACTACTCTTCCTTTGTAGTACAATTTGCCTTCATGCCAGTGAGCATGGTGGAACAAATGCGGTTGACCTGTTGTAGGACAAGTTGCAATGTTCTTCGCGATTGCTTTGTCGTGAGTTCTTCTCTTGTCACGGCGTGTTGTCGAGGTTCTTCTCTTTGGATGTGCCATTTTACTTATTTATTTCAATCGTTAATTCAAATTTTTTAATGCGGACCATCGTGGGTCTATCGGTTTGTCATCGTCGGGATCATCCGAATCATCATCGTCTTCTCCGTCATCATCCCAGTCCCCGCTGTCGTCATCATCGTCCCAATCATCATCGTCTTCGTCCCATTCGTCGTCTTCATCCGGTTGATTTGCATTTACAATGTACTTGTTATACAAATCCATTACTTCCTCGTTACATTCCCCTTCCGGATGAATTCTTCGGGCCGGTAATGAAATGACCAACAACTCATAGATCGGTGCCGAAACATTTAGTTCATAAGACTCCGGGTGGAGAATAATTAAATTCTCGTCTTCGGAAACTTCTGTTCCAAACTTGTAAACAATGCGGTAATCACCGTGGATCTGTACTTCCATCGGATCATTGCAGCGATCACATGGAGTGGTAACAGTTCCTGAAAGCGAAAATTCCGCAATCATCATTGTTTCCTTCTTTTCAAATGCAAGTTCTACCAGAACATTTGCATCATCAATCAGCGTGTTTTCAACACCTTCAAAGAACGTTTTGTCTATGTTGAACTCATAGCGATGCGTCCCTGTTTTTAATCCTACAAATTGGATTATGAACTCATTCGTAGATTTCTTCACTACACAAAAATTGGAGGGCAAAGGTAGAAAAAAATAAACGAAATGATACTTATTCTCGATTTTATTCGTCTAAATTTTATTTTTTCACTCAATTTCATGCTGTCTGTCTCCTCTTTTTCGGTGAGGTGCCGACTCTTGGACCTGCAATGGATTCGCCGCGATCTCTTTCAAGAATTTGCGGGTATTGAAAATATCAATAGCCAGGTAAATAGCGCTTCTCATGGATTGTGGATTCGCTTCATTTTTCCCTGCAATGTCAAACGCTGTCCCGTGATCCGGTGATGTTCTTACGATCGGTAATCCTGCCGTGTAGTTTACTCCGTCTTCAAAAGCCAGTGCTTTGAAAGCTGCTAATCCCTGGTCGTGGTACATGGCCAGCACGGCATCGTATTGACTGCGATTCGGACTTCCAAAGAATCCGTCGGCAGGAAATGGTCCGAGTGCAAAAATATCTTCATTTCTGGCCATATTGATTGCCGGAGTAATGATTTCTGCTTCTTCAGCTCCCATTTTTCCGTTTTCCCCGGCGTGCGGATTTACTCCAAAAACGGCAATTTTCGGACGCTGGATCCCGAAGTCTTTTTTCAAACTATTGTCCAGTGCTTTGATCTTTGCGAGGATCTTTTCGCGTGTCAAAGTGCCTGAAACGTCTTTTAAAGGAACGTGTGTTGTAACCAGAGCTACACGAAGTGAGCCACTGACCATCATCATCAATGCTTCGTCCATTCCTGCCAAGTGTGCCAGGTATTCGGTGTGGCCCGGGAATTGAAATCCTGCTTTCCCGATTGCTTCTTTGGAAATCGGGGCTGTCACCAATACATCAATTTTTCCGGCAGCTAAATCTTCGGTTGCTTTTTCCAACGAGAGGAAGGCATATTTCCCGCTAGCTTCGGTTCCTTTTCCTAATTCGAACTGAACTTCTTCATTCCAGACATTAATGATATTGATTTTGCGGTTAACAGCTTCATTAGCCGTCTTGCAGGTCTGGTAATTGAATTCCGGTTCGTTCAACGCTTTTTTATGAAAAGAAATGGTTTTAGATGATGCGTAAATGATCGGTGTGCAATCCAATAACAGGCGGTTGTCTGCCAGTGATTTGATCACTACTTCCGGACCGATTCCGTTGATATCTCCTATAGAGATTCCTACACGAATAGGAACTGCACGGCCTTCTTCTTTGATTTTTTCTTTCTCTTTTTCCATCTTATGCCAGGCGTTTTAAAAAGTTGATCATTAAGCGAATTCCTGTTCCTGTTCCTCCGACACCACGGTAATCCTGCGGTCTGTCCAGGAAAGCCGGTCCTGCGATATCCATATGGATGTAAGGCGCTTTTACGAAATGCTCCAGGAATTTTCCTGCTGTGATCATTCCTGCATATCCGTTCCCAATGTTGTTCAAATCGGCAATTTTGGATTTCATATCGTCGTAATAGTCGTCCCAGAATGGAAATTCAACCATGCGTTCGTAGGTTTCCATTCCGGCTTCGTTCAGCATGGTGAAGTATTTTCTATCGGCATTCCCCATCATAATGGAAGCACGTGTTCCGATTGCACGCGCAGCTGCTCCTGTTAAGGTTGCAGCATCGATTACCAATTCCGGTTTGAATTTCTCGGAATAAGCCAATGCATCTGCCAGGATCATGCGTCCTTCGGCATCGGTATTTAATACCTCTACGGTTGTTCCGTCATACATGGTAATGATGTCGCCCGGAGTATAGGCATTTAATCCCGGACGGTTGTCTGTAGCCGGAATGAGTCCGATCAAATGGATGGGAAGCTCCATCATAGCTGCAGCATAAATGGTTCCGGCCATCATTGCGGCTCCCGCCATATCTGATTTCATGGCATCCATGGAACCGGCAGTTGGTTTCAGGCTCAAACCTCCGGTATCGTAAACAACTCCTTTTCCGACCAAAACAATCGGTTTTTTATTGCTTGCTCTTTTCGGCTTGTATTCGATGATGGTGAATGTCGGCGGATCAACAGAACCTTTGTTCACAGCCAATAATCCACCCATTTTTAAAGCCTCAATCTTGGATTTTTCCAGGATAGTAACGGAAAACTTCGCTTCTTTTCCCTTTTCTTCGATGGCTTCTGCCAGCTGGGTGGCATTTAAGCCAGAAACCGGTTCATTAACCAGATCACGCGCCCAGAATACTGCTTTCAAAGTTGCACTTAATTCTTCCATAGCTGAAGTAGTGATCTTTGCTGAAAAATCGATCGTTTCCAATGCATATTTTTCTTTTTTCGCTTCTTTCCGGTATCTCAGGTACTGGTAATTGGAAAGCGCAAAACCTTCTGCCAGCAAAAGGCTGTTTGATTTTCCTCCGTCGATGAAAACGCTTTTGATTTCTTTGGGTAAAACTCCGCGGAGTTTGTGTCCCATGATGCGTTGTTTTTCATCGGTTTCCTGGTCTTTAATAAACACAAAGTGCTTTCCTTTTAAAGGCAGATGCAGGAATTGCTGGTCGGCATTTTTGTGGAACAACTCCAGTTCTTCAGCTACCACTTTCGGCAGTTTTGTTTGCGTTTCCATTTTTTTCCCAACAAGGACAACGAGGCCTTCTTGCTGGTCAAACGCAGCGGATGTATTCAAATTCATATTAATCGAATTGTGTGAATCGTAAAGATAAGAAAAAGCGTAGCTTTTGAAGACCTAATTACAACAAACGTTGCGCCTTCGCTGACCGCATGTCGCCAAAGCTTTAGCGGCGGCACAAGCTACTGCGTAAGCGTTAGTGCGGAAGTAAATAGGGAGGAGCGTCAGAAATGATTTATGAAGAACACGAATTAATCTGCTTTCTTTGGATTTTTTAGTTTCCTGTAGCCATAGATTCCGGTTGGAACAAGAATAAGCAGCAGCGGCCAGATGGAAAGCAATCCTAGGAAAAGAACAACTACCCCGGACCATCCGTTCGCAATGGATTTTTTCGCATTCTCCCAGAAACCGGGTTCTTCCGATGAATTATCAGGATGGCTAATGGTTTTGTATAATTCGATGTCCAATGTACTGTAACCGACCTGGTCATCTAAAAATTTCAATCTTCCTTCCTGACTTTCAATTTCTTCGATCAATGCCCTGATTTTCTCCTGGATCTGTAAAAGTTCGTCCATGCTTTTTGCCCTGGAAAGGAAGTCTTCATAACGCTGCAGATAAGCCTTTTTGCTTTTTAAACGCGTTTCTATGTCTACATATTCAGCGCTAACATCTCTGGCTTTGATGTTTTTGGAAATAATCTCATCGTCTCCGTGGTTGATTACCTGCAGGATGTCGTCGAAGTTACCGGAAGGAACGCGCACCGTTAATGAATACCGGAATTCATAATCGGATTTGCTGAATTGTTCGTTGTCGTAATATCCGTCGAGTGATTTGAGTGCCAAATCCAGGTTTAACTTGCTTTTTTCGATGTGTTTGGATTTGATCGTCAGGTTTCCGGTTTTGATCAATTTCTTTTTGGATTGAGTAGGATGGTCTTTTTCCTCTTTATAGGCGGCAGAAGATTTCAGTCCGGCACTTTGCTCTGAATCCTTGCCTGAATAGGAGCTTTCCAGGTTAACCGGACTTTTGGATTCCCCGTTTTGGGAACAGGAAAAAATAAGCACCGGGATACTTAACAGTCCGGTGAGGAGATAGGGATTGATGGCTCTTTTCATGCTTTAGGTTTTTAAGTAAACTATTTGCAGTACAAACGTTTACCAATAAGGTTCAGGTTGGGAGAAAAGAAAGATTAATCGAATTTCGAAACCTGCTGTCCGATCTTGCGAAGCATACTAATGGTTTTATCCAGGTTTTGGATGTCTACATCATTTAGAAAACCGGCATAGAATTCTTCGAACATGGCGTCGTAAGTGGAGCACAGTTTTTTGCCTTTCTCGGTTAAAGAGATGATGTTGTTCCTCCTGTCTTTGGGATCTTCTTTTCGAAGCAGCAAGCCTTTCAGGGAAAGTTTGTGAATGATGGGGGTAAGGTTGGCTTTATTCTTTCGGACGCGGTCTGCAATTTCTTTCTGATTGATTTTATTCCCCCGTGATAATACCATTAATACTTCCAGCATTTCAACGGTAATTCCCAGGTCGTTGTTTTTCAAACGCTTCTTAAAATAGGCCTGGATAATAAAACGCATGTCCTTGATCGAATCGATGAGTTCAATCAATTTTGTCATGTTAGTATTTTCTATTTCAATCATACTTTTTGATTTCAGGTTTTCAGCTAAATTCAAAAATACGACCAAAACAGTTATTCAAAGTAACTAATACCGTGGGATTTATGTAAAGTGTATGACTTGTTTAGTGAACGGTTTCAAAAGGTTGCAGAAATCCCCCTTTGAAATCCGGTTGCACCGGAAACGAAGCTATTCCCCGTAATTCATGTACATGTCTTCTTCTCCATAATAACCTTCCGGAGCATCTCCGTTGTTCATGTTAATTCCGTAATATTTTCGCTTTAGTTCCTTCCCGATCCGATAGGTGATGACGCTCACATCCAGTAGTTTTTCCTGGTAGCTCAAAATGGCATCCAGGTTTTCCAGGTTCGGGTTCAGACAGATCTCACTCATGTTTTTCACACTTCCCAAATCACCTTTGAGCCATCTTCCGTTGCGTTTACCCATGACGTATTCGCCAACCTGGTTCAAATTCCCGTTGACATCGTATAATTTCCAGATTCCGGTCGGCAACCCGTCTTTCACCCAGCCTTCGTTTTGGATGGAACCATTGTCGTAATAGTTTTTAACGTAACCGTTCTTCCGGTGCTGCGTGGTGTCCTTTTCCCAGAAGCAGTAGAGCATACGTTCTTCATTATGATCCGTATGGGAACAATCGTACTTCTCGAATTTTTCAATGATCCAGCTTTTGCTCAATGGATTATCGTGTTCATCCAGGTAGTAAAGAATGCCTTTCGATTTGAATTTGATACTGTCGTTTACGGTAATAATACTGTCAAAGTATTCCACTTCCATCAGTTTTTTTCCGAAGTAATTGAAGTACTTCCAGCAGCCAGTTTTTATTCCTTTGGAAATCATACCCGTCCGTGCAATGGTGTCATTCGGATAGTACTTGGTAATGTGGTAGTCAATTCCGGATTTATTGACCAAACTTGGTCTTCCGTAGTAAGGTTCGTACAATCCGTAATCCGAATACCCTGCCTGGTAAATCAGCTGATCGATACTGGAACTGTTGGTGATATCTGCAAAATTGAACGGAATGGAATCTCTCCAGTCAAATTCATAACGTACGCTTAATTCATTTTCTTCCCAGATCTTTTCCTCAACCGGTTGGTTGTATTGGAATTTGACGTATTGGTATTTGAAACCAAGCGTATCGTAAGCTTCGTAATCATCGATCGGCTGACCGCTAAGGAAAAATCCTTTTTTAGCCAGTTTTCCGTTTGAATGATAGGCAACAGATTCTCCCTGCAGTGCTCCGTTCTTGAAACCAAGATCAAAGATCAGTACGGAATCTTTTTCCGGGTTGGTAAAATAGGTTTTTACGTTCCCGTCGAGATAGCCATTTCGGTAGTAAGATTGACTGAAGAATAGTTTGTTTCTTTTGAATTCCAATCCTTCTTTGGCACCGTCCACGAAATTGGAATAGGTCAGTGTGTCACCTTTCCAGTTCATAGTGGTATACGGACCTTGTAAGTTTCCATTTCTATAGGTCCCTTTGGATTCCAGGTAATACGTTTTTTTCAAAGGATATTCTTCGTATTTTTCAATGGGATCCTCGTAACCGTAGTATTCCTCTTCCGACTCTTTTTTAGGTTTAGGTTTCGGGAGCGCTACCCCATAATCAAAACTGTCGCCGTGTGGTTCGCCGTTTTTGTAACCGATAGTAGATCTTACTTGGCCCGATTGGTCTTTGTAAATCCAGACACCTTCTGCTTTTCCGTTCAGGTATTTTCCTGCTGCCTGAGTAAGACCGGATGACTGTTCGGAGGTGACGCTTCTGCTGTAAATGTCTTCTGCTTCTTCATATATAGACATCCCGTCAAGTTTATAGGCAGGTCGTTCATAAAGTGCGGAGAAGGTTCCGTATAGTTCTGAGAAAAAGCCTGAGATTACATGTGAAAGCTGTCCGGAGCCGCCAAACTCGGAAACATACCCCAAAAGCAGGTCATTTCTCTTGTTGGATTTCAAATACGATTTTACAGCTGATTGATAAAGTTTCAGGTCCGTTTTCATGTTCGGAAGGGTAAGCCGGATTGATTTGTCAGTAGCTTTTACGCTAAAACCACCCGTTTTATCCGTCAATTGGAATGTTCCCGTAAATGGTTTGCCATTCACCCATAACTCGTTGTCTTTCTCGACAGCATATTTGTATTCCCAATAAAAGGCCAGTTTTTCGATTGGAATTGTATCTGACAGGCTCGCTTTCCAATACTCATCCAGTGTTCCGTTTTGAATGGTTCTCAAGGTCAGGTTTTTGTATTGGCGGGTTTTGATGGCATTTACGTTCATGTAATCTTCTGAGAACACAACTTCCTGGGTCGAAACGGTATCACCCATCAGGTTCTTTTCGAATACGTTCAAGGTCCGGGTTTTCGGGTAGAAGTAAGCCACTTTTGCAACCGAGGAATCCACTTTGAACAATTCCTCAATCAGCAGGATCTTTTCAGGCATGGCATCCTTTTTAATTTCCTTGTCTTCCGAGTAAATGATCGTCGGATTGCCATAATTGCGGTCGTAATCTTTGTTGTCGATAGTCATTACATCCGGGTTTAGTCCGGATAAGTTATTCAGCATATTCCCTTTTGAATCATGCCATGTCTCGTGATACTTCACTCCGTTGTAATCGTAGAAGCGCTGCACATATTGATTGGAATCGGCGATGAAAACCACTTCGTTCGCAATGGTACCGTTGTCCCAGTAAACCGGTTCTTCTTTCAGCAGTTTTCCGTCCTTCACTTCAAACCGGTATTGAAGCTGTCCGTTTTCATAGTAATGTTCGACAATTCCTTCGTAAGCATATAAATAGCCCATGGAATCAATCAGGTCATTGAGTTTGTAGCGTTTTTTATTGACAAATTCATAGAATTCGTTTGGATTATAATCTTTATTTGCATCGGGGTCAAACTCCAATTCGGGGGCATAATCATAATATTCAGCTTCGTAAGCTTCTTCGCCTTCGTAGCTGGTAAGTTCTTCTTCAGGCAATTCGAGGTTTTCTGTTTCTTTTTCGTGGATGCTCAAAAAGCTGGTGAAATCCGGAAAGTCGGTTTCATACCCGGGATCAAGTTCGTCAAATGCTGCTGATGACTGGGAGCTGTTT
>CBINBC010000005.1:0-143671 GCA_966248825.1 uncultured Fluviicola sp.
CAAGATTTGATTTGGAAGTAGTATTTCAGGAAGTAGATGAAAGCCTTTACTTTTCAATCAATTACAACATTGATATCTATGATCGTCCGATAGTAGAAAATATCATGAAGCAATTCATCCAACTTCTTGGATACCTTAATTTGAATCCGGAAGTTCCTGTTGGTGACATATGTTTTTTATCAGAGTCAGAGCAACATGAGCAGTTGTTTGCGTTTAACAATGAAAATCACGATCACGAGCCTGAAAAGACGCTCATTGATCTGTTTCAGGAGCAAGTTTCACTTCACTCGGAGGAAATTGCTCTGGTTGTTGCCGGAAAGGAATTTAGTTATAAAGAACTAGATGAAAAGAGCAATCAATTTGCAAATT
The DNA here is from genome assembly GCA_966248825.1 of uncultured Fluviicola sp. Classification (GTDB taxonomy): domain Bacteria; phylum Bacteroidota; class Bacteroidia; order Flavobacteriales_D; family Crocinitomicaceae; genus Fluviicola. The sequence continues at coordinate 370 of CBINBC010000005.1, forward strand.
ACCTTCAGAAGAAGTATGATCTGAAACGAGAGGATATTGTCGCGTTAAAATTGGAGCGCAATGAATGGATGATTATTGGAATTCTGGGAACGCTAAAAGCATCATGTGCTTATTTGCCGATCGATCCATTTTACCCTCAGGATCGTATCTCTTTTATAGAAGCCGATTGCGCGTGCAAGGCTGTTGTTGATGGGCTGTTTATAGAAGAATTTCAGAAGGTTATTCCGAGTATATCCTGCGAACCTTTAGAATTGCTTTCGAGTCCAACGGATCTTGCCTACGTAATTTATACATCAGGTTCCACAGGTCAGCCAAAAGGTGTTTTGGTGGAACACAGAAATGTAGTCCGATTGGTAGACAATCCGGACTACATTCGTTGTGAAAACGGGGATGCATTTTTAGCTCTTTCTAATTTTGCATTTGATGGAGCCGTATTCGATTTGTTTATGCCATTACTGAATGGCGGAAAAGTAATCCTTTCAGATAATAAAATTACGCTTGATCTGGATAAGTTTAACCAGATTATTGAAGTAGCTGAAATACAGTGTTTTTTCATAACCACGGTCTTGTTCAATGCTTTAGTAGAAGCCGAGTTAAGTAACCTTAAACGATTAAAGTATGTGCTTTTTGGTGGTGAACAAGTATCTGTACAACACGTTAGGGATTTTAAGAAACTTTACCCTGAAGTCAACCTTGTTCATGTCTATGGTCCGACTGAGAACACTGTATTCTCAACGGCATATCCGGTCAAAAATATACCTGCAAAAGATCAGATTACGGTTCCTATTGGGAAAGCAATTAAGGGTAGCACGTGTTATATTTTAGGAGAAAGTAAAGAAATACTCCCTGTTGGTGCTGTTGGTGAAATCTACGTTGGAGGAGCCGGAGTTGGGAGAGGTTATCATAATCGGCTAGAACTTACAACAGAACGATTTATTAAGAATCCACATATTCAGGGAGAAATTATTTATCGAACGGGAGATATCGGTCGATGGTTGAGTAATGGATCTATTGAATTCATGGGAAGAATAGACGATCAAGTTAAGATACGCGGTCATCGAATTGAATTGGGAGAAATCGAACATGTACTGAGAGATGTGACTGGTATTGAAACTGTTGTTGTTTTAGTTGAAGAGAACACTGATAAAGAACTCGTGGCCTATGTTGTCCAAAATGTTTCTAGAAATTCTAAGGAACTGAAGAAAGAATTGGGTGAAGTACTTCCGGCTTATATGATACCGGAGCGATTTGTTTTCTTAAAAGCAATGCCGATAACTGCGAATGGAAAAATAGACAAAAATGCACTGCCAAAATGTGAGAATCAAGAGGTTAATGAGATCCAATTGATACCGAAAGGAGAACTTGAAATTAAATTGAGAGCAATTTTGGCATCAGTTTTAGGCCGTGTCGAGGAAAGCATAGGTGTGGATGACAACTTTTTTGAGCTAGGTGCGAATTCAATGAAACTGATTAGGCTGCTAAGATTGGTGAATGCAGAGTTTAATGAGCAGTTAAATATTGTAACGTTGTTTGAATATCCCACTATTCAGGGAGTGGCTTCCTTTATAAATGGGAGGGAGGAAAGTTCTGAAGACGAAGAATTCGAGGAGGTAAATCAATTGGGGTCAGATATCGCTATAGTAGGGATGTCCGGTAAGTTTAGCAAATCTTCCGATGTTCGTGATTTTTGGGAAAAACTAATCAAAAGTCAGGAGATGGTTCATTTTTATTCTGACGAGGAATTAGAGGCGTTGGGTATAGATTTATCCAATTTGAGTTCTGAATTTGTTAACCTTGATACTTCCGTAGAAGAGGGTGGATATTTTGATTATAAGTTCTTTGGATATTCATACGAAGAAGCACAAATTATGAATCCTCAGACGCGTATGATGCATCAGCAGGTATGGCTTGCTTTGGAAGATGCAAATATTGTCACGGAGAAAAATAATAATATCGGACTCTTCTTATCTGCGGGTGAAAGTTTTTATTGGCATGCACATTCTTTATTGAATCCGGAGGATAAAATAAATCCCTTCTTTCAATCTCAACTCTCGGATTCAGCGTTTATCCATACGCTCATATCATACAATTTGAACCTTAAAGGGCCATCCTTGAATATTGATACCGCATGCTCCAGTTCTCTTGTGGCAATTCATCTAGCCTGTAAAAGTTTGTTGGCAAACGAGTGTAATGTAGCTATTGCCGGAGGAGTTCGATTGGATTCGGATCAGGAAATAGGATACGTTTATGAGACTGGTATGATTGGAGCCAAGGATGGGCATTGCAAACCATTTGATGCCAGCTCATCCGGTACGATTAGAGGAAATGGCGCAGCAGTCGTTGTGTTAAAAAGGCTTGAAGAAGCAGTAAGAGAAAATGATACTATTTATGCCGTAATTAAATCAACGGCAATTAATAATGACGGGAAAGATAAAGTTGGGTACACAGCGCCAAGTGTTAAGGGTCAGTCCTCTGTCATTCGACGAGCACTTCGAATGGCCAATGTCGCTCCTGAAGAGATTAGTTATATCGAAGCTCATGGGACTGCAACGAAAATAGGAGACCCAATAGAAATAGAATCCTTAAATAAGGCGTTTAATTACAATACAAACCACAAATGCTCAATCGGTTCTGTAAAATCTAATGTGGGACATTTGGGTTTTGCAGCCGGGGTTGCGGGAGTTATTAAAACAGCTCTTTCACTTCAAAATAAATTGATTCCGGCTTCACTTCATTTTGAATCTCCAAATCCGGACATTAAGTTTGAACAAGGACCATTTGTGGTAAACAGTGTGTTAAGTGAGTGGAAACCTAAAAAAGGAGAAACGCTCAAGGCAGGGGTTAGCAGCTTTGGAATTGGTGGTACAAATGCACATGCTGTTCTGGAAGAGTACAAAACCAGCTCTGAATCAGATGATGGAAGACGTATCAACTTCCTTACTTTGTCTGCAGCCAGTCCCAAATCACTGGAAGGCATTGTTCAAAATATTAGTAAAGAACTCCTTCGGTCAAATGTCAAATTAGCAGATTTCTGCTACACGCTCAACACAAGTAGAAAATCGCATAAATATCGCATTAGTGCAGCCGGGGAAACACCGGAAGAGCTTTTAGAAAATTTGAGAGAGGCTAGTATGAATTCTTGTTCGTTACAAAAGGGGAAAGTGGTTTTCATGTTCCCTGGACAAGGAACTCAATACGCAACAATGGCCAAAGAAATTTACGATCAAGAAGAGTTTTTCAGACTTGTTATCGACAGAGGGATCCATCGGATTAAACAAAAAACGAATGAAGACTATGCAGCCATTCTTGGGTTAAATGGAGTAACAAATGAGGACATCTACAAGTCCACCTATACTCAACCCTTGCTCTTTATAGTAGAGGTCGCATTAGCAAAGCTATTAATGCACTGGGGAATTTCTCCGGATCAATTAATTGGGCATAGTCTTGGTGAATATGTTGCTGCTTGTATCAGTGGGGTCTTTTCTTTTGAAAGCGGAATTGATTTAATGATTGAGAGGGCTCGATTAATGGACACTACCCCAAATGGAACGATGTTGAGTGTTGAGTCTGACGTCCTGTCTATTCAGGAATTATTGGATGAAAATATTTCTGCAGCCGCTGTAAATACCCTTGATTCTTGCGTTCTGTCCGGTTCCGACGAATCGATTAGTGCATTGGAAAATCAATTGAAAGAAAGAGGAATAGGATGCACAAGATTGAAAACCTCTCTCGGATTCCATTCGTATTTGATGGATGGAATTTTGAGTGAATTTGAGAAAAAGGTTGCTGAAATAGAGCTATCTGAACCAATAATTCCGATCATTTCAAATCTTACTGGTGAGCAGCTGACAAAAGAACAAGCCACATCACCAAAGTACTGGTCGGATCATTTACGAAAAACGGTTCTGTTTGAGAAAGGACTTTCTAACATTCTTCAGGACAAAAACACAATAATGATTGAATTGGGACCTGGAAACGTGTTGTCACGTTTAGTAAGACAACATCGTGAAAGCGGAAATGCAAAATGTATTCACTTGATGCGTTCGGCTCATAGCAATGAAAACGATAATGTCGTGCTTTCTCGTGGTGTTGGTTTGTTGTGGGAGAATGGAATTGTGCCGGATTGGGGCACGTACTATGAGAATCAAGTAAGATTTAAAGTATCTGCTCCAACCTATCATTTCGATACGACCGAGTTCCAGGTAAAGGTAAATCCGGTGAATCAATTTCTCAGAGATTTTGGGAGCCCCCAGATAATGAATAAAACAGATGACGGTTTATTTATAGTGAACTGGAAGCGATCAAAATTTAACCCTTCTAAGGTTAACTCGAATGCTGAATCAACGATCCTGTTATTTGAAAACGGCACTTCATCATTATCAAATTCATTGTCATCCTCAGGTGCGAAAGTTGTGCGAGTTCGAATGGGGGAAACATTTAGCAGAAAAGAAAATCACTTTGAAATACACCCGAATTCTGAAGAAGATTATAAACGACTCTTTTCTCATTTGAAAGAAAGTAAAATCGAATTAAGACATGTAATCATGGGATTTGAATTGGAGGATAATGGTCACGATCGAATTCTGGAGGGAACATGTGCAATGCTTTATTTATGCCAACAACTTATTGCATTGAATACCGATTTAACATTGTCTTTGTTGAGTTACAACTCTCAAAAAGTTTACGGGATGGAAACACCGAATATCGTAGCTACGACAATGACTCAAATCGGACTGATTACAGGGCAGGAAAATCCAAACATTACATTTAGTACTTATGATATTGATGCTTATGAAAATGAATCCAACTGGAGTCAATTTATCCAAGAATTTAGACAACCGCAAGCAAAAGATGTTGCTTTTAGAAATGGAGTTAGATGGATTCGTTTTTATGACAAAATAGAGATTGATTCACCTAATGATTCCGCGATTACTCATGGAGGTATTTATATAATTACGGGTGGATTGGGAAAAGTTGGATTATCTCTTGCTGAATATTTGTCAGATAACTATAAGGCAACGGTTTATCTTTATGGAAGACGTTATTTTGAGATGGAAGGGAATCTCATCGTTCATGAAAGCGAAAATCACTATTTGCGGAAATTTAACGAGTTGATTTCCCGAGGATGTAACATCACCTATTTTCAGGTTGACGTTTCGCATTATGAGGCACTGGAACAGAGTTTGGAAAACTTATTTTCTAAGCATGGTGCAATTAATGGTGTCATTCATGCTGCCGGAAACACAAATACCTCTGACTTCAAAACAATTGATAATACTGATGAACTGAACATTGTGAGTCACTTTAAATCAAAAGTTCAGGGAACCATAAACCTACATTCCATTCTTAAAAAACATTCGGTGGATTTTGTTTGGCTTACTTCCAGTTTATCCTCTGTACTAGGGGGGCTTACATTCGGAGCTTACAGTGCTGCAAATAAATTCATCGATGCTTTCGTACAAAAGAATGAAACTGAAAATAACTGGTATTCTGTGAATCTGGATGGGATTACGGAAGGAAAAATAAATAACCATAAATTGATTAAAACATTCGAGAAGAGTCTTAATTGTGGGACAATTAATCAAATCATCGTATCTCATACGGATTTGAATATTGCACCAACGGAAAGTACAGAAAACCAAGGAAAGCCTTTTGGAAAAACACTTCTCAAGCCAATAGAGAAAAGACCTGACTTATTGAATCAATTTGAAGATTCGTCAACTTCACTGGAAGATCGGTTGCGCGAAATATGGCAGGACTTTTTCAACATGGAAAAGATTGGAGTGACTGACGATTTTTTTGACTTAGGAGGAACTTCACTGAGTGCGATGAATTTACTGAAGAGGATAAGTAGTGAGTTCAATCAGGAATTAGATGTGCATGCATTTTACGATGGACCAACTATTCGTAAACTAGGCAAAGTGATCCGCGCTACAGATTTGAATAACCGGGAAAATGATACTTTCAAAAACACAAACGATAACCCTTGGTTGTATCTTTTTCCTCCACATATTGGTTCTTCGTTAATATTCAATCCTTTCGTTAAGTTTCTGAACGGTGAATTTAACACCCAATTATTTCACTCTTCCGGTGTTCAGAGAGATGAAAAACACTGTAAGAGTATAGAAGAAGAGGCTGCCAGTTTTAAAACTCAAATTCTCAAAAACACGACTACAAATGAAATTACCCTGATGGGTTATTCTTTCGGAAGTTATCTGGCCTTTGAAACAGCAAGACAACTGGAAGCAGAAAATGTGAAAGTCAGAGTTATTCTAATGGATGTACCGGTTGATATCCGGGACCGACTGGAACGGAAAGGAAATCAATTAGACAATTTGCTCTCTAGGGTGCGTGATTATTTTTCAGATCAGGAATTAAAACGACTTGAGAAAGTAATTGAGAATAATTTCCGAATGCTCAGAGAATTTAAAGTGGATGGCAAGTTAAATGCTTCAATAACCTGTATTGAGGCTGCCCAGAACGGAGATGATCGTGAAATGTGGAGATGGCAAGAATTCTCGAATCAAAAAGTCGAAATCTATCAACTGAATTGTGAACACGATGAAATGATGGATGAAGTGAATTACAATGACCTAAAAAGAATTTTAGCTGAACATGCGAAACAAAAGAATTTAAACTAAATACAAATGGAAGAAAAATCAGTAGAAAGTTTAGACAAAGTTCGTGCAAATACTGCTGAGCATTTTGTCAATCAAATGTCGTGTAATGACGATATTGAAATGCAGAAATACAAATTGGCAGCTGCCTACCGAATGATGGTTATGGAAAATCTTGACGAAGGAGGTATTAGCGGTCACATATCCTTAAAGGTACCTGGATATTCGGATCGTTTTTGGGTGAATCCATTTGGATTATTGTCAGAAGAAGTTACACCTGACAATCTTGTGATGGTTGATATCGAAGGGAATATCCTTGAGGGAAATCATCCGATTAATGTTGCCGGCTTTTGTATCCATGCGGCAATTCATAGGATGTATCCGGATAAAGAATGTGTTGCACATACACATTCTCCGTGGGGAACACTGTTTAGTGCAACCGGTCAGAAAATCAAACCGATCGACCAAAACTGCTGCATGTTTTACGATAATCACGTGGTGTATGATGAATACAACGGTCCTGTAATTGACGCAGATGATGCTCAAGAAATTGGAAAACGCCTTAATGGAATGGATGCCATTATTCTTAAAAATCATGGAACGATAACTACAGGAAGTTGTGTGGAGTCAGCGGTTGTCCGTATGGTCGCTATAGAGCGTGCATATCGTCTCAACGTGCTTTCCAATCAGTTACCTGAAGTAGAACTTATCGACGAAACAATTGCAGAATTCACCAAAGAATGGATAGGTAATGATATAGGGCTGGCGATTGAATTTAGAGCACTCCTGAGAAAAGTAGAGCGTACTTACCCAATCGATTTTAAAGGAACCCAAACACCCGTAACAAAGTAGATTATGGCAATAATGAACGGACTGATAAGGAAGGAGCGCGGAGCCATTTTTTATGGGATCCTTCTTGGTATTGTTTCTGGACTTCTCAGCTTTTCCTTCCTAACATTTATCAATTATTTAATGGATCGACTTCTCGGAGGAAACTACGTAGAAGTCAATGCGACTTACATTCTGCTATTTATCTTAATACTTATTGGGTTTGTTTGGTCGAGGAGGGAACTTTCAATGAAGATCATCAGATTGTCTCAAAACTTGTTTTGGGGTCTGCGTCTTAGAGTGGTTAGCCTCATTCTAAAGTCAGAATACGAGCATTTGGATACAAGAAGAAATGAAATTCATTCGGTTCTTGTTCACGACATTAATACGCTCACAAATGCATCTTTAGCTATTATAGAACTAATCATTTCAACGGTTGTAGTATTATCCTGTTTTACGTATATGGCAACACTTTCACTACCGTTATTCTTTCTAACGCTTTCGGTAGCTACGCTCGGGATTCTGGTATATCTTTTGGGGGCGCGTAAAAACAACAAACGCTTTTCAAAAACACGTGATTTAGAGTCCCATTTTATTAAATACTTCAACGAAATTCTGAGTGGATTTAAAGAGATATTTATGGCTACTTTAAAGGGACGTCAGATTGTGAAAAACGAAATTTCACCTACTTCGAAAGAAGCATATGGAAATAATACAGACGCATTCGTTGGTTATTTAAACAACCAGATTACAGGCCAAGTTTTGTTCTTCCTTTTAATTGGATCCGTGCTGCTTTTTTTTAGTATTAAGCTAGAAATTGACCCTGTTGTAACCGTTAGCTTCCTTTTTATTTTGCTTTATTTGTTAGGGGCCATAGAAAACATTATGGTTTTGCTTCCAAGCCTGGTTCAGGCAAAAGTTTCTTTGAGAAGAATAAAAGAGTTGGAAGTAGAATTGTTACAATCCAAAATGCAACTTGAGGGATATGATAATGATGATGTTGCCGAACAATTGGATTCAATTGAGATTAGGGATATGTGTTTCAAATACACTTCTGAAGAATTTGAAAATGAATTTGAAATCGGTCCGGTTAATGCGACCATCGAGAGGGGAGATATAGTATTTATTTATGGTGGCAACGGAAGTGGCAAAACAACTTTTATGCATGTCCTTTTAGGACTATTACATCCCACCAATGGAGGCATTTACTTAAATGGAACTGTTATCACGAACTATAACAGGAAGCAGTTTCGCAAGCTGTTTTCTGTAGTGTTCAATGACTTTCATCTGTTCGATAAATTCTACGGAAATGAAGATTTTGATAAAGAGAAAGCGCGTGAATATCTCGAAATTTTCGAATTACAAGATAAAGTTCAGATTACCGATCAAGGTTTTTCATCTACTCATTTCTCCACCGGTCAACGAAAACGTTTGGCATTAATAGCAGCACTTTTAGAAGATACACAAGTGATCGTTATGGATGAGTGGGCCGCTGATCAAGATCCGTATTTCAGAAAGAAGTTTTACACTGAAATTATCCCGATTATAAAGAAAAAGGGGAAAACGGTCATCGCAATAACACACGATGACAGGTATTACGGAAACTGCAATAAGCTATTCCGTATGGAATTCGGGAAGCTATTTTTAGAAGAAAAAATTGTAAAATAATCATGAGAAAGCAAATTTACTTGTTGCACTTTGCCGGAGGGAATGTCTATTCTTTTCAATTTTTAAAAAAATATTTCAATCAAACTTATGAATTCATACCATTGGAGTTACCAGGTCGTGGGAAGAGAATGGGGGAACAGTTAATCAGCTCCGCTGATGATGCGGTAAGTGATTATGTTTTACAAATTGAAAGGTCTCGCAACGACCAACCATTCATTATTTATGGGCATAGTATGGGAGCGAGCCTGGGGCTTGAGGTTACCAAGAAAATGGAATTGCTAGGAGATCATCCGTTGAGATTAATTGTTTCAGGAAATGCAGGACCGGGAATCCACGAAAATAAGAGACGTTACCTAATGAATGAAGACAATTTTAAAAGCGAGTTGCGCGAGCTAGGAGGGGTACCTGAAGAAGTGCTCAACGATCCTGATTTGTTTGGTTTTTTCGAGCCCATAATGCGCGCAGATTTTGAGATTCTCGAAAGCGAAAGGAAAACAAGTAATGGTGAAATTGTACTGGAAACACCAATCATTGCGTTGATGGGAAATTCTGAGGATAAATCTGATCAAATATCGAATTGGAAATTGTTTTCTACAAAAGAGGTTAAGACGGTAATCTGGCCTGGTAATCACTTTTTCATCCACAATCACGCAGCAGGACTTGCGAAAATAATTACTGAAGAAAATGCTTGAAGTGTGGTATGCACATCTTGATACGGTTCCAGATGATACATTTGAGTACTTTCTGGCTTCTTTGCCTGAAATAATGCAGTACAATGTTCGGCGATATCGTCAAATGACTGATAGAAAACGAAAACTGATCGGCCGTTTGATCGTTCAGAATTATTTTGCCGTAAACGAACCGTTTTCTTGGGAACGCTGGTCGGAAACGGAGAGTGGAAAGCCCTTTATCCGGTTGGCGAATCGAAAATTCAGTATTTCACATTCTGGAGATTATGTCATGGTAGCATTTTCCGAAAAGGAAGTTGGAATTGACCTCGAAAAAGAAAATGAAATAGTAGTAGAAGATATAGTGACATCAATGCACCATGAGGAGATAGAATATGTCAGAAATGCCAGTGACAAACACAGTGCATTTTACAATGTGTGGACTCGAAAAGAAGCATATCTGAAAGCAATTGGAGTAGGGATTGTGGAAGATTTGTCAAAACACAATTGTCTCGGTGAGAAAGTCGTTGAGGGATCAACGTATTATATTGAAAATTTAAAGTTTAAAACAGGTTATTCGCTTGCCGTTGCACATGAAATTCCGATTGAGAAGGTGGAATTGAAGGAAGTAGCAACATACATTGAAATGCTATAATTATATGAAAAAAGTATCACTAAAACCTCTTTTTCCGTTGACGGTTCTGATTTTACTAACTATTCTTTTAAATCAGCAAATCGGAAGTTTGCCGCCACTGGGAAAGTTTTTTAATCCTTTCAGAGGTGTAGTTCAAAATGAGTGTTTGGAAGAGGTTGACAAGAAGCTACATTTTGAGGATCGAGATTTCGAAATCATATTTGATGTGCGAAATGTACCGCATATATTTGCTGATAACGAAGACGATATGCACTTTTCACAAGGATATGTGACTGCATCTGATCGTTTGTGGCAAATGGATTTTTTGTCCGATGCCGCAGCGGGAAAACTGGCTTCGATTTTAGGCAAGGACTATTTAATTTATGACCGTTTTCAAAGAAGAAGCGGGATGCTTCAATCGGCGAAAAAAAGCCTAAAGTTTATCGAGAGTGATTCAAGGACGCGAGCAGCTTTGAATAACTATACGGAAGGAGTTAATGCTTATATCAATCAACTTTCGGAAGCAGAATACCCTTTAGAATACAAGCTCCTGGGATATAAGCCAAAGCCATGGACCAACCTCAAGTCAGTCTTGATTATGAAGTACATGGGATCCAATTTGAACGGTTATGAAGAAGATGCAGCGAACTCTTATCAGAAACTTATTCTCGGTGACAAAGATTTCAATAAATTGTATCCCGATATTAAAATTGAAGATGTATCCACAGGGAAGATTGTTCGTTTGATGGAGGATTTGCCGCATAGTGACTCCATTGATTATTCGTTTTTGAAAAAAACACCGAAAATTGGAAAGAGTACATTCAATCCACGTTACGGAAGCAATGCTTGGGCAATTTCGAAAGATAAATCGGCAACCGGTAATCCCATTCTCTGTAATGATCCGCATTTGAGTCTTTCAGCACCGGCAATTTGGTATGAAATTCAGTTGAAGTCGGATAAACGAAACGTTATGGGATACTCAATTCCGGGAACACCGGGAGTTATTATCGGGTTTAATGATGAAATATCATGGGGTATTACAGCAGGCTCCACCGATGTTCGGGATTGGTATAAGCTTGACCTTGTGAATGATTATTCGGGCTATAAAGACGGGGATAAATGGAAAGAAACAACTATGGTAGTTGAAAAAATCGAAATCCAGGGAACGAAACCATTCTATGATACAGTGTATTACACGGGTTACGGGCCAATAGTTTCTGATGACAGTATTGATGGAATGCAAGAGTCTAAGGATTTGACGCTTAGATGGGCTCTGCATGAAGAAAGTAATGAATTCTTATCAATTATTCTGATCAACCAGTCTTCAAATCGAAGTGAATTTGAAAGGGCAATCAAGTACTTCTGTTTTCCGGTAGTTAACTTTATTTATGCAGATAAAGGCGGAAATATTGGGTTCAACCATCAAGGGCGAATATTCCGCCGCACGGAACACGGAATAGGGAAATTTATTATCAATGGTTCAAACAAGTTGCCTGCCACGCGTTATATTTCTTCAAGTGAATTGCCTTCTGAGCTCAATCCAAAGCGCCGGTATGTCTATTCTGCAAATAATAATCCATGGACCGATAGCAGTAGTTTGTATGTCAATGGATATTACTCGGAACTTCGTGCAGCAAAGATTCAGCTTTTTCTAAATAGAGATAAGAAGTTTACAATTCAGGATATGAAAGAAATGCAATTGGACAATACCAATGTATTGGCCGAACTTGCAATGCCTGTTTTGCTGGATTTACTAACTGAGAAGGATGAATTCCTTCAAAAGATGAAGGGTTGGAATTACAAGTGTGAGGAAGGGTCTAAGGAAGCTGTCTTTTTTGATATGTGGTGGAAGTCTATAATTTCCTTTACCTGGGAAGAATTATTGCGTTATGACCAGTTTTCAGTCCCTCCAAATGATTTGGTACTGCTCGATTTATTAAAGAATGAGCCAAATTATAAGTTCTTCGATTTGATTCACACGTCCCGGGTTGAGGATGCTTCGGATATCGTTAATATAGCCTATAAAAATGCAGGCACGCATTTTAAAGATGATATTAAGAAGGGGTGGAAAGGATATAACCAGGTCAATTTGGTTCATTTGTCAAAGGTGGATGCCTTTGGTAAAATTGGTTTCTCGTCAAATGGTAATCCGGATGCATTGAATGCAATTTCACAGAACTGGGGGCCAAGCATGCGTCTGATCGTCGAGTTGGGTAAAAACCCGAAAGCGTGGGGTGTCATTGCTGGTGGAACATCCGGGAATCCGGCATCTCCATATTACAGATCGAATGTCAATGCATGGTTAAAAGGGGAATATTATGAGTTGAACTATTTCAAATCAGTCCAGGACACAAAAAGAAAGAAGAAATTTATTTGGAAATCAAAATAAACGAAAGATGGTAAAGAAAATAGTGTTGATATTGGGATTAATCGTTATTTCACTTGGAGTTCAGTTGATTGAAGCTGCACCATGGTGGAGTTTTTGCGTAGTACTTTTTGTATTGGGAATTGCATTGCCGAGTAAAGATTGGAAACGACCTTCATTCTTATTAGGTTTTATTGCTGGATTTATCCTCTGGATTGGAATACACTTTTACTATGAGCTGGTATATGAGGGAACGATAATGTCTGATATTTCGTTAACCTTCGGAATACCTTATTCATTGGTATTACTAATTATCGGATGTATCGGAGGTCTGTTGTCAGCCCTTTCATTTTATTCAGGATCGCTGGTTTTACATCGAAATAACAATGATTTTGAATTAGATGATTAACACATTGGTAGAAATCATCTTCACCTTTCGTTTTCCAATTTTGCTTTGTAAGAGGGATAATTCCTGACTGCTATTTTGAAAGTTGGGAATTGAAAAGTTAACTGAATAAAAGGAGGTAGCAATCTTTCACCTTTTACTGGCAATGGACGGGGATCAACATAAAACACCTACGGAAAACATATCTGACTGCTTTAGTGGAGCATTTCAGAGACAAAGCACCAATGATCAGTGGCCATTCCGGAATACAGGTTCTGAAAGGTCATTACGTCAAAGATCAAATTCGATCATAAAAACTTCCATAGTAAAAATCGGTTCTAATAAAAAGTATTCTGAAATAGAATTAAAAGGTTCTCATTTACACAAAGGCATAAGGAAGATTCGTCATCATTGTAAAAAAGAGCACAAAGTGATTGTGACAGGACGAGAAATTAAAGCTCTTATGAGCACTGGAAAAAATACGCAATACTGACAATGTGATTTGCTGTACATATAACGTTTTAAAGAGTATTTCAGAGATTCTACTAGAAACATCCGTTAGTAAGTATGATGAATACTTATCTGAATACTTCACCCGAATTAACAACTTTTATCAAGTATTAGTCGCCGTTGAAAATAGAGCCGAGGTTATTCCTCGAAGGCGAATAAGAATCGGAGAAGTAATTAATCAATTAGATCAAAACATAAATTGAATCATTATGGCAAGGTTTAAAGATTTTTCAAACTTTAAAAATACTCATCTTGAGTATTATTTTAAAAACTTAGAGAACGGAAAAAGTTAAGGAGCAGTTAAATAATGGGTGTCAATATTCATGATATACACTTTGTCTATGAAAATTTCGCAAATGATAATGACGATATAGGAAATCTAACTTATTACGAACACATTTATTTTGGTGATAAAGAATATACCCGAGAAACCTGCCCTCACGAAGGACAAAAAATAGGTTGCTCATACTGAACTGGAGTGGTTTTTGATGCTACTGCAATAATTGTTAAATTAGAAGATGAAAAGAAGGACAAGGATAAAATTAAAGAACCTGAAGGGGATGATAAAAAATCTGGAGGAGGTATAGATGAGACGAAAGAAGAAGACAAAAAATTAGGAGGGCCTAAGCCTATTATCAAAAAACCAAAATTAACACAAAGAATTCTTGATAAAATAGCTAGTGGTGGAAGTCTTTTTTAATTGATGACTCAGGATCTTATAAAAAGATTAGCGTTAATAAAACTAGTGAAGGTGGGTCAGCAAAAGCAATTGCAAAAGAATTATCAAAATATCAATTTCAAAAAGTAACGATACATTTACATGTATTCTACGATAGCACTTATATACCTGATTATGATAGTGATAAGAGAGTGAATGAAATTCGACAGGAATTTTTAAAAGAAATCAATAATATTCTTGGACCTAAAATTAAACTTGATTTTTGGTTTACTCCAGACCCATCAAAAGAAACAGGAAGTGTGAAAGCATTTTTCAAATAAATATTGTGTTGTATTAATAAAAGTAAAGATGATTCTATTTGTGCGTTTAGCAGTGTTTCCATCTGGAGAAGGTTTAGTTCCCGTTCAGGACCAAAACGGGAGATTAAACTAAATCCAACACACTCTCGCTCTGAGAAAAAAGCGTAACCTTTCGTAATTTAAGATTCGATATCAATGTTGAATTGATAAACTTCATTCAAACACACTCGCTCTCCGTTCCCACTCTGAAAGAAAAGGTGGAATTACACAGAATGAGCGTGAGAGCTAGGATTGAGAGAAAAAGAAAAGGTGCAAATGCGAAAGTGTTTGCACCTTTTCTTTTTAGTAGCGGGAATCAGTCAAAGGACTGACGCAGCACTCGAACGTGCGTCCGTCAGCTGACGGATATGAGCCCGACGAGCTATGCTAATATTTTAGTTCGGATGAAATCTCTGCCTCTGGAAGACTTGAGTTCCTTCTCTCGCTTCATGGCTTCGTGTTTTGAGTCAAAGAATTCAACATAAACAACTTGCAACGGACGAAATTTAATCGTGTAGCCTTTGGTTGCAAACTCATTATGGGAATGGAATCTGTCTATTAAATCTGAGGTATAACCAATGTAGATTTTATTATGAGCAGAGGAATACAAAATGTAAGTAACAAACATGAATAGCAATTTCTATAAAACAAAAAAGGTTGCCAAAACTTGACAATTAATAGATTCTATAACGATTTGTAGGAATATCGAATTTACAAACTCCAATTCGATCACACACTCGCTCTCATTACTCGTACTGGAAAAAGGCATTTTTCAAATACCATAGAGTGAGGGTGAGAGCGAGTTTTGAGGAAAAGAAAAAGGCATCCTGTTTTCACAAAATGCCTTTTTCTTTGTAGCGGGGACACGACTCGAACGTGCGACCTTCGGGTTATGAGCCCGACGAGCTACCAACTGCTCCACCCCGCAATATATCTTTAAATGATTTTTTGCTATTTCAATGATTCAACAGACGTTTCCGTTAAATGTGGTGCAAAGATACACACTTTTTAGCGTTCTGCAAGTGTTTTGCAAAAGAAAACTGCTAAAATTCTCAAAAAAACGGTAAAAATGGAGTTTTTCAGCAAGTAATCATCCCATCTTCAGCCACAAAACCGTTCCTCCCAATTGATCTGTCATGGTACTGTCTTTGTCAATGGAAACACCGCATACCGGATCTTTCGAAAAGGATTGCACCAGTTGGTACCCACGAACAGGAATTGCAGGAACCTGGCTCAGCGATTTCCAATAATGTTGGTACTTCAGGGAATTGTACAATTGATCTCCTGTGAGGATACAGTTGGCTCCTACGTAGATTCCTGGAATATATCCTGCAGCAAAGACCGCATCGTACCACGCATTGGAATACGCAATAACCGTTTGGGCAGAAGTTCCCGAGGCAATTCCTTCCAAATCCATCCACAGGTTCATTCCAGCCGGTAGTCCGATAGATGCCGCGTTATACGCAGCGTTAGTTCCGTATTCTGTCCCTAATTGTGCAGATGGTGTCCAGCCGGGCATGGAAACGTGCTGTACAGCACCCAGCGCTAATCCGGATTCAAGAATCGTTTTGGCTTCCGTGTAACTCAGATCACCTGGTTGCTGTCCGTGTCCGCGCGACAGGTATCTGAAACAGAATGCATAGCCATTGTTTACAAAACAGGAGGCAGATGTGGTATTGAGTACGGTGTTTGTATCAAATCCACTCAAGCCCGGGGCGGCATTTTGCACGGAACCCGGAAGTAAAGGTGTAGTCATGAATACTGGTTATTAAATTATTAGTATTAGGAACAATTCTTTTCCCAATACGGTAAAAATACACTTTCCTTTCAAATACAAACATCCCCTGTACGGAAAATCGCAACTCACCCGCTTCAAGTATTGCTAAATCATTTTACTAAAAGATTAGCAAACCACATCTTTGTCAAAACTTTTAAACTTAAAACAATGACTCAGAAACCTTCATTTGCATTTATCGCTGCCAGCTGGGTAGCTTTCGGAACAGGATTGATCGGATACTTCAGCGGTCTTTTTGGGAACAAACAACTTCAATTGTCCGACAAAGGGTATTATTTCACTGTGATCATGTTTGCCCTTTTTTCGGTAATCAGTGTACAAAAAAGTGTACGTGACCGCCTGGAAGGAATTCCGGTAACGGATATCTATTACGGAATCAGCTGGTTTTGTACCGTTCTTTCCATCGCTTTACTCATCATTGGTTTGTGGAACGCCAATATGTGGGGAAGCGAAAAAGGATTCTTCGCCTTCTCTTTCGTACTTGCCATATTCGGTGCCGTTGCCGTTCAGAAAAATACCCGTGACTCCATTTCCAAAGAGAAACCATTCTAGCCTAAATCAACATAGAATGTTATAAAGGAACCTGTTTATGATTGATAAACAGGTTTTTATATTTAGGTAAAATTCTGTTTTTCCGGTGATTAATTTCGATTAATTAACGCAGGAATTGATGGTTTTCCACCATTTTTAGAATAAGAAGCGTACCTTTGCACCAAATTTCTAAGATATGTCTCACAAATCAGCTTTCGTAAATATTGTCGGTAGTCCCAATGTTGGTAAATCGACGCTTATGAACGGATTGGTTGGTGAAAAGCTTTCCATCGTTACTTCTAAAGCGCAGACTACGCGCCACCGTATTCACGGATTGGTAAACGGAGACGATCACCAGATCGTTTTCTCCGATACTCCGGGAGTGGTAAACGCTTCCTATAAGCTCCATGAAGCTATGATGAGTTACGTGGAAAGTTCGTTCAAGGACGCGGACATTTTATTGTTCATTACGGATATGAGCGAAAATGAAATGAACCACAAGGAAACCCTTGAACGTATCGTCAAATTACGCATCCCGGTTCTATTGATCCTGAATAAGATCGACTTGGCAGATCAAACCAAATTGGAAGAACGTGTTCAGTACTGGAAAGAAAAGGTTCCGAATGCGGAAATCATTCCTACTTCTGCCCTGCACAAGTTCAACATCGATGTGATCTGGAACCGTATTTTGCAATTGGCACCCGAAGGGCCGGCTTATTTTGATAAAGATGAACTGTCTGACCGCCCTATGCGTTTCTTCGTTTCGGAAATGATTCGTGAAAAGATCTTTTTGCATTGTGACAAAGAAGTTCCGTACGCCTGCCAGGTAGAAATCGAATCGTATAAAGAAGCTGAGAACATCACGCATATCCGCGCATTGATCATTGTGGAGCGTGATTCACAAAAAGGAATTATTATCGGGAAAAAAGGCGATATGCTGAAACGTATTGGCCGTGACGCCCGTTTGGATATGGAAGCTTTCTTGGGTCAAAAGGTATTCCTGGAGACTTTCGTAAAAGTGGACAAAGACTGGAGAGCCAGTGAACAAAAATTGAAAAAGTACGGGTATTAAGTCCCGGGATTATCTATAACGCAGTGCTGTGAAGTACGTCTAAAAAACAAGAAATGGGAAATATAATTGCCATCGTAGGACGCCCGAATGTAGGAAAGTCCACCCTCTTTAACCGCTTAACCGAAAGTTCTCACGCCATCGTGAAAGAAGTAAGCGGTGTAACCCGCGATCGGATCTATGGCCGTGGAGAATGGAACGGTATTCCGTTTTCGGTGATCGATACCGGAGGTTACGTAAAAGGTTCGGAAGATATTTTTGAAGGGGAAATACGCAAGCAAGTTGAAATTGCGATCGAAGAAGCAAATGTCATTCTATTCGTCGTGGATGCAACAACGGGAATCGTGGACCTGGATGAAACGGTCGCGAATATCCTTCGCAAAACCAAAAAGAAAATTTTAGTCATCGCCAATAAGGTTGACAACAATGACCGTGTTGGAATGTCCGCTGAGTTCTGGTCGTTTGGCCTTGGGGATGTCTTCGATCTTTCTGCCGCAAATGGTTCGGGAACAGGAGAGATCCTGGATGAAGTAGTCCAGTATTTTGACAAGGAAGATCCGCGTGGAGAAGAAGAAGCCAATCTGCCTCGAATTGCAGTAGTTGGAAAACCAAACGTGGGAAAATCTTCCATGATCAACGCCCTTACCGGCGAAGAACGAAATATCGTAACGAACATTTCCGGTACAACACGGGATTCCATCGATACACGCTACAAAGCTTTCGGATTTGATTTCATGCTGATTGATACTGCAGGAATTCGCAAGAAAGCGAAAGTAACAGAAGATATCGAATACTATTCTGTATTGCGCTCTGTGCGTACAATTGAAGATTCGGATATCTGTATTTTCATGATCGATGCAACGGAAGGCATCCAAAAACAGGATCTGACCATTTATTACATGATCGAGAAAAACCACAAAGGTGTGGTTGTTTTGGTCAACAAATGGGATTTGGTAGAAAAGGATACCATGACTGCTGTGGAATACGAAAAGAAATTGAGAAACGATCTGGCTCCGTACAACGATGTTCCGATCATCTTTACTTCTGCTTTGACAAAACAGCGTATCCATAAAGCTTTGGAAAAAGCAATGGAAGTTTATGATAACCGCACACGTAAAATCTCCACTTCAGAGTTGAATGATGTGTTATTGCCGATCATTGACAGTAATCCACCGCCATCCCTGAAAGGAAAATACGTGAAGATCAAATACGTACAGCAGCTTCCGACGCATGCTCCGGCATTTGCATTCTTCTGTAATTTACCACAGTATATTCCGGATTCGTATAAGCGATTTTTGGAGAACCGCCTGCGTGAAATGTACAATTTTGAAGGGGTTCCGGTGCGAATCTATTTTAGAAAAAAATGATGTTTATATAAAAACGTAGGGCTGGAAAATTTTCCGGCCCTACGTTTTTATGATTGTTTTAAAACTGATGAATATAATTCGTTCGTTTCTCTTCACCGATGGTCGTTGTGGGTCCGTGTCCCGGATAAACTACCGTATTTTCCGGAAGTGTAAAGATCCGGTCGAAAATAGTCTTCTTCAACACTTCCATCGAACCTCCCGGTAAATCCACTCGTCCAAAACTTCCTTTGAACAGAATGTCACCTCCGATCAGCAGATTATCCGCTTCGCTGTAGAAAGCTACGTGCCCAACGGAATGTCCGGGTCCGAAAATCACTTTCAATTCCAGTTCTCCAAATTTTAACACCTGGTTGTCTGTCAAATAATCCGTTGGTTCCGGAGATGGTACATACGCTGCTAACCCATACATCTGTGCGGAGCGCTCTGCAAAACTTAAGGTAAACAGTTCTTCTTTGTGAGCCATGAAAGGAACACCGAAATGATTTACCATAAATGCATTCCCGGTAACGTGGTCGATGTGACAATGCGTATTCAATACCGCATGCACTTTCAACTTATTTTCTTCAATGAAATCAAGCCACTCCTGCTGTTCATAACGTTCGTAGCAACTCGGATCAATAATGACCGCATCACCTTGTTCATTGTAAACGATTGAACCGTTTTGCTGAATGGGATTTCCTGTAAAAACCTGTACTTTCATTAACGCATTACATTGATATATCCGTTAAAGGTATACTTTTTATCGTTGATCAATTCCTTTGCTTCCAAAATCCAGGTGTACTGACCGTTCGGAACAATAATTCCCTGGTAAGTCCCATCCCATCTTGCGCTCGGATCATTGCTTTCCCAAACCACTTCTCCCCAACGGTTAAATACCTTCAGGTTAAACTGCTGAATATCGATTCCGTCCATGTACAGGAACCACGTTTGGTTAAACTCATCACCGTCCGGTGTAAATGTATTCGGAGCGTAAAGGATCACATCACTATTTACCACTGCGATTTTAGTGATTGAATCTATACATCCGTTCTCGTTCGTAACAACCAGCGTCACGTTATAATTCGCAACGATTCCCTCAGGAAGCTCCACAGCCGGATCCTCATACGAAGACTGATTGGGCTCTGCTCCCGGAATAGACCAGTTGTAGGAAACAACATCCGTCGAGCTGTTATTGTTCAAGCGAATGTGTGTTTCAAAAATCGTCGTCGGATTCGGGGAAATATTGAAGTCCGCAACCGGCTTGTCGTATACGGTTATCATATTCTGGAACGTATTTGTATAAGTACATCCCGTATCGGAAACAGCAGTAATACTTACTGTGTAAACTCCCGGAAATTCGTAGGTATGGGAACAGGTATCCAACCCGTTTGTCGTAATAACCGGCGATCCGTCACCAAAATCGATTGTATTCATCAATGGTGATCCCGGACCAGGAGTATCATTCGAGAAAATCACGTGATGCGGATAACAACCTGCCGCATCATCCGGAGTAAGTGTCAAATTTAAAGACTGCGGAACTGTAATAATCATACAAGCAGTATCCGGTTGTGAACCGCACGCTTCCGTCATCACCACGCAATATTGCGTCGTTGAAGTAGTTGTTACAGGAATATCTGTCCCAACTCCCTGTATTCCTGCAATTGTAAGCCAGGTAAATGTATATGCGGTTGAACCTCCTGCTCCGCTGACATTCAATGTCGATAAGTCACCTGAACAAACGACAAGATCCTGCGTGACAGAAGTAATTTCCAAAGCATCAGGTTCGGTAATTACAAAATCTACCGTATCCGTACATCCGCCAACGTTATAAACGATAGCCTGGTAAGTCCCGGCTGCCAGCGCATCCGCTACATATGGTGACTGAATTGGTGTAATCGGCCCTCCGTTCAAAGTGTATTCCGAAGCATTGGTTACTGTTAAAACAGCTGACCCGGTTGCCATTCCGTGACAATCTGCTGCAGTCGGCACAGCAGTTACTGTCGGATTGATTTCCGTAACCGTAATTGTTGCCTCGGAGATACATCCGTTGGAATCCACTGAGTAAGTATAAACGCCCGGATTCATAGTGATCGGATCATATGGCATTGTAACTGCCACCCCCGCAGGATCACTCCATGTTCCGTTCGGTGAAGCACCTGGTCCGAGAAGCGGGAATAAATCCTCCGGAGAACCCTGAGCACAAATTGTCAAGACACTATCTGCTCCGGGGTATGCAGAAGCAGAAATATTTATCAGGACCTGGTCTGAGGTTGCACACAACGGGTGACCTGTCGGATAAACCGTCAAGGTAAGTGTTGTGTTGGTATTCACTGTTGCTGTAGGAGTCAAAATTGCCGGATTCGAAACCGCACCTGCCGGAGTCCACTCAAAAGTCAAGTTCCCCAGGCAGTTCCCTGTTAAATTGTGAACCGTTGTCGAAGCATTTCCGGTTGTTCCGTCAGACAAGACCACTGTTCCCGATGCATCCAATACTTCATAGGAACATTCTCCTATAAAAGATCCAGCTCCGTCGAACTGCACTGTAAATGCAACCCCGTTTGGAATAGATAAAGTATATGTTTCATTCAGTCCCCCCGGAATGGTGAAGGTCGAAGTAACTCCGTTCACTACTACGATCAGGTTATTTCCGTTCCAGCCGTCACCCCAGGAATCTATGAGGTTGAAAGTATAGTCACAACTCGTATTTCCACCTACAATATTTCCGTCCAACTGGATAGGTGTTCCGTTACAAATCGTAGCATCCTGACCTGCATCCGCCTGTGGGTTCTCATTTACAGTTATAGTTACGCTTGAGTCATTCTGACAACCGTAGTTATCCATTACAATATAATTGTAAGTATATGTTCCGGGAGCTCCGGGTACAACAGTCAAAACATCTCCATCTGTAGAACGCGTTCCGTAAATAGCCGGAAGCTCCCAGTAAGAAGAATCGCTTCCCAAACCGATCTGAGGTTCGAACGTAGTTACCGGTTCGTACAGATGGGGTGCTAAATTCAGCCCGAAAGAGAAGAGTGTTCCATCATCTCCACTCCAGTTGTCTACTACAGTTAAAGTCCAAACACCATTTAAAGGACATCCCAGCAAATTGGTAAACGGCTGAATCGGTGCGTAATCTCCGGCTGGCAGTGTGTCTGCAAAACCGTTATTGGTAGTCCAGTCAACCCAGGTTTCTGTGGCTGTTGGCGTAAAACAATAATTATAGGGAACTCCCTGTGTAGACGGATCATTGCAATCCACGTTATCATCTTCGTTGGGTTCTCCGATCTGGACGCCACCACCACCCTGCTGGTGCAAAACCTGGCTTTGTCCGTTCGGACATTCGACAATAATCACCAAATCTCCCATGAAGGAATGTTCCATTTCCAGGCACAAACTTTCCAGGTCACTAACCTGTGTAAGCGTCGCTCCGGCGCTAAATCCTGTTTGGGTAATCGGAACTTCCTGTGCCACTCCCAATTGATCATCTGTCAAACATCCGTCATTTACTGTAACGGATCCGGGGAATCCCGTCCAGGTCACCGGGTAAAGCTGCGGCTGTGCCGTAAGGACCACGCTTTCTCCCATACACAAGGTAGTATCACCCGGGAAACCGGCAAAGCTAGGTATTGTAGCAACAAAAACCTGTAAATCTAATAAATTGGTATTCGTACAGCCATTGTTGTCTGTCACAATCAATTGAACGCGGTATTGACCCGGAGCATTAAACTGGTGGGATACATTTTGTCCCACAGCAGTCGTTCCATCCATGAAATCCCAGGCATAATTGGCAAGTGTAAATCCGGGTGCCGCAAATGAACCAACCCCGGAAAAATCAACGGCATCTCCTACACAAATACGGGTACTGTCGGGAGTTTCACCCGCAACAATAAAACCTCCTGCTGTTGGTGTAGCACAAGGTGTTGTACACGTAGCACTTGCTGTAAATAACCCCGTTCCTGTTGAATTAGATCGGAAACGGATCGTCAAACAACCGCTTGTATTCAAAGGGGTACATGAAATGACAACACCTAACAGATCTGTACCGGAATAAGTTCCAAGTGTAGGTGCCGCTGTGGAATTTCCATCATAAATATCCATGTAATCTGCGTTCGTCACAGTCGGAGAAGGGTTGTCATCCGTTGTGTTTAAATTGAATGTGTTGAAAATCAAGGAAATGATGTCTCCGGGAGTATCCGGACAGATCGTTACAACAACTGTTTCATTGTCACCGTATCCGCCACCGCCCTGTCCGCCGGAATCGATCACGAAACCGTTACAGGTACTGAATGTTTGCCCGTTGCTTGCGGCATTCATTTGGATAGTTGTTTGCGAAAAAGCATTACATGCCAATAACGTTATCAGCGCAAAAAGAAAATTCTTCATAAAGTTCAGGTGTGTCTATTTAGTATTTAGAGGACTTGTGGTAAAAGCTTTTGTTACTTCAGGAATGGCATAAAAAACCAATACTTTCTTTTTATTGACCTGTACATACTGTCTTTCAGATTTAGATAATCTGATTCCCAGGTCGTAAAAATTAAAATTGGGTGTACCGATGTTCACCAGATCCGAATCGCTTAACGTGATGTCCTTTTTCATCAGGCTGATCTGTTCTTTCGAAAGCGATTTTTTAGATACAAGCTCATAAGAATGGTCTAATTCGAACAAGAGGTAATTGTATGAATTTTTGTTGTACACATACATTTTTTCAGCTTGTTTTCCTTTGTTTTTGAGGATTCTTGAATCAATATCCTGGGAGAAAGACACCGATGTGGAAATAAGGAATCCCGCTACAATTATTAATTTCTTCAATGCGGTTTGTTTTTAGTTCTGTACCTGACAGACAACAAAAAATTGGAAAGGTTGTCTCCTGAGGCAAAACAAATTTAACAAAAAAGTGCTTTTTCTGTCATCGAACTTAACAACAATCTTTGCAACTATTTGAATCCTAATAATAAAGGAAGAAAAATTCGATCCCCAGCACCAAGCCTGCAAAGCCGATTGCAAAACCAATGATCAATTGGGTTAAGGTATGGAGTTTCAGGTACATTCTTGCCGACATGACAATTCCACTGGCTATAAATGCAAGTACCAGGATCCACATTGGAAAAAGCAGCATTTTGCTGTAATACATGTAAAGAAAACCGGTTAAAATTCCCATTCCGGCGGCATGCAGGGAAACTTTCCAGCGAAAAGTGAGAATTGTACAGACAATTACCGCGATCAGGGACCCCAGTGAGAGTCCGAAGATAAATCGAGCACCCGGAAGGTTTTGAGGAACTTTAAACAACAAAATTACCAGTAAAGAAATTCCGAATAAGACAGTCATAACCGCAGGAATGATCCGTTCCGTTCTTTTTTCCATCATTACAGAAGTAACCGAACCCCTGGTTTGAAGGAAAAGTACTGTTAATGCGGGAGCCAGGAATGAAAAGGAAGTGAACAGGTATAAGAAAAATTCCTTTGCCCGTTCATCCAGTGAAAACAGGCTGTCTCCCTGATAGAAATCAGCTTCCCAGCTTTCCGTATACATGGTAATAACAACAGCGTATACAGGTGCTAAAAGAGGCAAAAAAAGCCAGGAAAGGATCTTGGAAATAACTTTCATTACAGTTCTTTTCTTAAACGCGCTACAGGAACATTCAACTGCTCTCTGTACTTTGCAATCGTTCTTCTGGCAATGTTGTATCCTTTGTCATTCAGCAATTTTGCCAAATGTTCGTCTGTCAAAGGTTTCTTTTTATTCTCTGCTTCGATCGCATCAGTGAGGATTTTCTTTACTTCCCGCGTTGAAACTTCTTCACCTGAATCGGTTGAAAGTGACTCGGAGAAAAAGTATTTCAGGGAATAAACTCCGTAAGCCGTTTGAACATATTTTGAATTCGCAACACGTGAAACAGTTGAAATATCAAGACCCACAATTTCCGCGATGTCTTTTAAGATCATCGGTTTCATATTCGTTTCATCACCTGTCAAAAAGAACTCGTACTGATACATCATAATAGCATGCATCGTTGTATAAAGTGTCTGCTGGCGCTGGCGTATCGCATCAATAAACCATTTTGCCCCTTCCAGTTTCGTCTTCACGAAGAGAAGCGCATCTTTGTCCGCTTTTGATGTTTTAGCTCCTTCACTGTAGCTTCTAAGCAGCTGTTCATATTCTTTGGAAACTTTCAGGTCCGGGGTGTTTCTTCCGTTAATAGACAGTTCCAGTTTTCCATCAAACTCCGCGATCATGAAATCCGGAATTACCTGCTGAATACTTTTCGAATTGTCTTTCAAAGATCCCCCCGGCTTCGGATTCAGACGGATAATCGCATCGATTGCTTCTTTCAGGTCTTCGTCCTCAATTTCCAGTTTCTTCTGGATCTTATCGTAATGTTTTTTGGTAAACTCTTCGAAGTGGTCTTCCAGGATCTTTTTAGCCGTAAATAAGGTAATATTTCCTTCCTGGATGCGTTCGATCTGAAGCAGCAGGCATTCTCTTAAATCACGCGCACCGATTCCCGCCGGGTCCAGTTCCTGTACAATTTTCAATACGTGCTCCACTTCTTCTTCGGAAACCATGATATTGGAAGAAAAAGCCAAATCATCTACGATGGCGTCCAATTCGCGATTTAAATAACCGGATTCATCGAGGTTGCCTATGATCGTATCCGCTATTTGGAATTGGGTGTCGTCCAAATCCAACAGATGCAATTGCTCGGTGAGTTTATCCTGGAAAGAAGAATCTACAGAAAGCGGAACTCCACGCTCCTCATCGTCCTTGCTCTTATTGTTTACCTGTGTTTTATAATCGGGAGTATCATCGTCGAAATAGTCACTGATGTCGAAATCGTTATCGAATTCGTTTTCGTCATCTTTGTAATCATCCTCCGGATCGTTATCGTAATCGTCCTCTATTTCCTCAGCACCTTCGTCCAAAGCCGGATTTTCCTCTAACTCCTGCTTGATACGCTGGTCTAATTCCATGGTAGGAACCTGCAACAATTTCATCAATTGAATCTGCTGCGGGGAAAGTCTTTGTTCCAGTTTTTGAGTGAGCTGCTGCCTTAGTGCCATTGAGGATTTTATTCTTGACTAAAGATAAATAAACTAAAGGAAAATGAAAGGATTTATTTCAAAGGAGACTTTCCCGAAGATTCGGGACTCAGTCTCCTTTATTGAACTTATTTAAAATTCTGCATTCTGCGGTGTACGCGGGAATGGAATTACGTCACGGATATTCGTCATGCCGGTAACAAACATCACCATTCGTTCGAAACCTAATCCGAAACCGGAATGCGGAACGGAACCAAAACGACGCGTGTCCAGGTACCACCACAATTCTTCTTCGTGAATTCCGAAATCTGCACATTTCTTTTTCAATACTTCCAAACGCTCTTCACGCTGAGATCCGCCGACCATTTCCCCTATTCCAGGGAATAAAATATCCATTGCGGCAACAGTCTCTTTTCCTGGTTGACATCCGTCGTTTGCGCGCATGTAGAATGCTTTGAAAGATGCCGGATAATCCGTAATGATCACAGGACGTTTGAATTCTTTTTCAACCAAATAACGCTCATGCTCCGACTGTAAATCAGTTCCCCAGTTTACATCGTACTTGAACTTCTTTTTCTTGTAATGGTTTGAATTCATCAATACATCGATCGCCTCTGTATACGTAATTCGTTTGAAATCATTCGTTGTTACAAACTGCAAACGCTCGATCAATCCTAGTTCGTTTCGTTCGTTCTGTGGTTTTGACTGCTGTTCCTGTGCTTCGCGCTCGTTCAGGAATTTCAGGTCATCTGCGCAGTTCTTCATCACGTACTCACAGATGTACTTCAGCATATCTTCTGCCAAATCCATGTTGTCGTGAATGTCGTTGAAAGCCACTTCCGGTTCGATCATCCAAAATTCTGCCAAATGGCGGGAAGTATTGGAGTTCTCAGCACGGAATGTTGGTCCGAAGGTATAAATCTGGCCCAAAGCCAAAGCAGCTAATTCTCCTTCCAGCTGACCGGAAACCGTTAAGTTCACTGCTTTCCCGAAGAAATCCTCTGAAAAGTTCACAGATCCGTCTTCGTTCAACGGTGGATTCTTTGCATCTAAATTCGTAACACGGAACATTTCTCCTGCTCCTTCTGCATCCGAACCGGTAATGATCGGAGTGTGAATGTAGTAGAACCCACGATCGTTAAAAAACTGGTGAATGGCATAACTCACGGCATGACGCACTCTGAAAACCGCTCCGAACAGGTTTGTACGGAATCGCAAATGCGCTTGCTCACGCAGAATATCCAAACTGTGCTTTTTCGGTTGTAAAATCGTTTTCTGAACATCATCCGGGTGTGCTTCACCGATGATCTCAATTGCTGAAACCTGCAGTTCTACAGCTTGCCCGCTTCCTTGTGATTCAGTCAAAACACCTGTCAATCCAACGGATGCCGCTGTGGTTATTTTTTTCAAAATTGCCTCGTCAAAATTAGACGCTTCCACTACACCCTGCAAATTATTGATAGTAGAACCATCATTCAATTGAATAAAACGGTCGTTGCGAAATGATCGCACCCAACCCTTCACAAGGTAAGTTTCCCCGACTTTCGGTTGACTTAATAAATCAGCAATTTTTGTTCGTTTCATGTTGTTTTTCTATGAATTGCAAAAATAGAAGAAAAAGCGCAGTCCGCCACGGCGGAAAGACTAAATTATGATCAGCCGCGGCTGATTAGTGCGAAAATAATTTAGGAGAAGCGTAGCTTTTGATAAGAGTCAGCCGCGGCTGATGAAGACTAAACAAGGCAATAACAATTGCCTGATGTAAAGGAAAGCAAGCGTTAGTGCAGTTCAGCAAAGAGAATTAATAAAAAAACCATAACTTTTGATAATATCCGGCTTCGGCCGGTAAACATTGTGCAGATCCATAACAAATTGCTGTCAGACTAAAATTTCCAAAACCAGGTACCAAATTCCGCTCGTTATAAATGAAAGTAAAATTGTCATAAACACAATGAGGTTACTCAGGCGCGGATTCAACCCGAACTGGTCATTCAAAATTCCGGCACTGATCATGGTTCCCATAGAAGCTTCGAAAACGGAGATTTTTGTCTGCATTTCACCGGTGTGAAAAGCAAAAGCCAATCCTAAAATAATCAATGGAGAAAGAACTAATTTGTAAAAAGAAGCCGCTAAAATGGGTTTCAGTACATCGCGCATTTTTCCTAATTCAAACTGCAAACCAACTGAAAATAGTGCCAGCGGAGAAAGTGTCAAAGCCAAAGTGGAAACCAACGGATTGATCGGTTCGAAAGAAATAAAATGCGGTAAGATCAAAGCAAGAATAATAACTATGAAAGGCGGAAATTTCAGGAGCTTCAAACTGATTGTCTTAAAATCTGCTTTTGCACTCCCGGAAGCTCTCATCGCAACAACGGATGCAAGAACCGCCAGTATAAAGAATGACATTTGATCCGTCACGGCGGCTATCGACAGGTATTTTTCGCCGTAATAAGCTGAAATTAACGGAAAACCAATAAAGGACGTGTTTCCCAGTCCGGCAACGATCCAAAAAGCGGCTTTCGTCTTTCTGTCAAAATGAAAGGGTTTTGAAACCAGTTCAGTCAGCAGCCAAGCTCCAAGCCAACAAATCAGGGGAGTGAGCAACGGAATGATGAGATCATTCGACCAAACGATACCGGGAAGGTATTTCAGAGTCGCAGCAGGAAGCGCCACATAAATAATCCAGACATTTATCCCATGATGGCTTCCTTTTGCCAAAACACCTGATTTTCTAAGTGCGAAGCCAGCCAGGAAACAAACTCCAATGAGGATAAAATTCGACATGGCCCAAAATTAGAGCTTATCGATGAATCAGTCAGGAAATAAATTGGTAAAAAGCTATAGGTATTTCTAACCTGCCTCACTTTGAGATCTTTGCTCTTCAGAAGTCGAAATATTTAGCAATTCCTTCACTTTTGCAGCAATCGATCCGGCATCAAAACCGCAATCAATGTGTAACTCTTCCGAAGTTCCATGATGGATGTATTTATCCGGAATTCCCAATCGGACAACAGTTGAACGATAGTTATTGTCAACCATAAATTCAATTACCGCAGAGCCAAATCCACCCATGATGCAACCATCTTCGATCGTGATTACCTTATCAAATTTGGTAAATACTTCGTGTAACAATATCTCATCCAGCGGTTTCACGAAACGCATGTCATAATGTGCCACAGATGCTCCTGTTTCCTTTAGGGATTGAATGGCTTCCTGGGCAAAATTCCCCACATGACCGATTGTCACCAATGCGATATCTTCTCCGTTGCTTACTTTTCGTCCCTGACCAATAGGGATTGCTTTCATCGGTGTTTTCCATTCGGTCATAACACCATTCCCACGTGGGTAACGAATAGAGAATGGCCCGTGATTTTCAGCCTGGGCAGTAAACATCAGGTTTCTTAATTCTGCTTCATTCATCGGTGCTGAAACAATCATATTCGGAATGCTGCGCATGTAAGCAATGTCGTAAGCGCCATGATGCGTTGCTCCGTCTGCTCCGACCAATCCACCGCGGTCCAGACAAAACACCACAGGAAGGTTTTGCAGAGCCACATCGTGCAATACCTGGTCGTAGGCACGCTGCATGAATGAAGAGTAAATATTACAGAAAGGTATTAATCCCTGTGTGGCCAGACCTGCTGAGAACGTAACTGCGTGCTGTTCGGCAATTCCCACATCAAATGCACGATCCGGCATGGCATCCATCATAAATGTCAATGAACAACCGGTCGGCATGGCAGGTGTAATTCCCATGATCTTCTCGTTTTGTTCGGCCAATTCCACGATCGTATGCCCGAATACATCCTGGTATTTCGGAGGCTGTGGAGATTTCGGGACAACTTTAACGATTTCACCTGTTTCCTTATTGAAAATTCCCGGTGCATGCCATTTCGTCGGATCTCCTTCCTCTGAAAATTTGTATCCGGCTCCTTTTCGCGTGATGCAGTGCAGGATTTTCGGTCCCGGGATATCCTTCAAATCTTCGAGTACTTTCGCCAAACTAATAGTATCATGTCCGTCTACCGGACCGAAATAACGGAAATTCAGGGATTCAAATAAATTACTCTGCTTCAGGATGGAACCTTTCAAAGCACCGGATATTTTTGAAACAATGGATTGTGCATCCGGTCCGAATTTGCTCACTTTTCCAAGCAGTTTCCACACCTCATCTTTCACTTTATTATAAGTGTGGGAAGTCGTGATATCCGTCAAATATTCTTTTAAGGCCCCCACATTCGGGTCGATAGACATGCAGTTGTCGTTCAAAACCACCAATAGATCGGCGTCTTTCTCAAAACCGGCATGATTCATTCCTTCAAAAGCCATTCCGGCAGTCATTGCTCCATCACCGATTACAGCGATGTGGTGCCGGTTCTTTTCTCCTTTGTAACGACTTGCAACAGCCATTCCCAAAGCAGCAGAAATGGAAGTAGATGAATGCCCCACGCCAAAAGTGTCGTATTCGCTCTCGGAGCGTTTCGGGAATCCGGAGATTCCGCCTTTTGTACGGTTTGTATGGAAAACATCCCGGCGGCCGGTTAAGATCTTATGTCCGTAAGCCTGGTGGCCAACGTCCCAAACCAACTGATCGTAAGGAGTATTGAATACATAATGCAATGCAACTGTCAATTCCACCACTCCCAAACTGGCCCCAAAATGCGAGTTCCCAATTTCGGAAATGACATCAATGATGTACTGACGTACTTCATCTGCAACCTGTGGCAATTGATCCACAGTCATTTTATCCCTCAAAT
Source organism: uncultured Fluviicola sp. (assembly GCA_966248825.1). Taxonomy (GTDB): domain Bacteria; phylum Bacteroidota; class Bacteroidia; order Flavobacteriales_D; family Crocinitomicaceae; genus Fluviicola. The sequence continues at coordinate 31,598 of CBINBC010000005.1, forward strand.
CCTGCGGGATAATGATTTGTTCCAATAAAGGGCCTGCTTTATAAGGATGCATAAAATCAGTATTCGACATACAAAGTTACGTCTTCGTTCATTGGTTAACAAACAAACGAACCGTTTATTTCATAAGGATTTGAATTTAACGATTTTTCCGAAATAATGGTGTCAAATGTTTATTTAAAGAACCATCGCACCATCATTCTGTTTCTCATTTTCGCTCTGTTCTTAAACCATATCCCAACCCGCCACAAAAATCGGCTTGGAGCGCAGCTCGTCCATTTTCAGCGGATTCTTGCGGAGCACTACCACATCAACAATCGGCTGCGGAGTCATTTTATGGAACAAACCCCAGTCAACGTATTGTCGGGTTTCCCGCCAAAGCGCATCTCTGCGATCAACAAACCAAAGCATCATATTGACTTTTTCTGCTGCTAAAATTCCTTCCAGCAGGGCAGATAAAACACCCGGATCGTTGTCTTTGACCCAAAGGGATTCCGGGACCAGGAAACTGTGGTTCTTTGGTTTTACTATTCGTCTGATTCCGGGAGTAATGGTGATCAATTTGGTAAAAATCCCTCCCAGCAAACCCGGCAGACGCTCAATCACCCAGTTGGCTTTGGTCACTTTCACAAAGCCTGTAATTTCTCCGGCTTGGTTGAAATAACCGTAAAACGGGCCCTTTTTAGCATGATGTGAAACAAAATAAGCATGTGAACCGGAAACTTTTTCCAGGCATGCATTGATATCTTCTTCCGATTCTATGAGCTTAACATGTGCAACAGTCCGAGGTTTTGTGCGACTGAAAGACTGAGTGATCAACTGTGCCTCCGTACGGAAACCGAACTGTTCGGACATCCACTTACTACGGTCATTTGCCGGATCGATATAGGCATAAAAAGCATCGGGGGCATCTCCTAATTTCCCGTCGAAAATCTCATCAAAAAAACTCGCCATCTCCATTTTCAAACGCGAATTGCTTTTAGGCACGCGATTGACATTTTTAGATGCTTGTTTCTGGTTTGCAAAAGCGAAATAACGCACGTACCATTGTTTTCCACGATCACACAAAGTCAGGTTTCCCTGCACTTTTCCATCCCGCTCCAGGGAAATAAACAAAGGATTATCCGCTTCCAAAATACGTGTCGGTGTATCCAAATGCTTGTAACGCGCACCGTTTGTACCCAATGTAGTCTGGGTCAATAAATCAATTAAAGCGGGCGATGCTTCTCTGCGGATTGTATACCTGTTTGAAAGTCCCATTATTAAATAGCCTGGTTAACGATATACGCTGCTTCTTTTGGAGTAAGGTCCTTATTTTCTCCTAATCCCGTCCAACCGCGTTTTACAAACCGGTCGTGAACAATTTGTGCTGTATCGTGGTAATCGGAAGTATATTCGGAAATACGCGTTTTAACACTCAGTTTATGGAAGAATTCTTCTGTTTTGGCAATTGCTTTGCGGGCAACCTGATCGTCTGATCCTTCCAGTTTCCAAACACGCTTACCGTATTGTGCCAATTTTGCTTTTTTGCTTTCGAATTTTACTTCATATAATCTCGGAGCAATGATCGCTAATGTCTGCGCATGATCAATTCCATGCAAAGCTGTCAATTCATGTCCAATCATGTGTGTAGCCCAGTCGGTAGTAACTCCACAGCGCAATACTCCGTTCAATGCCTGGTTCGCACACCACATCAGGGTCGCCGCAAGTTCATAATCTCCCGGATTTTCCAGCACCTTCTCCCCGATCTCAATCAGGGTAGAAAGAATTCCTTCCGCATAGCGTTCCTGCAATAAGTTCTCTCCTTTAAGGGTGAGGTATTGCTCCATCGTATGTGTATAAGCATCAATGACACCGTTGGCGATTTGGCGTTTTGGTAAAGTTGCCACAAAAGTCGGGTCCAATAAGGCAAACTTCGGAAAGAATAATGGTCCGCCCATCGTTCTTTTCTCTTTCAATTCCGAACGGCTGATTACCGCCCCGGAGTTAGATTCCGATCCGGTTGCAGGAATAGTCAGGATACATCCGAAAGGAACTGCACTTGTAAATGTACATCCGGGAACCTGGGTCAATACATCCCATGGATCTCCGGCATAATTCACAGCACCTGAAATAAACTTCGCTCCGTCAATGACAGATCCGCCTCCAACCGCCAGCATGTACCCGATCTTATGCTCACGGATATATTCGACCGCTTTCATTAAGGTTGTATACTCCGGATTTGCCTCAATTCCTTTGAAAAAATGCAGTTCCAAATCCGACAGTTCTGCTTTCAGTTTGTCCAGGAATCCGGATTTTTCAATGGAGCCTCCTCCATACAAAATAATTACTTTCCCATCAGCTGCCTGAGCTTTGAGTAATTGAGAGATACGTGGTAGCTGATCCTTCCCAAAAACAAGGGTTGTTGGAGTTGTAATTTCAAAGTTGTTCATACAAACTGCTCTTTCTAAAATTAAGGACTGTAAAGATATGAAAACAACAACTAATTTAAATCAAAAAACAGTGCTTTTTCACACGCAGAGTTTTACTTGATCTCAAACTAAATCCTGCAGTTCATTCATCCCTACTAATAGGAAAAAAGAACCATCAAAAACCTTCTAATAAGTATTCGTTTTTAACTCGTAAATGCCTTTTAGGATTTTGATTCCGATAGATGCCGGAACATTATTTTGCATTTTGATAACATTTTTTTGCACAACAATAGTTATGAATCAAAATTAACTAAGTAGTTTTGCGAAAAAGTTTAACCATTTAGTTAAACTCAATAATTAAACTATGGGATTAAAGGATTCAACAACGGAAGAAAAGATCTTGGAGGCTGCCAAGGATGTTTTTATGAAGTATGGTCTTTATGGCGCAAGGATGCAGGACATTGCTGATACTGCGGGAATCAACAAAGCATTGCTTCACTATTATTTCCGAAGCAAAGAGAAATTATTTGACGCTGTTTTTGACGGAGCACTGGAAAAGTATTTCTCGCAGATGAGGGTAATCGGAGACACATCCCTTCCAATCAAGGAGCGTTTGATGCAGTACGTAGACAACATGTTCGAGTTTTTCAGCGAATACCCGCAGATGTCCATGTTCATCATCAAAGAGATTTCCATCAACCCGGAAATGTTCCATGAAAAAGTGAAGCACATGAAGAACCAGCGGTCTTTGCTCATTCCAACCCTGGAAGCAGCTTTTGCAAATGGTGAAGTCAAGTGGTTCGATCCTGTATTATTTATGGTCAATCTGCATTCCATGTGCGCATACCCTTTCCTGGCGTCTCCGCTTTACAAAGTCATGCTGAAAAAAAATGGCTATGACTGGGATGGTGACGCCAAAGATAAAATCAAACAATCCGTCAAAGATTTCATTTCCTTCAAATTTCAATAAATCAAACAATTATGCGCAAATTACTTACAGTACTAAGCATTGCTGCGTCGGGAATCGGGTTTTCACAAAACGCCATCTCGCTGGATTCTTGCATTGCCTGGTCGAAGAAAAACTATCCATTGATCAAACAAAACGAAGTTACACTACAACAAACTGAACAAAACGAAAAGGCAATCCGTGAGAACTGGCTGCCAAAACTTTCATTCATGGGACAGGCAACTTACAACACGGAAGTTGTGCAATTTAATTTCCCGGGAATGGATTTAAAATTCCCTCACGATGCTTACATGACTTCTTTAAGCTTAGAACAGACAATCATCGACGGCGGACAAACGAAATCGCAACACAGCGTGGAACGCCTGAGTTCCGAATTGACCATTCAGCAGAATGAAGTGGAATTGTACAAACTGGTGGAGCGCGTCAATCAACTTTATGTAAATGTCCTTTTAGGTCGTGAGAACTTAAGAATCCTGGAACTTTACAAAGAAGATCTTTCAAACCGTGCTAAAAACATGCAAGCCGGTGTGGACAACGGATTAGTATTGGCAAGTTCCCTTGACGAACTGGAAGCGGAGATCCTGAAAACGGATCAGAACATCATCGAATCGAAATTCCAGTTAGAGGGATTATACAAAACGATGACGCTTTACATTGGAAAACCAGTGGATGAAAATACGGTGATGGCAGAAACCCCAATTGGCGGAACTGCTGCACGTATTGAGATCCAACGCCCGGAAATGAAGATCTTCGATTTGCAGGCAAAACTATTGGACGCGCGTTTCAAACAAATCAATTCAAATGCGATTCCAAAAGTAACGGTTGGAGCTGCCGGTAACTATGGGCGTCCGGGGCCAAACTTCATCAACCAGGAACTGCGTTTTTTTGGTAGTGCAAACTTAACGGTACGCTGGAACATCAGTTCTTTATACGGTTTGAAAAGAGAGAAAACAAAAGTTGAACTGAACAAAAGCCTGATTGAGATTCAAAAAGAAGCATTCCTTTTCAATATCGAATCTTCTTTAAACACACAAACAGCTCAGTTAAATGCCCTGGCACAAATGATCGAAAAAGACGATGTGATCATTGAAAAAAGACACCATGTAACATCAACAGCAACCGCTCAAATGGAAAATGGCAAGATTACCGTTGTAAATTATTTGTCACAATTGAACGCTGAACTTCAGGCAAAACTCAATAAGAAAGTTCACGAAATCAAACGAATGAATGCCATTTCAACAATCAACGCAACATCAGGTTCAATCAAATTTTAATTAAAACACTCATGGAAAAGGAAACAAAAAAAGAAAAGAAAGGCTCTAAAATGAAATTCATCATCGGAGGTATCATTGCTGCAGTGGTTGCAGGAATTGTAATCTTTATGATAGGCGGAAATACGGAATCTACAGACAATGCACAGTTAGACGCCAATATCATCCCGATCCGTTCTTCGATCACGGGTTATGTCAAAGAAGTATTGTTCGAAGACAACCAGGAAGTGAAAAAAGGACAATTGCTCGTGACTATTGATGACACAGAATACAAAGCAAAAGTAGCTCAGGCAGAAGCTGCATTGGAGAATGCAAAAGCGAACCTGAATGCCGTAAAAAGCAACGCAATAGCTTCCAATCAAAGTGCAAGCGCTGCCATGTTCTCTACTGAAACAACTCAGGAAAGCATCAATTCAGCGAAAGCGCGACTGAATAAAGCAAAAGAAGACAACAAGCGTACAAAAAACATGTTTGCGGCAAAAGCTGCAACTCAGGCAGAATTGGATAACAGCAATGCAGAGCTGGAAGTGGCGCAGGCAACTTACGATTCAGCTTTGAAACAATTGAAAGTTTCCCAATCCCAATCAGCAGGGGTGAGATCACAGGCTCTAGGACAAGTATCTATGATCTCTTTGGCTGAGGCCTTGATCCGTCAGCGGGAAGCAGAATTGAAACTGGCTTTAACCCAATTGGATTATGCAACGATCGAAGCTCCTTGCGACGGGATCGTTTCCAAAAGAAGCGTTGAAGTAGGACAATACGTTTCTACCGGTCAGGCTGTTTGTTCGGCAATCGATAATTCAAGCCTTTGGGTAACTGCAAACTTCAAGGAGACGCAGTTGGAGAACATGAAAGTCGGTCAACCGGTCGAAATCAAAGTAGATGCTTACCCGCATATCAAACTGACAGGTAAATTGAATTCGTTTGTAGGGGCAACGGGAGCGAAATTCTCCTTACTTCCTCCTGACAATTCAACAGGTAACTTTGTAAAAATCGTGCAGCGTGTTCCTGTAAAAATTTCGATTGATCATTTGACAAAAGAAGAGGTGAAAATGCTTTTCCCGGGACTAAGCGCATATGTATCTGTAAAAGTGAAGTAATCGTGGAAGGAACTGCTTTAAAAACACCCATTGTATATCCAACTGGGGCTGAAAAGTGGATCCTGGTAATCACGGCGATCAGTTGTGCCATTCTCGAACTACTCGATACGACCATTGTCAATGTTTCATTACGCGAGATCAGTGGTAACGTAGGTGCAACAACAACAGAGATCGCATGGGTTGTAACAGCTTATGCCATTTCAAACGTGATTATCATTCCGCTTACAAGTATGCTCAGTGACCTTTTCGGGCGCCGAAATTACTTCACCGGCTCTGTGATTGTCTTCACAGTGGCATCCCTGATGTGTGGACTTTCCACCAACTTGTGGACCCTCGTTTTCTGGCGCTTCGTGCAGGGCTTAGGCGGTGGTGGTTTGCTTTCAACGGCACAATCCATTATCATCGGAGCTTTCCCGCCGGAAAAAATCTCTACCGCGAATGCAATCTTCGGGATGGGATTGATCCTGGGACCGACTTTCGGACCGACTCTTGGAGGTTACATTACGGATAACTTCTCCTGGCACTGGATTTTCTTCGTGAACATTCCAATCGGTATTGTGGCAACGATCTTAAGTTATCGCTACGTCACAGATCGACCCGGAGCCGTCAGGCCCAAGAAAATCGACTGGTGGGGAATCCTTTTCCTGGTTATTTCGATCGGATCGATCCAATATGTACTGGAAGAAGGAACTGCCGAAGACTGGTTTGAAAGCCATGAGATTACTGCGATGACTATTATCGGTTTGGGAGCGCTTGCGGCTTTCATTATCCGTGAATTACGCATCGATTATCCGGCTGTAAATATCCGCTTGTATAAGAATTACAACATGATCATGGGTTCCATTATGAACTTCCTGCTCGGTTTGATGTTATTCGGAACGGTATTTATCTTCCCGCTTTTTGTACAAATCTCATTGGGTTGGACAGCCACACAAACGGGTATGTTCATGATTCCGGGAGCACTTTGTACGGCTGTTGCCATGCCTTTGGTGGGCCGCTTGCTGGGAGGTGGTATGAATCCGAAAACGGTCATTCTCTTCGGAATTGCGATGACTTTCAGCTTCGTGATGCTCCTGTCTTTCTCTTCACCGGATTCTTCCGAAAGAAATTTCTACCTGCCGTTCGTACTGCGCGGTTTCGGGATGGCATTCATGATGTCGCCAATTCTTTCGCTGGCAGTCCAGGGACTAAATCCGAGGGATATGCCGCAAGCAATCGGTTTGGCTAATATGATCCGTCAGTTGGGAGGTTCTGTTGGTATTGCTTTGATCAATGTTTACTTAACGAATACCAATGCATTGGTCCGCGGGAATATGATCGGATACATCAATCAATACAGTGATGCGGTTAACGAACGCCTCCAGGCCTTCACCCAGAATTTCGTTTCCAAAGGATTTGATTCGGTCCAGGCAGCAGAAATGGCCAATCGGACACTGGATGGATTAATGACCCGACAGCAGATGCTGGTGAGCTACAACCACGGATTTTTCATGGTTGCTTCCCTGATCCTGATCTGTGTCCCGGTGGTATTCCTGATCCGCTATAAAAAAGGCGCAAAAGCTGTTGTAGCAGACGGTCACTAAGTTTGAGTTACCCCTAATAATAAACAGAGAAACCTTCTTTTCAACGGTATAAACCCTGGGAAGAAGGTTTTTTGATTTAGAATCATAGCCGAAACGGGAATATACTGCAGGCATTATTAGTTCTCTTTAACATTTTATGTGATTGTGGGTTTTTATTGAGGTTTTCAAGGGTTTTCCAACAATAAAAGGTGTTAAAATCTGATTTCTGTGAATAAGTAATTGTTACCATTCATTCTTTTCGCTTTGGTCCTTTGAAAATTCGATTATTTTTGTGCGAATTTCAAAAATTACGTTGCAATGTCACAAGAGAAAACAAGATACTCAGATAGTGAATTGGAAGAATTCCGTCAATTGATCAACGAGAAGTTGAAAGAAGCAAATGTCGACTATGACATGTTGAAAGCATCTTTGTCAAATGACAATCATGGGACTGATGATACGGGTAGAACTTTCAATATGATGGAGGATGGGTCAGAAACGTTATCTCGTGAAGAAGTAGCTCAGTTAGCAGCTCGCCAGGAGAAGTTTATCGAAAACCTGAAAAATGCCCTGATGCGTATTGAGAATAAAACCTATGGAATCTGCCGTGTTACAGGTAAATTGATCCAAAAAGAGCGTTTGAAACTGGTACCGCATGCTACATTGAGCATCGAAGCTAAAAACATGCAAAACAAATAAGTTGAAAAAACAACTCTATATCGTTTTAATAGCGGTATTCTGCATATTGCTGATTGATCAGATAACAAAAATTTGGGTGAAGACCCACTTTAATTATTACGATCCTCCTGTAAATGCGATTGGTTCATGGTTTCGATTATTGTATATCGAAAACCAGGGAATGGCGTTCGGGACAACCTTTGGTGCAAGTATCTGGGCCAAATTGGGATTGAGCATCTTCCGCATATTTGCAAGTATCGCTATCGCTTATTACTTCGTAAAACAATGGCGCAAAGGAGCTAAAACAGAATTCCTGTTAGCCGTCGGACTGGTTTTTGCCGGAGCAACCGGTAACCTCATCGATTCCATGTTCTACGACTTCATTTTTGACTACGATCCTTGTATTGCATTCAATCACCTGGAAGGATCCGGGGTTTGGTCGGATTGCGGTATTATGGGCAAACAGGAAACACGCCATACCGGATTTTTACTGGGCAACGTAGTGGATATGTTCCAGTTCAACGTGGAATGGCCTTCCTGGGTTCCGTGGTACGATAAAAATGGAGACAACCAGATCTTCCCCGCTATCTGGAACGTTGCGGATGCAGCTATCAGTATCGGGGTGATTATGATCATTTTCAGACAGCGAAAATACTTCCCGAAAGAAAATAAAGGGAAAGCAGTTGCAAAGACAGATACGCATTCGGCCCAAGAAAATATATCGGAAACGGAAGAGTAATCTTCCGTTTTTTAATCCGCTTAAATTTTAAAATCGGAGTCAATCATCCATTTTTCACGTAATCGAAATGCTGGTATTGTTTGTCGTTTGGCTTTGTTAGCCGCAATATTCGGCTTGATATCATTCTGAGAAGCCCAAAACGAGAGTGGAATAATCTTTTTGGCTGTTAGCTGGGTTATTCTTTTGTTCAAAGATTCCTGCAAAAGAAGAGCAAAAAGTTTTGTGAAGCCATCATACCGCATAGTGGTTGGATAACTATTAAAAAGTGGATAGTATTCGGTATGTTTACTTTTGTTTTGAATAATGATTGGAGGAAGCCCGCAATTCATTAATTGAAGATTGATAAGTACTCTACCCATTCGTCCATTTCCATCTACAAATGGATGAATAGTTTCGAACTCTGCATGAAAATGCGCTATTTTATCCAAAAAATAACCATCTTTGGTTCCGTTGTATTGTTCAATAAGCTCTTGCATCAACTGGTTTACAAACAGAGGATTTGCACCCAGATGATTTCCTATTCGAACCCATTCTTTCCCGCTTCTGAAACGTCCGGCAATGTGGTCATCAATATTTGAAAGGAGCAACTTGTGTAAACTCAAAATCAACTTAACAGATTGTTTTTGCTTGGGTTTGGCAAGTAACATTTCAGTAATCTGCGCCAAATTCTTTGCTTCAAATACTTCCCGTATGTTGACCGCTCTGGGAAGCTCGTTTCCAATAAGAATCTTTTCCGTATCTTCTAAAGTAAGTGTCGAATTTTCTATGGCATTGGAGTTATAGACCATTTCAGGAATTTCGGCAAAGGCTATCTCTTTTAGAAGTTCTTCATTACCCTGAGCAAGTAGTAAATACCTCCTTTTCAAATCGTCTAACCGGTCTATTGTTGTTTGATTTATCACACTTATCCTTTAGATAAAGATAAGCAACTTTACGTGAAAAATATTAAAAATTCAATACTTTTCACGTAAAGTTGATGACTATTTCCCTGTCGACCAAAGCTTAAATAACTTTTCCTGCTCCGGGGTCATGTCTTTGATAATCTCTATGGTATTGTAAAGTGTTCCTTCCTTGAATTTCGCCGGGAAAGTAAGCGCTACTTGTTTTCCTTTTCGTTCCACATGGATGGTAACCATTGTTCCTTCCGCGACAAGACTGCCGTCTTCGTTCTTGTAAACTTTCTTCAGTTCCTGGTAATCCACTATGTCCTTTGCTTTCAGACCGAAAACATTGGTTTCATCCGCCTTCTTAATCGCTACCTTTCCATTAATGATCCGATTATCGGCAGTAACACCACAATCCTTATCCGTAAAGAAATGAGCCGGAACAGTTCCTTTTTTCGATTTCGAATAATCAATACCGATAACCTTAAACGTTTCCTCGATTGCCAATGGCGTTGTTCCTTCAACATATTTGGTGAAGAAATTCTTCAAATCCGGATGAACATGCGCTACAAATTCATCCACAAAAGTTTCTTCGTTGAAAGAACGACTGCTTCCGTACTTACTGCACAAATCGAAGATCACTGTCTTTAATGTCTTTGCACCGTTTGTCAGTCGCATGATCTCAATATCGAGCAGCATTCCCATAATAGCACCCCGTTCGTAAACCTGGGAGTATTGATCGGAATAAGGTTTGTCAAAAACATTCGCGCTCATTACCGTAAACGGCATATTGTCCGGGTAAGATGACGCACTCATTATTTTCCCCTTGATCGTATTTTCAACCGTTGATTTTACAGAAGTCAAACCTCCCTGCATGGCAACAAGCACCGAGAAATATTCCGTTGTGCCTTCATACAGCCACAAATGTTTAGACATTACCGGCTTGGTATAGTTAAACTCTCCGATATACTGGCTATGCAGACTCAAAGGTGAATAGATGTGCATGAATTCGTGTATTCCGGTTTCATAAACCATATCCGTATAACTGTTCTGACCGAAATCAGGAAGGAAATATGAGGAAGAATGCCCGTGTTCCAAAGCTCCGAAACCTTGTCCGCCCAAAGATCTTCCCAGCTTTATTTTTTGGAAAAGCCCGATCTTTTTCTCACCGTTGAAAACAGCTTCCAATTCCCTGTAATCCTTTATGAAATTTAAAAAAGCGTAGTTATCGACAGGAAGTTTCCCGCCCACGAACTGATCAATAGCCACCATGGCAGAATCGATCTTATTCTTGATGTAATAAGCTGAAGAATCCATTCCTTCATGATAAGAAGCAATAATCACATCTGTTCCCTGAACGCGGATATTTTCGTCTTTTTCGTGGGTAAACAAAATGGGGTTGTCGATTAGGTCGTGGTAATTTTTACTCCAAAAAGTGACCTGGTCTTCCGTAGTTGATTTACTGTCAAGCGTCGTAAAGCCGTTCAGGTTTTTAGGTTTCTTGAAGGTAATGTCGTATTCATTGTTCCATTCCAGGCCAAAATACCCGAAAAGCCCGCCGTTATTGATGTAAAAGTATTTACCGCTTTCAAAACCCGTTCCGGCAGGTTCAAAGATCTTGGTTTTACCGTTTTTTTCTTCCCAGGAATCGTCCACCAGGTATTGCACTTTGGCTACATCTTTTCCGGGAACGATGATAAAAGAATTATTGCCTTTTTTCTTCACTTTCAAAGCCTTTCCTGCCGAATCAAAAGCCTTGAATTGAGTAATAAACCGGCCGTAGTCCAAAACGGCATAGGTTCCGGGCACTGTCATCGGGAAATTAAAAACTGCGGTGTCTTTTCCTTTATAAGCCGTATTTAATGTCACGGCAAGATGGTCTTTTACGCAATTGTTCAGGTCGACCTGGTAGCTCATCTTTTGTGAGAATGCACCAAATGCAAGGGTGCAGGGTAATAGTTGAAAAAGTAGTTTCATAGTTTTAGTTATGGGATTTGATGGTTTTTATGAGATTAAAGCCAATACTTTGTCAACGTCTTCCGGCGTATCAATATTGGGGGTTTCAATTTCAGTTTCTACAACCCGGATAGCATAGCCGTTGTACAACCAGCGCAATTGTTCCAGGGATTCAATCTGTTCCAGTTTTGTTTCTTCCAGTTCACTCAATTGAAGCAAAATATCAGAACGGTAAGCATACAATCCGATGTGTCTTAAGAACGGATATATTTCCAGAGGTTCTCCTTTTGCGTTAGCGAAATTCGGGATCGGACTACGTGAAAAATAAAGTGCGCTGCGATTCTTATCTACCACCACTTTGATCCGGTTGGGGTTTACGATATCCTCCATTCCGATCTTCCGGGAAGCAAGTGTTGCAATTTGTACATTCGGATCATTGAAAGCCTGTAATAATTGGTCCAGCTGTTTTGCATCCACCAAAGGTTCATCACCCTGGATATTGATCACCACATCGTATGTTTCCGAAAGCGTTCTTACGATTTCTGCACAGCGGTCAGTGCCCGTCGGGTGTTTGGCATCAGTCAGCATAACTTTCCCTCCGAAACCGGAAACCTCATCCACGATTCGGGTATCATCCGTAGCCACAACCAGGTCTGTTAAAAGAGAAGATTTTGCAGCTCCTTCTACTACACGACGGATCATGGTTTTTCCTTTCAGATCAATGAGCGGCTTACCCGGGAAACGGGAAGAGCCATAACGGGCCGGAATGATACCGAGTATACGCATGAGTTTTTGTTTTCTTTATTCCAAATATAGTTATTCAACCGAATTCTTATCGGTATAGGGTGTTCCTGCGGTTAAAAATGGGGGTTAACCGGGGTAAATGAACCGCAGAGTAGCAAAGAGCGCTAAGTTTTAGGTCACATTTTCCTTTCCGTTCTTTCATTTTGCAGTAAATAATAATTCGCAATTATCTTTGTGGCATGAAACAGATCCATTTCTTAATCGCCGTCCTAACTTTTTCGTTCAACCTTTTTTCCCAGGAACAACCAAACCTGGTTTCTTCTTCCAAAGTAACCACAATCGGGTATTGGAATATCGGTGACAAAGTGTCTTACCAGGTTTCTCAAACCGATGTTACCAACAAATCAGGGAGCACACAGCCGACCAAACAGAAATCAAACACCTATGATCTGGAAATAACGGTAATTGACAGTACGGATAACAGTTATGTTCTGGAAATGAAATACCTGAAATCTGCCGTTGAAGGGTATGATCCGCAGTTGCAGGAATTAATGAATTCGTTTCAAACAAGTGCGCCGATCCGTTATCAAACGGATGAATTAGGAATCTACCAGAAAATTTTGAATACAGCCGAATTACAGAAAGACTTTAAAAAGAAGTGTGAAGAATTCAAAAAGCAGCTAGTTGTAAACAAGGGTGCAGAAGCTGCAAAACCTGTAATTAAAATGCTGGATGATGTGCTGATCGAATTTGCCAAGCCGGAAAATATCGAGGTGCTTTATTTAGGCGACATTATGGCAATCCACGGCAATTATGGGATGGAACTGGTTTTGAATAAACCTGCTGAAATTGATGTGGAGATTCCCTGTTTGATGGATATCGTGGTAAAGGGATCCGGAAAGATCACCCTGCAAACCATCAATAAGACAAAGGACCTTGCATCGATTTCTATCAGGTACAAACCGAATCAGGATGAATTGAAAAGATATATGAAGACGTTTTTCGAATTATTTGTTCCGGCAGAGAGCAAGGACTTCAAGATTGACGATATGAAGATCGATTTTGAGGATACCGAAAAACTGCAAATGCAATTGAGCAGCGGTTGGATGCCTTCCATTCAAACAAGCAGAACCATCAGTGTTACTTTTGGTGAAGAGAAGATCAAAAAAGTAAATACTACCAGTTATACTTTTAAATAATTGATTCTTGGTTAATCGGTTGTTCCGGATCAACCTTCGGACTTTCAGTTAAAAGGGTCATTTGTTATTCGCAATCAGCTTTGCGTTCTTTCATTTTGCAGTAAATAATAATTCGCAATTATCTTTGTGGCATGAAATATCTATTTGTCGGTTTAGGAAACCCCGGTTCGAAATACGAAGAAACACGCCACAATATTGGTTTTAAAGTTGTGGAAGCTTTGGCGAAGGAACTTGGTGGAACTTTTTCCCTTCAAAAGACTGCCGAAGTCACAGAAGTGAAATTCAAAGGAAGGACGCTTATTTTGGTGAAACCAACCACCTACATGAATCTTTCCGGGAAAGCCGTTAATTATTACCTGCAGCAGGAAAAAATTTCCAGAGAGAACTTAGTGGTCATAACGGACGATCTGGCACTTCCATTCGGGAAATTGCGCATGAAAGGAAAAGGTTCTGACGGCGGACACAACGGCTTAAAGGATATCCAGGCAACTTTAAACACCACCGAATACTGTCGTTTGCGCTTTGGTGTGGGTGCTGATTTTCACAAAGGCCAGCAGGTAGATTATGTATTGGGAGAATGGAACCCGGAAGAACGGGAAACCCTGAACGAAAGGATCGCTGTTGCAACGGAGTTTTTGAAGAGTTTTGCTACTATAGGAATTCAATTGACGATGACAAATTGGAACGGCAAATAAACCCTCATTTTCAATGGATTAACCCATTTTACCATGTTAAATATACCCAATTCGCCTTTTTTGGGAGTTTTGAATTGAAACTATCAATACATTTGTAGGTGCAAATAAATACCATTTGCGGAATAAAACTATGCAATACATACGACTCACAAGGAGTGATGAATTTACAAAAAAACTCTCCCAACAAGTAGATGAATATCTGAAAAGAAATAATCTGAAACGCTATGGTAACTGGCGGATACTCTTAAAAGTTCCATTAATGTTTTCCCTGTTTTTACTTCCCTATTTTCTAATGGTTTTCGGAGTTATAGAGAATCATTGGCTGATGTTCTTCATGACTGTAATTATGGGTGTGGGAATGGCCGGAATCGGGTTATCTATTATGCACGATGCGAACCATGGGGCATTTTCCAAATACAAATGGCTGAATAAGATCATGAGCTTTTCCATGGAAATCCTGGGAGGTTCTAACCTGAATTGGCGCATTCAGCACAACGTATTACACCACAGCTTTACAAATGTGCACGATATGGATGAAGACATCGATTCTATCGGATTGCTTCGCTTTTCCCCAAATGTGCCGCGTAAGAAAGTACACCGTTTCCAGGTTTATTATGCCTGGTTCTTCTACGGATTTATGACTCTTGCCTGGATGACCAATAAAGATTTCATGCAGTTGAGCCGCTACAGCAAAGAAGGTTTGCTTCAGGCACAAAACAAAACGTTTACAAAGGCGTTAATCCAGTTGATTTTCTCTAAATTGCTGTACTATGTATACATCATCGCTATTCCTTTATTGGTAATGGATGTAAGCTGGTGGCAGGTGTTGATAGGTTTCTTCGTAATGCATTTTATTTGTGGACTCATTTTAGCATTTGTTTTCCAGGTAGCACACGTGATGCCGGAAACGGAATTTATGACTAAGGATGATTACACAGAGGAAAACACAGACGTTTCCTGGGCAAAACATCAAATGATGACAACAGCCAATTTTGAGAACTGGAATCCTTTATTGACCTGGTATGTCGGTGGATTGAATTACCAGATCGAACATCATTTGTTCCCGGATATTTCCCACGTACATTACCCGAAGATTTCTAAAATTGTAAAGAGAACTGCCAAAGAATATGGTATCCAATACAATTATCACAAAACATTTGGCGCTGCAATTTTCAACCATTTGAGATTATTGAAACAGTTGGGAAGAGCATAATACATTTAAGAATAAAAAAGTAGGGGCGGAAAATTTTCCGCCCCTACTTTTTTCATCGATTTTGTATCTTTAAGCATGGGACACGATCATGCACATCATCATGAGTCATTGACAAAAGTCAGCACGGCATTTGTTGTCGGGATTATTCTCAATCTGGCATTTGTAGTCGTTGAAGCTGTTGTGGGTATTGTAATCGACTCTCTTTCGGTTTTGTCGGACGCCGGCCACAACCTGGCAGATGTAGGAACGCTGGCTCTTTCGCTTTTGGCATTTAAACTGATGAAGGTCAAATCGACGAACAAATACACGTACGGTTACCGCAAAACGTCCATTTTGGTAGCTTTGTTCAATTCCATGCTATTATTACTGACTATCGGGGCTATCGTTTACGGGGCAGTTGAACGCGTTTTTTTTCATCCGCATGAGATTCCCGGGCTTACCGTTTCCATTATCGCCGGAATAGGTATTGTGATCAATTTTTCTACAGCTCTATTTTTCCTTCGGGACAAGGAAAAAGATATCAACATAAAAAGTGCTTACCTGCATTTGTTGGCAGATGCACTGGTTTCCGCCGGATTGGTTGTCGGTGGGATCGTCATTTACTACACCGGCTTTGACTGGTTGGATGCTGTATTTAGTTTAATCATTGCCGCAATTATCCTTTTCAGCACCTGGAAATTGATGAAGGAAAGTCTGCGTTTGTCACTGGATGGAGTTCCCAGTACCATTCACCTGGAAGAAATCGTTGCACTTATTCAACAAACAAACGGAGTCAAAGAAGTACATCATATACATATCTGGCCATTAAGTTCTACCGAAAATGCAATGACGGCCCATTTGGTATTGGAAGAAACCGTTCAGGAAGCGCAGGAAGCTCATTTGAAGCATGAATTACGTCATTTGCTGGAACATCAGAATATCCACCACGTAACCTTCGAAACCGAACGAAAAGATTGCAAACACGGCTCTTGTTGATTTTTACAGCAAATGAGAGAATGCTGAGTTTTATTAATCTCCTTCCGTGCTTCATTTAAGAAGACGCTGCCACAGGCGGAGATAGAAAAGAAAGAGGCGACTCGACTGGTAAGGGGTATTATGTATTTAACACAGGTAATCTCTAAATCTTTGTGCTCTTTGTTTCTTTCCGGTTAAGCAAATCAAAAAACCCTGACACCATTCAAGGGCATCAGGGTTTTTCAGCGTAGTGTATGTGTAGGTTATTCTATTTCTTAACCAGAATCTGCTTCGTTTGTGTTCCTTCATCGGAGGAAACCTTCAACCAATACATTCCATCAGCCAAATCAGCTACATTCACGGTAAATGTTGTGGTAGTATTTTTCTGAGTAAACAACACCTGCCCGTTTACTCCGTAAATAACTGCTTCCGAGTTCGGCACATTCGTTTCTACTGTAACTGTATGAGAAGCCGGGTTCGGATACAGCGTATACTCGAAAGTGCTGTTCTCGGTCAATCCTAAACACGGATCCGAAATAATTACTAAGGTATCTATATCCTGGCATCCGTTGTTATTTGTGACAGTCAAACTATAAGACCCGGCCTGAGCAGCTGTTGTATTTTGAGTCATTGCTCCGTTGCTCCAGCTGTAAGTAGCGTATCCACCCGGGCCATTCAGGTTCACCGGGAAATGGTTTGCACAAACGGTCATATCAGAACCCAGGTTGATCGTTGGAAGAGCATACAAAGTCAACACCAAAGTATCTGCATCCATACATCCGTTTGCATCCGTCCCGGTAACAATGTACGAACCTGGAGTTACCGCATTAAATGCTGTTCCGTTAACCACACCGTTGTTCCAAACAAGAGTAGAAGCGCCTGTTGCATTGAAGGTAACAGAAGTTCCCGTACAAACAGATTGGTCTGCGCCTGCATCTACAGCTGGAAGTTGGTTAACAGTAACAGTCAATGTATCCGAGTTCTCACAGCCGAAAGCATCCGTTGCGGTTGCAATGTAATCCATGGTTGAAGTCGGGAAGAAATCAACACTGTCCTGAATACCGTTGTTCCATGCGATTATTGCAGAAGAAATGGCATTTAGATTTACGGTATCACCGATACAGACAGCGGCATCTGCTCCTGCAGCGATGGCCGGCAATGTCAATACTTCGATTGCTTCAGCCAAAGTAGTATCCGCACAAGCATGAGTTGTATTTGAAACGTACACGCGGTAGTTTCCTGCTTCTGTCACATTCAATGTGTTTCCGGTTTCACCTGCAATTACCTGGTCGTCCTTCAACCACTGAACCGTACTTTGAGCATCTCCAGGGATTGTCAGCGTAACCTGGTCTCCTGCACAAATTGAATCCGTAGGAACGGTGATCGTTGCACCTGCAAGGTCTACACAAGTATTAATTTGATAGATGGAAAGTGTCGAACTGATTTCGTTAGCAAGAATCACAAGCTCTTTCCCGTTTGGAGAATCTTCTCTGCTAATGGTAATGATTCCTTCAGCTCCTAAATCCGGACCGCTGTTTGCTCCGATAGAACGGTTATTGTAGTAACCCACATAAACCGGTGTACTTGGAACATCTACATTGAACATCATCACACCGCCAACGCGCTCCAATGAAACGAACAAGTAATGGTTGCCATTGATCACTGCAGTTGCAACTCCTTCCGGCTCCGGACCTTTATCGTCAGAGCGGTTTTTAGAAACCGATGTTCCGGTTGAGTTACTTGCGTTGAATAAACCACTCAATGTCGGGTGATTTGCAACAAGCTGTTCGATCAAATCTTTTGAATCGAAAACCAGGGCTCCTGTTTGTGCATCCCAAATGGAGAATGAACGAGTTCCGAATACATGGATATCATCAATATCTCCGTCGTTATCCGTATCACCACTTGCTTTTGTTACATTGATACGACCCAAAAACTGATTGCTTTTTAAAATGTTTTGATCAGGAATCGAAGCATCCAGGGTAACCGAAGATAAACGCGCAGGTTCAACCAAAGCACTTCCATATTCACGTGCATCTCCTTCGTTTGCAGAGAAAATGTACTCTGTTCCCGAAATAGAAGCATGAGCCAGTGCATCCGGCATAAACAACCCTTTGATCGGCGCAGAACCGATGAAAATTCCGGCTGTTTGATCAGAAGCATCCAACCCGTTATTACCGTTTGCATAATCCATAGTTCCCAACGGACGAACCGCAGTAACTGTTCCGGCAGTGATGTCAACTACAGCCATCGCATTGTTTTCCTGCAAAGAAACATAAGCTGTGGAGTTATCTTCTGAAATCGTGATGTATTCCGGTTCGAAATCTTGTGCTGCAGAGCTTCCCGGTCCGAAAATGCGGATTCCCTGTGTGCGTAAAGCAGCTTCCTGTCCGTTGAATGACTGGAAATTCACCATTGTTACGTTTGCAGCTGTCAACGATGGATAACCACCTGTAATGTCTACGATTCCAACCGAACCTTCCGGATCAACCGAATAATCTGAATTCGGCTCACCTTCACAAGCTACCAATACTTTCGTATAGTCGTTGTTGAATGTGATCATATCCGGCATAGCGCCAACCGGTACCTGGGAAATGAATGCTCCGTTCTGATCTAAGAAAACGATGGATCCGTTTGTCTGAGGGTTGCTGTTTTCTACCGCACACGCAACAACTCCGTTGTGAACTGCGATCGAGTTGATGTTTCCGTATGGAGTAATATCAATAGAATCCACATAGGCCGGAGCTGCCGGATCCGAGAAATCTACGATATCAACTTGTGCCCCAATTGAATTTGCAATGTACAAACGATCTGTTGTCGGATCAAATGCTACAATTTCTGCCGAATTATTTCCCGCAAAGTCGTTTGAGAAACTGCTCAGAAGATCCAATTTCAATTCATTATTAGCTACAGGAGCCTGGTAATCGTTGTCTTTGATATAAATAATCTGGAAGTTGGCCGCAGCGATTGATGCATTGGAAACGCTTCGCAATTTTACAATAATGCGTTCTGTACGTTCAGCAAGCACATCTTCCAGGATGTTGATCGTGAATGGGAATGTTCCGTTGCTGTTTGCTGGAATGGTCACTGTATCGTTTGTCCAGGAGTAATCTGATCCCGGAGTTGCATCAGAGTAAACAGATGTTTCAACAATCACTTTTGCAGGAAGGGCATTAGCACTCGCAAAGTTAATGTTTACGGTTGCCGTTCCTGCGTCCTCCATTACATTCTGCGTGTTAAGTGAGATACTTGCTGTTCCGGCAGCCGGAGGAGCAATTGACAAAGAAATGCTGCTTGCATTATCGTCTACAAAAGTTTGAGTTGTCCATGTACGTCCTGTAGACCAGTTATTGGTTAAGGTGTCATAGGTTCCTGCTGCTTTTCCTGTAGAAGCTCCCGGATCAGCTGTGAAAAAACTAGTGGTTTGTAATTTTCCCCCGGTGTACAAATCATTTACCGGTAGTTCGTATCCGGTTGTTGTCGTTACAAATGCACCTCCGATAGCCGTTCCGTAGAAAACAGCGTCTACCGGTACTGTTGCGTTGGTAATGCTTGCTACCGGTACATTGAATACTGCTATTCCGTCTGCACTTGAACCTCCGTTACCAAAAACCCCTGATGTTGGAGAAGTGCTTCCAAATCCGTCCCCCGGAGTGGTAGTTACATCAATCATCCTGATTTTTGTTCCGGTTACGGCCATTCCGCTTCCTCCCACATACACCACATCACCTGCTGCAACCGTTCCGGTGTTAATTTGGAAACCATAGCTAGCAGTTCCTCCCGCTATCCATCCGTTGGCAGTTGCGGTTCCATTGTTGCAAACAACAACCGTATAAGGTGTAACGGAAAAATCGATGTTTTTCGTTGCTTTCAATTCCACCCATTCAAGGTTAAGGTCATTTGACGGTGGATTGATGTAAAATTCTGAGATCACAAGGCCCGGATTTTGAGCGAAACTACTTAAGCCCATAAATACCGTCCCGATAAAGAGTACCATTTTTTTCATTGCTGTATAAACTTTCGACAAAGTTCATTTCAGCATGTAATTAGAACTAAGGAACAATATGACTTTTCCGGTAAGATTGCGTTGGGGAAAAATGAAGATTGTGAATTTAAAATGAATGAAGCTCCGGAATTCGAACGGATTTTTTTAAATGTCCTTGATAATTCCTTAAAACAATCGATTTAGTACGGTTAAAAACAGTGGGCGCGCGATTAATCACGCGCCCACTGTTACAGGTATTTATTTCCAATTTTTTAATATAAGAGCCGCAAGGCTTAAATCAAGCGGAGTGGTAATCTTGATGTTTTCTTCGTTTCCGGGAACCAGGTGCACGCGGGCTCCGATTGCTTCCACAACACTTGCATCGTCTGTAAAACTGACTGCATACTTCTGCTCGTATGCTTTCTTGATCAGTTTTGCTTCGAAGATTTGTGGTGTCTGAACAATTCGGTAATGATCCCTGGAAACTGTGGCATTGGTTTCCCCGTCTGCAATGCGCAGTGTTTCTTTGACCGGAATTACCGGAATTACTGCCCGATGAGTTCTCACTTCATCAAGGAGTTGTCTTAAAACCGGCTTAGCGATAAACGGGCGAACACCGTCATGTACAGCAATCCATTCTCCGGAAGCTTTTTCCAGGGCATTTTTGATCGAATCAAAACGTTCATCACCTCCCGTAACGACTTGATGAGGGATTGTAAAATTGTATTTCGTGCACATTTCCTGCCAGTCTTTCAAATAATCCACCGGAAGCGTTACAATCAGTTCAGCCGAAGTGTCAAATGCATGGATGTGTTCAATAGTATGCATCAAAATCGGTTTGTCGTTCAATAATAAAAATTGCTTCGGGACGGAACCTCCCATTCTTTTTCCAATTCCCCCGGCGGTAATAATGAATGTCAGCATGATTTAAATTTAAAAAGAATTCTGTAGGGACGTGATGCATCACGTCCCAATAACATCCTAGATGAAACGAAAAAGGGACTATCCCTTTTGAGATAGCCCTTCTGGTTATTGCTGCATGATTTTCCGAACTTGTTTTTCTTCAGCAGACTTGATCTGTTCTACTTGTTTCAGGCTGTTTCCTTGCTGATTAAGCACATAATCCTGGAAGACATGGCTCAAATACAACGGAGATTTCATTTTTCCGCCCGTTTTGAACTTCACGGCACTGTGGCAGGAGAAACAGTTTGCCAGGTTACTCACATTGATGGAGTCTATGCTTGATTCGAAGGTTTGCGTAAATGTTTCCATGGTCACGTTTGCACAGTTCAAACTGCCTCGAGCAAAGCTTCCCGGAGTGGCATTCGTGAGATTGTATCCCAAACTATCCAGTAATTGCGCTTGTTGTAAAGGTGTTGTACCATCGGTATTCAACCAGATTGATCCGTTGTAGAAATAATTTGCCCAAACGTCGTTCAACTGTGATTTTACACATTTGTTGATCCCGTCTACATTTTGAAAATCTGCAGGTTCCTGTTGGGAGGTGGTCATAAATGATCCGTCCGGGTTGCGTGGAATTCCATATTGGAACAAGTCAAATATCTGATGAGGTGTTTGTCCCAATTCTGTTTCAGAGTTGTATAAGATCCCGTTGATTCCGCTGGTGCTTCCTTTTTTAAACAATAGCTGGTTGGAGGCTGAACTTGCAGAATTCGCTTTCCAGTCATAGTCCGGCGAAAGATCGTCGTGTTCAAAGGTTGCCCAAATGAATTCCGGGTGATTTTGCACAACTCCAACTACGTGCATTCCAATCAAAGCAACTTCGGTTTTCGTGAAGGATACACCGTTGTTTGTGGAAAGTGATGCGGTTGTGGTGTAGTATTCATCCAGTTTGGAAACCGGAATGGCAGAAACCGGAACCCATGCTACTTTCAGCTCAAATGATCCAACCGGAAAGGCTTTCGTGTTGTTGAGAGGTAGAGTACCTTTGTTCAATTCTTTTGCGAAACCCTTTGCGGCAATGTACATGGTAGGGTTCATGTGAATGGAATAATAAACCATCGCGCCATTTCCGCCGTTGTAGTCCGGGTTGGTTTGCAAGACAGCACTTTCGGATCCTGCCTGGGCTGTATCCTGGAGTACAACCATTGTGTTTTCGGGAACTGAAACAGCAGCCATATTCGAGGTGACTTGTTTTACCTTGCTTTGGTTCAGGAACAAAGGATTTCCTCCTGCATCCGGTTTTGTCAACCACAGGAATTTGTTCCAGGACCACTGGTGAAAGATCTGGTTGGTAGTGCTGGAAGTGTCGAAAGGACTTCCGATTCCTTCTTCGGGTGCAGGTGTCTGACTGTGAGGGAACCAGCTCGGATCTACCAAACATAGCGAATCAGGGGAATTGCTGGTGTTGTAGCCGGTCTCGACTTTTCCTTCCGATTCGGAAGTACAATTGGAAAGCACAGCCATCCCGATAACGGCCAGCGCGCCTAAACTGAGGGTCAAAGTGTTCTTTTTCATGAATAGTGTATATTTTAAGTTGGGACTAAGTTAGAATAAATTCAATTCCTTCGACCGGATATTGGTACTAAACTGGAAATTGGGTTCATCAAAGCCGGAAAATAGGGCATGAAGCTCCTCGCTTCATTACTTACCCCATCAGCTGCAGTAGTGATTATTCATCCGGAGTTGCTTCGTGATCTATTCCAGAATAAATGATTCCCAAAGATTTATGGTTATAGATCAAGAGATACACTTAGCGGTATCACAAGTTCGTCGAGTTTGCTGGAAAAGGACTCTTTCAGATAGAATTGTTTGCTGAAGAAAGGTGCTAATCCTATAGAAATTTTCGGGTTCAGGCGGAAATTCACTAAAAGTCCGGCTCCCGGTTGTAAGTAGCTGAATGTTTCGGAGGGAGGCTGAGCGATATCCAGGACCAGCATCTCTTGTAGTTTTAAGGACGAATACAGGTTGCCCGATAAACGCAGATCAGCAGCTGCAGAGAACTTCCCGATACGCAGGAACTCGAAACTGGTACCGATCGAGATCGATGTCGTTTGTATTTTGTATTTGGCTGTTACACCTGCTGCCAGGAAACAGCTGTTCATTCCATCGTCGTGGATGTTTTCCAGTGGAACTTTTTCACCGTTTTCGATGTAAGTAAAGTAATCTGTCTCCGTGATTGCCACGTTGTAGGTAAATTGCGTTTGTTTTTGACTGAAAGCCAAACCTGCGTAGATCCGGAATCGATCTCCCAACTTTACCTGTGCCTGTAAACCAAGCTCAAACCCGGAGGAAGCAAATGTCCGCTTACTCAGTTGCCCGGAAGTGAAATAGTCTTTAAAAACGGCCGAATGGTAGAGTAACGGTCCGCCAAAGATCCCGATGGAAACGCAAGAAGAAGGAATTCGTTTTGACTGATTATTGTCCGGAAACTTCGGAAAATCCCGTTGGATTAACTTCAGTATCTCTGCATAACTCAGTTCCTTTTCCAACTGAGAGTTGGATTCTGTTTCATGGGTTTTTAAATCATCATTTTTGCTTGCATAAGATGCCGGTAGGTTCTTGCCTTTTATTTGCGCAGTTTCAGTCTTTGTTAAAGGTGCAGGTGATACAAGATCAACTGAGTTATTGACAGAAGGAGTATACGTTGGCGTAGGCTCGTTGTTTTCGACTTTGTGCCGAATGGAGCTTTTGGTAAGGGTGTTTTTTATTGGTGCAGATGAACCGGGTTTAATCCGATTTTTTGAGCTGAAACCATTCGTTTTTTGGATTGGTTTAAGGTTTCTACGGGAGTCTTTGGAGACCGAAAAATCGTGCTTATTGGCAGCATTCCGATAATTATCGGATTTGTGATGTTGTGAACCATCCGTTGTTTCAGAGCGGTTTATGGCGGAAGAACGATCCGTTTTAGGTTGTTTTCCTATTTCCGAAGCTGGGACTTTCGTTTCTTTTGAAACAAGATGTTCTGAAATTACAGCGTGTTGTGAATGTGCTTTTGTACCTGAAACAGCCATTGCAATAAAGAATCCGATCACCATTAGGCAGAATCCTCCGAAGAACCACCAGAAAAAAACACGTCGTTTTTTATCGGGGAATAATTCTTCCTCGATCCGGTCCCATACAAAATCAGGAACTTGTGCCGTTCCTTCCGACAACTTGTCTTTGAGGATTTGGTCCAATTTGTTCTGTCCGCTGTTTTTCATAACTGTTCCAGTTTAAGTTTCAATGCTGCTTTCGCCCTCATGAGCTGTGAGCGCGAGGTGCTTTCGGTGATATTTAGCAGTTCGGCAATTTCCCGGTGTGAGTAATCTTCCAATACCGCCAGGTTCAGAATGGTGCGGTACCCATCCGGAAGCGCTTTCAATGCAAGCAACAACCGGGCTTCCGTTTCTTCCTTCTGCAGGGATTCATCACCTTCTGAAATGCTTTGGTAATGGCTGTCGCAGGTCTCCGATTCCAGTTGTTTTTTATCGATCCTCAGTTTGGATAAACAATGGTTTACGGCAATCCTCCGCATCCAGCCTTCGAAGCTTCCCAGACCGTTGAAAGAGTCTATTTTGCGATAAGCTGTTACGAAAGTTTCCTGCAGTACATCCTGGGCATCTGCATCGTTTTTCAGGTAACGCAGACAAACGTAATACAGCTTCGGGGAAAGCAGTTTATAGATCGCGCTGAATGCCCCGGGATCACGCGAATCCCGGAACACATCAATGGCATTGTCTAAAGTATTGAATTTCAAACGGAATAATAAAGTGAGAACCTACCGGGGCAGGTTCTCCGTGGGTTTAGGAATGAAAGTTTATTCGTGTGCGACACAGATACTGCGCAATTCGGATTCAAACAAGTTGGCACCGACCGTTACAGTTTCAAATTCCGGTCCGCGGATAATGATAGAATCCACGACTCCGGTAAAGCTTTCTCCCGGAACCTGGGACATGTAAACCATGCCCGGCTGGTAATGATGCTCTACCGTATATCCGTATGGATTTAAATAGTAATTCAGAGAATCCGGAGTCGCAGCAATCAGCGGAGTTCCCGGGAATTGAACGTTTACTAAAGAAGGAAAGGGATTTGTATTGCTCGCAAAACGCGCATGTACAAAGGTGATCTTGTTGGAAACGCATGAAAGCGTGTTTGCGCTGTTAAACGCAATGGAAACTCCTCCCTGGTAACCGTAAAAACCTGTGGGTGTTTTATTCAGAATCGAACTTGGCCCAACCAATTGTCCGTCGATCAGGAATGGGACCTGGTGCGCATAAGTGGTAGGCGCGATGAGGTTGCTGTCAAGTTCCAGCATATCCCCGAAACAAAAAGAGCAATACTCGTCTTCTGTGGGACAGTTGTTAATGGGTGTAGTCGGGTTTTGCTTTTTGCAGGCCATTGCTACCAAAATAACAGCAGTTGCAGCAGCGATTGGTTTTAAAAGTGTTGTTTTCATATTCGTTTTTTAAGGTGTTCTTTTTAGAAGAGCACAAAAAGTTGGTTTCGCTGCATGGAGCATGAAACTTTTTTTGAAAAAAATTAGAAATCCGGGATTTTCACTTGTGAATAGGACGAGGATATGGAGTCTTTGGGTGCATGATCCCTGTTGAAACTTTATTTCGGAGTATAAAAACTCTAAATGAGCATCATTTTCCGGCATCAAAATTGCGTACCTTCCTTCCATGAAAACAAGCTTCCTTCTTTTGTTCCTGTTTATTCAAACTCCGCTCTTTGCCCAGTTGAACTGCAAAACGGTGAAGCTGACTGATGGTTCAGAGGTGAAAAAATGCTTTCATCAAAATGGAAAGGTTTCCATTACCGAATCCTGGGATAAAGACAAGCGGAGCGGAAGTTTGAAAGTATTTAATAACCAGGGAAAAGAAGTGTGCTCGTATAATTTGAGACATTTCGGCGGACATGCCTCTGCATTGCTAAACTGGTTTCCGAACGGACAGGTAAAAAGTATTTCTTACAGCGATGCACCTGATGGCGGGATTCAGTATTACCATTCTACCCGGCAATTTGATGAAGTGGGCAACGAGACTTCATTTACAGAAGACAGTTATGACGATAAATTGAAAATACCTTCTGTTACGGTCCGGGATACTGCTAAGCCCAGAAAACCACTGGTTGAGATCAACCGGGTGCTGGAGAAACCGAAAACAAAGCGCGTAGACTTTCTCATTGTCAACAAAACTAAATCTACTCAAAAAGTAGCACTTGATTATTCGGTTATTGCACCTGATACTATTTTGAGAATAGGTGGAAAACAGGAAGTTTCTCTGTGTATTTTCCAGTCAGAAAAGGACCGGGAACTAACCGATGATTCTGAGCTGAAATTAATGGGAAATACCAAACGCTATGAGATCATTCGGGGAAAAGAAGAAGAACTCGAAGATCACAAAGTGATTGTTTGGTATATTATCAGAAATTAAAATCGCAATTTTTTCCGGGAAGTTTGCATTTTTTGGCTGATTTAATCCCATTTTAATCCGAAACAGGGTCATTTTTGCTAATTTTAAGCATTATCACAAATTGATGGGTTTAGTTAAACCTTAAAACCAGTTCCATGGGACATGTTCCGGAGTTAATTATCGATCTGGCACTCATTTTAGGCGCAGCTGCCGTTATGACGATCATTTTTAAGATGCTGCGTCAACCGGTTGTTCTTGGTTATATCATTGCCGGTGTTTTGGTGGGGCCGTATTTCAATGTTTTTCCTACTGTAGTTGAATCGGAAGGGATCAAGACCTGGGCAGAAATCGGAGTAATTTTTCTCTTATTTGGTTTGGGACTCGAATTCAGCTTCAAAAAATTGCTCAAGGTGGGTAATGTTGCCGTAATTACTTCCCTGATGGGCGTTGGTATGACTTTCCTGATCGGCTACAATGTGGGAATCGTGATGGGCTGGGAAATAATGGACAGTCTGTTCATGGGAGGAATTCTGAGTATTGCGTCCACCACCATTATCTTCAGGGCCTTTGATGAATCAGGAGTAAAAAGCCAGAAATTTGCCGGCATCGTATTGGGAGCACTGATTATTGAAGACCTGGTAGCCGTTGTGCTCATGGTGATCTTATCCACGGTCTCGATCAGTCGTTCTTTCCAGGGAATCGATATGATCTTTTCCATCATAAACCTCGTTTTTTTCCTGGTTCTATGGTTTGTTTCCGGAATCTTTTTTATTCCGACTCTTTTCAAACAGCTTAAAAAGTACCTGAACGATGAAACTTTATTGGTACTGTCGTTGGCCCTGTGTTTTTTGATGGTCGTACTTTCTTCTGAAGCCGGATTTTCACCTGCCTTGGGAGCTTTCATTATGGGTTCTATCCTGGCAGAAACACCCAAAGTAGAGAAGATTGAACACCTGGTGCAGTCTGTAAAAGACCTGTTCGGAGCCATCTTCTTTGTTTCCGTAGGAATGTTGCTCGATCCGAATATGCTGGTGGAATATGCGCTTCCGATTGCTATTTCAACGGTAGTTCTTTTAGTAGGAAAACCCATTTTTGCAACCATAGGGGCCTTGTTGGCAGGGCAGCCGATCAAAGTGGCGGTACAAACCGGAATGAGTTTGTCGCAGATCGGTGAATTCTCTTTTATTATTGCGACGCTCGGTGTGACGCTTAAAGTAACCAGCGATTTCCTGTACCCGGTTGCAGTGGCAGTTTCAGTGATCACGACATTCACCACTCCTTATATGATCGGTTTCTCGGGAAAGGTATCGGATTGGGTAACTTTGAAAATGCCGGAAAAATGGAAGAACCGCTTGTATAAGTACAGTCAGGGGACCCAGCAGGTTACGGAAGCTAGCGACTGGAAGAAACTAATCCGTTTTTACCTGATCAATACGATTATTTTTTCGGTGATTATCATCAGTATTATTTTGTTGGCTGACCGCTTCCTGGCATCGTATTTCGAAGAAAGCAACTGGAAGAAACTGTTCATTGTTTCCCTGACCTTATTGATGATTGCCCCGTTTTTATATGCGCTGGCTTTCAGAAGAGGACCTTCACAGACCTATGCAAGTATCTGGACACGTCCGCTTTACCGCGGACCCCTCCTGGCTTTAATCATTTCCCGGATTGCACTGGCTATTTTCTTCGTTGGATTTGTTTTCGCCAAATATTACTCTCCACTTGCGGCTTTGCTGGGAGTGCTCGCAAGCACGGTATTCTTTATTACTCAAAGACACCGGATCAAAGGCTTCTACGGCCGGATCGAAACGCGTTTCCTGCTTAATTTGAATGAACGAGAACGGTCTCAAAAAGAGAGGAACTACCTGGCCCCCTGGGATTCGCACTTAACGACTTTCACTCTCGACGGGCGCTCCCCGATTATCGGACAACCCTTAAGTGCTATGAAATTACGCGAAACATTCGGGATCAACATTGTGATCATCGAGCGCGGGGACCAAACGATTAATATTCCGAGGCAAGACCATGTTTTGTACCCGAATGATGTTATTTCAGTGATCGGAACCGATGAGCAGTTAACAGCATTTAAAAACCACATTACGGTTGCAGAAACCAAGATCGAATCCAAATCAGATTCCTCGCAGGTTGGATTACACTCGTTCGCTATTCCGGAAGATTCAAACCTGGTAGGGCAAACCATGCGCCATTCCCGTATGCGTGAAATATGTCAGGGAATTGTTGTCGGATTGGAGCGGGGTGATGAGCGGATCGTTAATCCGGACCCGGACTTGGCTTTTGAAGCAGACGATGTAATCTGGATAGTAGGCTCAAACCGAAGGATTAAAATCTATTTGCGTGATATCCTGGAGGCCAAATCAGTGCAAAGGGAAAAAGGATACAGTTAAGGTTAAGACCAATTGGGTATTAATCCGGGTCTATTTAACCGCAAAAATTTGTACTTATTCTCCCTCAGGAACATGTGGAAATCTGCTAATGTGCGATTCCGGGCTTAATTCCGTTCCTTTCAGTAAGTGATTGACCAATTCATGCATCAAAAGCGGTGCAATCATGTAGCCTTTTGTTCCCAACCCGTTTGCTATCACCATTTTTGGAAATTCAGGATGCCTGCCAATTAAAGGTCTGCGGTCAGGAACTGTAGGACGAACCCCGGCTCTGTGTTCAGTAATGGTATAAGACTCTGAAGTAATCGATTTCAAATTTTCCGTAATGGTGTGTTTTCCTTCTTCCGTTGGGATTGTATTGTCTGTATCCCAGGCATAAGTTGAACCTACTTTGAAACGTCCGTCTCCCAGGGGAAGCAAAAAACACTTGCGGTTCAGGGATTCCTTCGAGTAGATGGTTCCGGATTCCAGCGTCAGGACTTCGCCCTTTGTCTGCTGCAGCGGAAGGTAAGAGAAAAGCGGATTGGACTTGCCATCTTTTCCTTCGGCAAACAGGACGAAGTCATAAGTTGTCCCTTTGTAAACAGCTTTTTCGGGATCTAGTTCCTTATGATCGAAGGTTTCCCCGGAAAGTATTCCTTTCGATTGAAAATAGGAATGGTTCGCATGCATGAATGCGTCAGTGTCAATATAAGCAGCTTGGTTTACACGACCAGTCCCAAAGGTGTTTTGTTCCAATGGAAAGTTCAGGTCTTCTTCGGTCAGGGTTTCCATATACTTTGAAAATTCGGGAAGTTCCTGCTTGGTCTTCCAGAATCCGAGCTCCTGTTCGGATGCGAATAAGCGTCGGATCACCAGCGGGTGATAAAATGAAGTCCCGGTTAATTGTTCCATCTCTGCGTATTTTTCACGGGCAAAAGGAACCAATTCGGAAACGCGCCAGCTTAGGGTCATGCGCCGGAAAACAAGCGGGTTGATAATTCCTGCTGCTACGGCAGAAGAAGCATTTCTGCCCTTGTCGATAACCTTCACATCACAACCTGCCTGCATGAATTCGTGAGTTAGACAAATTCCGGCGACACCACTTCCTACAACCAAGATTTTCATGGTACAAAGGTGTTCAAAAAGTTGAAATGTTCAAATGGTTCAAAAACGAAAGTTTTGTGTTTTTGAAGGCTCTTTGAACTTTTGGTCCCGATCCTCGGCGGCGGATGGGACTTGAACTATTTTGAACTTTTATTTATTGAACTTCGTAAACGGGATAAACCGAGGTACCTTTCGCTGGTAATTCGTATAATCCGGGTATTTTTCAGCGGAAAGGCTTTCTGAAAAATCGGAACTTCCTTTGAACAGAACGACCAGGAGTAAACAACCCGCCATAGACCAGTTGATCCATTCCCCGGTTGCAACCACGCTGAATAAATAGAATAATAACCAAACCATTTGTTCCATTGCATAGTTCGGGTGACGAACGATGGCCCAAAGACCGGTATCTACAAACCCCTTTGAGTAAGGACCAAGAGCTTCTCCCGCTTTAATACGGCGGTGTTTTTCCGTTTGAAAATTATACTGCTGCTGGTCTGCAATGAACTCAATGATTACTGCAGCAATGATAGCAAGAGCGATCACCCAATCCCACGCCTGGATAGTAGTTGGAGCAGCATCTCCCAAGCCGGTTAATACAGGAAGTGTAAACAGGAAAATCAGGGTGTTTTGATAAGAGCAGATGAAGAATAGGTTAAACAACATCCACACGAAACGATTGTTGAAACCCGGTCTTTGTCGTAAGACTTCCCAGCGGTAATCTTCTTCTCCTGTCCAGAACTTCCACTGATAAGCACCTCTTCTGGCAAAATTATAGGTTAAGCGCACTCCCCAGATTGTTACAACGACAGCCATTAAAACCAGCCGCGGAGCGAAATCCCCGGCATAAGCCACGTGCCAAACGTAGTAGATAGGAATAATACTCCAGATCTTATCGATTTGAGAATTGTTACGCGTAATTTCTCCGAGCAAAAAGCAAACGCCGGTTACAACTGCCAGAACAATGCTCATATCAGTAAGTGCCTCTGCCTGAAGTACATTCAAAGGAGTTCCGAAATAGAAGGACACGGTCGGTACAACGACCAGGGTCAGTATGAGGATAAGTATAGTAATTAACATGAGCGAAAGTTAATATTTAATTCAAAATGATGAATTCAAAATTCAAAAAATAGAGTCAAGATTTAAGGAATCATGAGTCAATGATTCGTCTTGTCTCTTGACTCGATATGTCTTGACTCTATTCCGCTACCGCCAGCACCGCAATACTGATTTTTGCCTGAGGGAACTCTTCCTGTAAGATTCTTACACAAGTTTCCAAAGTGGAACCGGTTGTGACCACATCGTCTACGATCAACAGGTGTTTTAGTTTTGTATTGGTTGCGCCCTGTATCTTGAAACGGTTTTGCATATTCTCCCAGCGGGAAGATTTTCCTTTCCTGGTTTGGCTTTCCGTAAATGAGACCCGTTTTAAAAGATCTTTCCGAAGCTTTGCACCATTGCTTTCGGCAATGCCCTTACAAATCACCTCTGCCTGGTTATACCCGCGGATAAATTCTTTTTTCGGATGGAGCGGAACAGGGATCAGCGCATCAATATCTGAGAACCTGGCGATACTTTTTAGTTTTGTTCCGATCTCTTTTCCGAAATACTTCCCGATTTCAGGATTGTCTTTGTACTTGAGTTCATGCAGGATCTGCTGAGTAGAACTTTGTTGTTTGAAGCGCAGAAGCGCGTATGTCCCTTCCAGGTTCACCCTTCCCCAAAACAATTTATCGAGGTTGGTAGCTTCTGTATAATCTTCGAAATGGGTGTATGCTAATTCACTCGCACAAATCGGGCAGATTGCCAGTTTGGATTGATTGAATTCATACTTGCAGATCAAACAGTTTTGAGGGTAGAGTACATGGAGCAAATCACGGGTCCATTTGTTAAAATTCGACGAAAAATTTAGTGACATAGTAGTATCTATTTGGCTTTGCTCGACTATCAACAATAACCTGTTAATAGCCTCTTAAAAATAATAAAAAAAGAAACTCAAAATCCACCTAACTTTATAGGAAAGTCGACTGAAAGTCTTCATACACTTGAAGTTGGATGAAACTGGCTAATTCTTCGATGAATTGCATATTCTGTACTGTGAATATCTTTAGAGGGGATGTTGATAAACTCGCTAAGTGTTCATGTTAAAGGATTTCAAAGTAGCGATGTTGAAAACCTCAAACAATTGTGGATTTCTTTAATTGTGAAAGGAAAGAATTTTGACAATTTTTGTAAGCCCCTTTGAGCACAAAACTTGTTGAACACACGCAACAATATCGG
This sequence comes from uncultured Fluviicola sp., assembly GCA_966248825.1. Classification (GTDB taxonomy): domain Bacteria; phylum Bacteroidota; class Bacteroidia; order Flavobacteriales_D; family Crocinitomicaceae; genus Fluviicola. The sequence goes on from CBINBC010000005.1 coordinate 64,074, forward strand.
AGGGGAAACTAACTGAAATTTGAATACCAACACACTTTAATCTATGGTTAAGAAATTGACCATGGCATAGAATTTATTGACTAAAAAAACAACCCTGACGATATGAGAAAGCACTGCTTTTGATGGGTCGGGATTAAAAACAAACTAAAAAATGGCACAGGCAGAACCAATCTTATCGGAAAACAAAAACAGATTCGTGTTGTTTCCAATCCAACATGAAGATATTTGGTCTTTTTATAAGAAAGCAGAAGCAAGTTTTTGGACTGCAGAAGAAATTGATTTATCACCGGATTTAATTGATTGGGAAACGAAGCTGAATGACGATGAGCGTCATTTCATCAAACATGTTTTGGCATTTTTCGCAGCGTCCGACGGAATCGTGAACGAAAACCTGGCTGAGCACTTTTTGGCTGAAGTGCAGTATACCGAGGCAAAGTTCTTTTACGGTTTCCAGGTAGCAATGGAGAACATCCATTCAGAGACCTACTCGCTGTTAATTGATACCTATATCAAAGATCAAAAAGAGAAGAACCATTTATTCAATGCATTGGATACGATCGATTGTGTTCGTAAGAAGGCAGATTGGGCATTGCGCTGGATCGATAACGGTTCTTTTGCAGAGCGATTAGTTGCATTCGCTGCTGTGGAAGGAATCTTCTTCTCCGGTTCATTTTGTTCGATTTTCTGGTTGAAAAAACGCGGCTTAATGCCAGGATTATCGTTCTCCAATGAGTTGATCTCCCGCGACGAAGGTTTGCACTGTGATTTCGCATGTCTGTTGTACACCAAGCATTTGGTAAACCAATTGTCAAAAGACCAGGTACAGAAAATCATCCTGGATGCTGTAGAGATCGAGAAGGAATTTGTAACGGATGCACTTCCGGTGAAGTTAATAGGTATGAACGCAGAATTAATGGCACAGTACATCGAATTCGTTGCAGACCGATTATTGACGGAGCTTGGGAATCCAAAGGTGTTCAATACGTCAAATCCGTTCGACTTCATGGATATGATCTCCATCCAGGGAAAAACCAACTTCTTCGAAAAAAGAGTAGCTGAGTACCAGAAATCAGGTGTTATGTCCAACAAGGAAGACCAAACATTTAGTTTGGACGAAGAATTTTAATTGATTATATTATACATTACCAATAACAACAACCCAAATAGAGCGCTATGTACGTAATTAAAAGAGACGGAAGAAAAGAGGCGGTGAAATTTGACAAGATCACTGCACGCATCATCAAGATGTGCTACGGGCTGGACCCGCTGGTTTCACCGGAGGCTGTTGCCATGAAGGTCATCGAAGGAATCTACGATGGAGTAACAACAACAGTTTTAGATAATTTGGCCGCTGAGGTTGCAGCTGCTAAGACGATTGATCATCCGGACTATGCTTTGTTGGCATCCAGAATCGCGGTGTCCAATTTACACAAGGAAACGAAAAAATCGTTCTCCGATGTGATGGAAGATCTATACAAATACATCGATCCGAAGACAGGACAACGTGCTTCCCTGATTGCTGATGATGTGTATGAAGTGATCTCGAACAACAGAGAATTGCTGGATTCAAGCATCATTTACGACCGTGATTTCCGTTACGATTACTTCGGATTCAAAACTTTAACAAGAAGCTACTTGTTAAAAACAAACGGAGAGATCGCGGAAAGACCGCAGCAAATGTTGATGCGTGTTGCTGTAGGTATCCACAAAAACGACCTTCAACAGGCAATCAAGACGTACAACCTGATGTCTGAAGGGTGGTTTACTCACGCAACACCGACCTTGTTCAACGCAGGTACACCAAAACCTCAAATGTCTTCTTGTTTCTTGTTAACCATGAAAGAAGACAGTATCGAGGGTATTTACGAGACGTTGAAATCTTGCGCTCAGATTTCACAATCGGCTGGTGGTATCGGATTAGCTATTCACGACATTCGTGCAACGGGATCATACATCAAAGGAACAAACGGTACGTCCAACGGAATCGTTCCGATGCTTCGTGTATTCAATGACACAGCTCGTTACGTAGACCAGGGTGGAGGTAAGCGTAAAGGATCTTTCGCAATGTATATCGAGCCTTGGCATGCGGATGTATTCGATTTCTTAGATTTGAAAAAGAATACCGGAAAAGAAGAAATGCGTGCACGTGATTTGTTCTACGCGCTTTGGATTCCGGATTTATTCATGAAACGAGTAGAAGAGAATGGAGACTGGACGTTGATGTGTCCGCATGAGTGTCCGGGACTTTCCGAAACATACGGAGCTGATTTCGAAGCATTGTATACCCAATACGAAGCAGAAGGAAAAGGCCGAAAAACAATCAAAGCACAGGATTTGTGGTTCAAAGTATTGGAATCTCAAATTGAGACCGGTACTCCATACATGTTGTACAAGGATGCTGCAAACTCGAAATCAAACCAGCAAAACTTAGGAGTGATCAAATCTTCTAACTTGTGTACGGAGATCATCGAGTATACTGCACCGGATGAGATCGCAGTTTGTAACCTGGCATCTTTGGCGTTGCCGAAGTTCGTAACAGAAGAAGGGACGTTCGATCACGATAAATTATTCGAAGTAACTTACCAGGCTACTGTGAACCTGAACCGTATCATCGACGGAAACTTCTACCCGGTAGAAGAAGCACGCAACTCAAACATGCGTCACCGTCCGATTGGTTTGGGAGTTCAGGGATTGGCTGATGCATTTATCATGATGCGTTATCCATTCGAATCCGAAGAAGCAAAAGCATTGAACCGCGAGATCTTCGAAACGATTTATTACGCAGCAATGACAGCTTCCAAAGATTTGGCTATTGCTGAAGGACCATACGAAACAATTGCAGGATCTCCTGTGTCGAAAGGGATTTTCCAATTCGATATGTGGGGAGTAACACCTACAAACCGTTGGGAATGGGATCTGTTGAAAGAAGAAGTAAAAAAACACGGTGTACGTAACTCCCTGTTATTAGCTCCGATGCCAACAGCTTCTACAGCACAGATTCTTGGAAATAACGAATGTTTTGAGCCTTACACATCCAACATTTACACACGTCGTGTATTGTCAGGTGAGTTCATTATCGTAAACAAGCATTTGCTGAAGGATTTGGTGAAAGAAGGTTTATGGACGAAAGACATGCGTCAGAAATTGATGGCAGCAAACGGTTCTGTTCAAAACATCAACGAGATCCCTCAATACATCAAAGACCTTTACAAAACTGCCTGGGAAATTTCTCAAAAAGCAATTATCGAGCAGGCAGCTGATCGTGGAGCATACATTTGTCAATCACAATCCTTGAATATTTTCATGGAGAATGCAAACTTCGGTAAGTTGACATCTATGCACTTCTACGGTTGGAAGAAAGGATTGAAAACAGGTATGTACTACCTGAGAACGAAAGCAGCAACAGATGCGATTAAGTTCACAGTAGATAAAGCAGTAACCGAAGAGCCAGCTTCAGTATCCGCAGCGGAATTGGAAGAACAACAAGCGGCAATCGCATGTTCTTTGGACAACCCGGATAACTGTGAAATGTGCTCAGGGTAGAACTGAAAGTTCTATCCTCATTTCGAAGAAATGTGAACTTTGAAAAAGTTTGAGCTAAATTCACCGAAGGTAAATGTGTTCAGGGTAGAAATAATTTGAAAACAGAGATCAGGGTGGGCACGTGATTAATCACGTGCCCACCGGGTTTTAAAGATTTTGTGTGATGTTAATAATTGTGCCGTTTTTATGATATCACACTTTCAAATCCTGTCTGGGCTGAGCCGAGACAGGATTTTTTCGTTTGTGGGGGATGCGATTAATCGTATCCCTCAAAATCTGTCTGATATAAAAATCGACCTCGCATACTAGCACAGCACTTAAAACGTTAGTACTTTAGCATGATGCGCGCTGTACGGGTCGGACTTCTATTGCTAAGCAGTATTTTTTGTTGGGTTCATAGCTGGACACAAGATAACGCGTACCGTCAAAAAACGATTGCAGCAACAAGCAATCTCATCCAGCTGGATTCTTTAAGTATCGCCCCGAACTCGCTGATCGTGCGCTGTGGTGGGGAAATTATTCTGCCCTACCAGTACATCGTTGATTACGCAAAAGGAACAATCCAACTATCCAGGCTTTGTTCGAGCGAACTTACCATTTCTTACCGCGTGCTGCCATTTTCCTTCGCTAAAAGTTATCAATTACGGGATACAAACATTATTTACACCCAAAATAAAGGCGACCGGGAAAAATACCTGATCACACCGACCGTAGAACCTTTGGACCTCATGGGGGCAAATGGCCTTCGCAAATCAGGAAGTATCTCCAGGGGAATTACTTTCGGGAACCGGCAGGATCTTTCCGTAAATTCTTCCCTGAATTTGGAACTGTCGGGTTATATTGCCCCGAACTTACAGGTTTTGGCTTCGGTAACAGACGATAATTTGCCCATCCAGCCGGAAGGAAACACCAATAAATTACAGGAATTCGACCAGGTATTCATTCAATTGTTCAACGACCAGTTTAAGCTTACTGCAGGGGATTTCTGGATCAGTAAACCCGAAGGTTATTTCCTGACCTACAAGAAGCGCGGACAAGGGTTGACCGGTGAATACTTCTGGAAAAAGGACAAGACAGGAACGATCAAAACTCAGGTTAGCGGGGCATTGTCCAAAGGGAAGTTCAACCGGCAGATTATCCAGGGAGTAGAAGGGAACCAGGGGCCTTACCGTCTAAGAGGAAATGAGAACGAACCATACATTATTATTCTCTCCGGAACGGAACGAGTATATATTGACGGGCGACAGCTTAGCCGCGGTCAGGAATACGATTATGTGATCGATTACAACACAGCGGAATTGACATTTACTGCGAAGAACCTGATCACGAAAGACATCCGGATCGTAGTGGAATTCCAGTATTCGGACCAGAATTACGCCCGTTCACTTTTTCAATTTTCAACCGCCGCTCAAAGCAAAAAACTGGACTGGTGGATCAATGCCTATTCCGAACAGGATGCAAAGAATCAGCCGCTGCAGCAAAACCTGACCAATGATCAAAAAATGCTTTTGTCTGAAATCGGGGACAGTTTAGAACTGGCGAGGTATTCGGTCATCGATTCCGTTGGCTTCTCCGAAAACCTGGTGATGTATCAAATGGTCGATTCCCTGGGATATGACAGCGTTTTGGTAGCATCGGCTGATCCGAACGTGGCTTTCTACAAAGTCCAGTTTTCCTATGTTGGTCCGGGAAAGGGCGATTATGTGTTTGAAAAGTTCAATGCGATTGGACGAGTCTATAAATGGGTGCAGCCGGTTGGCGGTGTTCCGGTCGGGGATTACGCACCGGTTTCGTTATTGATCACACCGAAAAGACAGCAATTATTTACAGCAGGAGCGACTTACCGCTTCAATGAAAAATTGAAGATGACCACCGAATTAGGAATGAGCGGTTACGATCTGAATACCTTTTCTTCTTTGGATCGCTTTGATGACAGGGGGTATTCCATGCGTACGAGGATTGAGCATACGAATCCCTTCGGAAAAGACTCCATTCCTGCCTGGAGCTGGAAAAAGCAAGCCGAAATAGAAATGCTGGACCCATATTTCAAACCTATCGAACAATACCGTGCCGTGGAATTTGACCGAGACTGGAATACAAGAAGTAGGGGGTATACCGGAAACCAGGTGCTGACAACTTTAGGAACGAGTATAGAGCATATAAAGTACGGGAAAATCGGGATCAATGCACAGCAATATAAAATCGGTTCGGATTTCTCCGGATTGCGGACCCAATTACTTACTTCCTGGAAACAGCGTGGGTTTAACGTAAATATAGATGCTAGTTTCCTAAGTTCTAAAAACGAGAATACCAACCAGTTTTTACGTCATAAAGCCGATATCTCCAAGCAGATCAAAAAAGTACGTGTCGGATTTAAAGATGACCAGGAATTAAACCGTTTCGTCCAGGGGGATTCACTGCTGGGACTTCAGTCTTACAGTTTTTTTGATTACCAGGGTTATGTCGCTTTGGGAGATACTTCATCCGGTGAATTGTTGCTGAGTTACCGGGAGCGTGTAGACGGAAGATCTGACAGTACCCGTTTGCGGAATGCGGCAAAAGCAAGGACACTTCGTGCCGAGTGGACGAAAAACAACTGGAAGAACCAGCGCTTATACATTGTGGCGAACTACCGTGAATTGAAGATACTGGATACAACTCTTATTACACAGGCTCCGGAAAATACCACCAATGGCCGGATCGACCACGACGTTAAATTCTGGAAAGGCGCTGTCAATCTCACCACCTTCTACGAAGTGGGTGCCGGACTGGAGCAAAAAAAGGAATTTATCTACATCAAAGTCAATGACGGACAGGGAGTTTATACCTGGAACGATTACAACAGTGACGGGATTAAAGATCTGAATGAGTTTGAAATTGCCGCATACGCAGACCAGGCAAGCTACATCCGCGTATTTACGCCTTCCAATGATTATATAAAGACTTATTCGAACGAGTATAACCAATCCTTAACACTTCGACCGGAGCGCGTTTGGGCAAATACTACCGGTTTCCGGAAAGTATTGTCCCGGTTTTCCACGCAAACCCGTTTCAGATTGCAGCGAAAGACCAATATATTTGACGGCGCAAGGGCTTACAATCCCTTTGTGGGGAACATTGACGATAATTCGTTGATCAGTACTGCAAACGTGATCAAAAACACCATTTATTTCAACCGTACAAACAATGTCGGGGGCGGAGATTATAGTTATGAAAGCTCGAAAACCAAAACATTATTGGCTACCGGATTTGATGGAAGAACCAAAGAATCCCATGAATTTAATGCGCGGGTTACCATCCTGAAAAAATTCAGTATCCAATCGCAATTCGAAACAGGTTTAAAAACATCCTCCGTTGATTACACCACAGGCCGGAATTACCGCTTGCATTACTGGCAGTTGAAGCCCTCTCTGATCTACCAGCCGAATACATCCCTTCGTTTCAGTTTGGACGGACGTGTTATCGAAAAGAGGAACGAAGAAAACCTGGGTGGTGAACAGGCAGATATTTATGACATCGGTATGACCGGAAAGTACAATCAAACACAAAAGGGAAGTTTACAAGGCCAGTTTAACGTCATCCGCATCGCATTCCGGGGAGATTCGAACACTCCATTAGGATTTGAATTACTGGAAGCATTGAAACCGGGAGTGAACTATGTCTGGAGTTTAGGCTATCAGCGTTCTTTGTCAAAAAGCCTCCAGATTTCGGTACAATACAACGGCCGCAAAAGCGAAGGAAATAAAGTCATTCATGCCGGTGGAATGGAGGTGAAGGCGTTCTTTTAGAAAGTTCCATGGTTGAATGGTTCAAAAAGTTTAAAGGGAGAGGTGAAATTTTTTTTATTTTGAACATTTGAACATTTGAACATTTGAATCTGCCGCGGCAGAAACATTTGAACATTTGAACATGGATTCATAAACAAAAAAGACCTTCCAAAATGAAAGGCCTTTCTCATAAAATATATTTGAGAGCATTAATGTCCTCCTTCAGCTCCCTCTTCTTCTTTCGGGAAACCTGCAATCATTTTATCATAGTCAGCCAGTAAAGCTTCGGCATCGGTCACTTTTCCGTGAGCAATATCCGCTGCATTGGTATTTCCATCCTTTTTAGCTTTTTCTTCTTCTGCTTTGTACTTATCGATGGAATTTTTCAAATTATCTCTCAAATATCCGATATATTGAGGCATGAACATTTGAGTGTACATTCCACCTGTTTTGTATTCATTTTCGTAAATTGGAAGCGTACGTCTCTGAATTTTAGGTTCCTGGCGCGAAGCAAAGAAAGTCATGGAATTCAGCAATCCCAATTTGTCAAATCCTTGTACCACGTTTGATTTGAAAGCGTTTTCGTAATAAGCAATCTGGTCTGCTTCTCCGTATTTTGCATAGATCATGGCAACCCCAACCTGCATTTTACTGGAAGCTTCTTTTTCAAGGGTTTTGCATGCTTCCAAAGCAGCTTTGCTGTTCACTTTGGAAAGTTGAAGCAAGGCGGCGCTTATAACGGCATAAGACTGGTCTTTTTGAATGCTTTCTGTACATAACTGCTCCAGTTCCGGTCCGGAAATCATTCCTGCCAAAGCTGTAACAGCAGCAGCGCGAACGGAAGAAACGGAATCAGTACTTGCCATTTGTTTCAAACGGCTGATGGAAGCAGCTTTGTTGTCGGAACTCATTTTACCGATTTTTTCGATTGCGGCAGCACGAATATCCCAGAACGGATCTTTCAACGCTTCCTGAGCTATTCTTACTGCTTCAGGAGAACTAGCCGGAACTTTTTGAAGTGCATTTTTCCGGTGAATGTAGTGCTTGGAGTTATTCCATTGGAAAGCATACCAGGAAGCATCTTTTTTCTCGTCCATTTTACATAAAAGCATTGCTTCCGCATCAAAAATGACATTTTTCACGGTTCCCTGGGTCGGGATTTTCACCGTGGTGGATTCGTCGTTGAACCACTGACGGGTAGTTGTTGCACCGCGGTCGTCATAAACGGTTACATCAACCGGTAATTTGAACAAGCCGAAATCTTTTTTCTGTTTTTGGTTTACCGTGATAGAAACAGCATTCGCATCTGTTGTGTAAGATACATCCAGGATCGGGTGGCCTTTCCCCTGGTACCACTGATTGAAGAACCAATTCAGGTCTTCACCGCTGACATCTTCGAAAGCGAGTCTTAGCTGGTGGAATTCTGCTGCTTTGAACTGGTTTTGCTTTAAGTAATTTTTCAATCCCAGGAAGAAAGCTTCATCACCGATGTATTTGCGAAGCATGTGTAAGATGCGGCCTCCCTTGTTGTAAGAATGACCGTCAAACATATCCTCGCGTGATTTGTAATCAAACCAAACCAGGTTGTGGTAACCTCCCTGATCAGCAGAAGCAAAATAACCTGCTGCTTCCTGTAATGCCTGGAATTCTGCTTCATCCAAACCGTGTCGGTGCTCATCCCACAAGAATTGGGAATAGTTCGCGAAGGATTCGTTCAATGTTAGATTTGACCAGGATTCGCAGGTAACCAAATCTCCGAACCAATGGTGGAACAACTCATGCGCAATCGTAGAATTGTCGTTCTCATCCAAAAGCTCTCGTTGTGTTTTATAAGCATATTCACCGAAAACTACTGCTCCTGTATTCTCCATTGCTCCCGAAACATAATCTCTGACAATAATTTGTGAGTATTTGTCCCAGGGATATTCAACACCCAATAATTGTGAGAAGAAACCGATCATTGCCGGAGTTTCCCCGAAAATTGCTTTTGCGTCTTTTTCCCATTGTGGCTCTACGTAGTAGTTCACCTCCATGTTTGTCCCGTCGGGGCGTTTGTAAGTATCTTTTACTACTTTAAACTCACCCACTCCCATCATGAATAAGTAAGGAGCATGCGGAAGGTCCTGTTTCCAGTAGTCTGTTCTGGTACCATCAGCATTTTTGGCAGAACTAACCAATTTACCGTTGGAAAGTGTCGCGTATTTATCCTGCACAGTGATGTAAATCTCCTGTTTTGTTTTCGAATTCGGGGAATCGATCGTTGGGAACCAAACCGAGTTGGATTCTGTTTCACCCTGCGTCCAGATCTGGGGCATTTTATTAGGTTCTTCTCCACGCGGATTGATGAAGTAAAGACCTTTATCACTGGTAATCGCGTTTGATCCACCTGTTTTGCGCTCGTCCGGTTTAGCGATGTAGTCAATAACTACCGTATAATTTTCATCCCGCGTATAGGTTTTATCCAGCTGAATGGTTAGTATGTCATCTTTATACTCATATTGAAGGGGTTTTCCAGCCATGGAAACACTCTTGATCTCCATTCCCTTTGCATCAAGGACCAACTCATTGGATTTGTAATAATGCGGTTTAGCCTGAAGTGTCTCTTTACCGATCAACCAGGATTTCGTCCAATCGAATGAAACTTCCAGTTTGGTATTGATCAAATCGGTCAATACGGTTCTGGATGCATGATATACTTTGGGGCTGTCTTGCTTTGACTCGTCAATTGCAACAGTAGTTGACTCCGAGTTGTTGCTTTGACTTGCCGCGTGCTCAGTGTCAGTGTGTTTTGGTTGACAAGCTACTAAGACAAGAGCAACCAAGTAGGATATTTTCTTCATTTTCGGGCGAATATGATTCGTAAATACATTGAACGGCAAATATAGGAAACTAAGTTTTTTTTACAATCTTTTTCTAGATGAATGGACAAATAGTTCGTATTATTGTCGCAAAATTCTTACAGATGGAAACAGCTAATTGGACAACGGACGGAGAAGTCCTTCATGCTAACAGAGATGGGGTTCATATTCGTTGGGAAGACCAGCAGTTTTTTACAATAACGTACAAAGGGAAAAAATTCCGCGGTGAAGTAATGTCGAATCGCATGGAGGAAGGTTTGCTTACGTTGAAACTAAACCACCGGGTATTTGAAGTGAAAAAGGGCGGTCCTTTGGATGAGTTGATTGCTTCTCTTGGAATGGACAAGCCGAAACTGCGCAAATTAAAGCAGCTGAAAGCACCGATGCCGGGAAGAGTTGTCAGTGTTGCTGTTACGGTTGGACAATCCATCGAGGTAGGAGATCCTTTATTAACGCTTGAGGCAATGAAAATGGAAAACGTTTTGAAAGCCGAAGGGATCGGAGTTGTTAAAGCCATTGCAATCAATCCGCAGGATGTGGTAGATAAAGGTGGTTTATTGATTGAATTTGAGTAAAATTCATTCCTTCCACACATTTTATTGCAATTTCACTGATTGACTTAAAAACGCAATATTACGTCTTCGGTTGATAGATAAACTAAAAACGGCTCCTTTTGGGAGCCGTTAGTCGTTGTATCAATAATATGTCTTTTAATTTTTCTGCGGTGTGAATGCCTTATTAATTATAGAAGGATAAACCGCACCGAATTCTTTCATACACCATTCCCTTAAACGTTGAATTTCTTCTGAGTCAGACATCCATCGGATTGCTTTTGACAATTCTTTTTGGAATAAAAGTGGGTCAAAACTTACCCGAACCAGGATTTTTTTCGTTAGTTCAAACATGGGGTTCTGTTTATAATTTCATCTAATATAACGATCCCTTTCCGGATTTGGTATGTTAAAAATGTTAAAAGTTATGTACACAAAAAAGCGTGTGCCCGTAACAATCAGACACACGCTAGTTTAGAGCTTTATGTTAAACTTTTAATGGAGGTGCTGTTCGATAACCTGGTAAATTTCCTCCGTCACTTTATCATATACATAGATCAGATAATGCATGTTGTCGACATCATACTGATTAGGAAGTTTGTAGGTGTAATTGACATAATACTTCCCGTTTGATCCCAGGTCGGAAGCTTCCAAAACCCGACCGAAAGCTCTTCCATCGATACAGTCGCGCATGATATCTCGGTGGACATAAGTTGCGTTCCGGGTTAAGTTGGGCATAAGCTGCGGAGCAATCAGGGAATCTTCACAAACGTAAACCACAACTGCCAGGTCATTGGTAAGGTTGTTGTCAACCTTGTCAACTTCTACATGCAGAAAACTACCTCTGGTGCTTGCAAAATAATTTGTATGAGACTGAATATTCACACGAAGGGGCTTGTTCAATTCAACAGTAGTTTTCGAATTCCATGTAGGAGGTGCGCTGGTATTGTCCGTACCGTTTAATTGGCGGTTAACGGTTCCGCTCGGATTTCCCAAAAAGCTTGTTCCTGGTTTGGACCCGAAGTGAATACCAATTTCATAAGCCAAATCATTAAAGAGGACAGTAGGATAGTCCGGAAGCAATACTTCCTGGAAACTGGATGCCCCGACCGGGCTCGTGTGAACTCCTACACCAAATACTCTTCCCGGATTTGCCTGCTCCAGGCCTTGTAAAAGGCTTGCTGCATTCGGGCAGTTGTTGCAACGGTGTCCGGTGAAATCCTCAATCAACACATTGGTGAATGTATTGGTGTTTTCCGCGAACGCAGGCCAAAGTCCTTGTGCAACATAGTGTGCGGAATCTCCGTCCGGGTATAAAGACCAATCAAGCGCAGAGCTTCCCGGATCTTTTTCCGGGTAAGCGTTTTCAACCTTATCGCAGGAAGCAAGTCCGGTAGTCAAAATTGCTGATAATATGATAAACTTTTTCATGTTCTAAATGTGTTAATTAGAAACTTTGCGTTAATGAAACAGTCAAACCGTTAGACGCGGGAACGAAACGGCATACACCGCCTACACAGAATAGACCTGCACGCTGACGACCATAATTCAAAGTTACGCGGGTTGCGTCTTTTATCCAACCAAAAGATCCGATTGCGTAATGAACTCTCAAATCTTTGTTTGAATTACCATAGTTATACTGGTCCATAAAACCAAGGAACCAGTTCGGAGAGATTGTATATTCCAAAACGAGTGTTACCCAATCTCCTTTGTCCTTATCCGTCTGGTAATTGAAGCCGGCCATCTTTTTATCCGTAGTGAATAAAGCTTGTAACTCTGCTCTCAAATTGTGTCTCTTATTGATTTTCCAGCCTGCTTCCAAAACAGCAATGTGAGCGTTTATTATTCCGTGAGCAGTTTCGGTTACTTTTGAAACATCATTATTAATCGCGATGTTGAAATAAGAACCGATCAGGTAAAAGCTTCTGTTGAATTTGTAAGTAACGTTTACGTTGATATCCTGCCAAAGCAGGCTGTCGGTCATATCGAACGGATTTCCCCGGTAGGTTATGCGGGAAGAATCTCCGGGCATTGCAAATCCGTTTGTATGGCGCAAAGGTTTAAATGCAGTAGAATAATTAATATTGATTGGAATTCCATATTTTCCGCCGCCTTTTCCTTTCGGAATCGTATAAAGCACTTCTGCCTGGTAAGCAATTTCACCCAGAGGTTGAGTAGCATAAGGATAAAGTGTTGCAACAAGGTTGTAAGTGTGCGTTTTATTCATCGCAGGCAGGTAGTTGATGAACAAATCTGCTAACCCTTTGGTGCGGTCCGAGCGGTAGCTCATATTGTCTACAGATTTAGCGGAAAGTGAAATCCCCAACCCTTTTCGGGAATACCCCAGATTAATCAAAGCGGCATGTCCCGGATTGTAAATGTAACCATTGTCATCACTCGGATCGTTTTCCTTATAAGTATATTCCCCGTTCAAAGTGAATTTCTTATAGCGCAATCCGATTCGACCGCTGTAAGCTGCCACATTTTCCGGAAGAATATAGGTTTCGTTGTCGTCTTTTTGGTACTTACTAACGAAAGCACCACCGATAGTTACATCCAAACCACTTGAATCCATTACCGGGATCAATTCATTCAAATGTAACTGCAGGTCAACACCGCGTGTTATCCCCGCAGATTTATCTACTCTTCCTCCCTGGAAGGAATAGCGCTGGTTCCCGTAAACTGCTTTTAGCTGTATTCCTTTATAAGGACGTAAGATTACACGGGCCCCATCCATGGCATTATCATACCCGAGGTTCCGGTCTTCATAAGCCCTGAAAATAGTTCCCGAACCAAATTGCTCATAGAAATTACCTAAAGTAATATCGATATAATCGTTAGACCATCCAACATAGCGCATTCCGAGCCCTGTTCCGTCAAAACGGTTCGGATATCCGTTAATACGCGGTAAATAGGATTCGAAACGACCTCCGGCTTTAAAATGTGAGCCTGAATAGAACACATTCATGTAGGAGTTGAGTAGTCCGCGTTCTACAGGCTGCAGTGCTCCGATCAGAGGATCAGCATTCAGATACTGGAATGTTGCTTCCATATTTCCGGTAATGCCCCCTAATATATTAGATTGTCCGAATGCTGTGAGCGATCCGGACAATGCACAGATTCCTAAAATCCAGTTTTTCATCTATAGTATAAGAGTATAAGTAGCTTATTTATTTACGAGTTTTTTGATCTCGTCGTATAATTTTTCCTCGTCACCGGGAGCGTAATTATTGTGAGAATAAACGATGTTTCCCTTTTGGTCCACTAAAAAGGTGTGAGGAACATTGTTTACTCCCATTGCACGTTTAAAATCTCCGTTCGGGTCCATTAAAACCAGGTAATCCCAGCCTTTTCCGTCAACATAAACAGGAACCTGAGTCTTTGTTTTTTCATCGTCAATGGTTACGGCAACAAGGTTTACACCTGTTTCTTCCTGCCAGTCAGGATAAAGCTCATGAATGGTATTTAATTCGCGTTTGCAAGGAGAACACCACGTAGCCCAAAATGAAATAACTACAGGACCTTTAAAACCCAATTCAGCAGTGTTTACTGCTTTACCATTCATGTCAACTAATTTTACAGAAGGAAGTTGTTTAACTACTAATGGTTCATGGTCTTGAGCCATGGATAAGGTAGAAACAATAAGTCCCAGAAATAAGAACGTAATTTTTTTCATAGTTTTAAATTTTAGCAAGGGACAGTTCAAGTTCTGTGCCGAAATCCAAAGATACCTTTTCCTTAACACAATTTTAAACATGTGTTATCCGATACTCTTGTATTCCTAAAAAATGTTAAGTCACAGTGAAAAATTGTAATCCTAATAATTCTGATTTTCGTCAAAATCAAACCGTTTAATTCCGAAATAACGCACTTAAATCAAAAATTAACGAATATACAGGTGGATGAGGTTGTTTTTTCCAGTAAAAAATTGTAATCTTACTGATTGATATACGAATGTGACCTATTGTGAGAAAAAGAGAACGTTCCTATATTTGTGAAAACTGAAAACGCGATTATGAAAAAAATATACTCTTTAGTTACTGTTCTTTTACTTGCTTGCTCCACAGGTTTCGGGCAGGTTGAAATTAAGCTGTGGGATAACACTTCCCAGGCAGGTACAGGAAATGCCTTGAATGGTGAAGAATATACAATTATGGCTACCGCAGATGGAACACATGGTGTTACCATCAACTTCAAAAACACTTCTGCTGTTAACAAAACATGGAAGATGGAGCGTTACAGAATAACAGATATGGCAGCGTGGGAGGATTACTTGTGCTGGGGAGCTCCCGGAGATCCTTTTGGACAATGTTATACTCCTCAAATCATGAATACAAATCCCTGGACTAGTCCGAACCAATATAGTTTGGATGTTGCTCCCGGAGCATCTGCAAACCTGGTAGCTGATGCTGAAACACATGGTGCAGGAACTGAAAAATACCGTTTTTATTTAATCGAAGGACAGTCTACAAGAGTTGATTCTGTTGATGTGATAGTTACTTCTACACTAGGAGTTGAGGATCAACAACAAGAGGAGGTATCTGTTTCTGTATACCCGAACCCGGTTTCAAATGTATTGACTGTAAGCACTAAAGGATTAGAAGGTACAGTTGAATTGAAAATGGTGGACGTTCTTGGAAAAGTGGTTTTGGCTGAATCAGGAGCCCCAATTAACAAAGTGGATGTAAGCAATTTCAAAAACGGCGTTTACCTGGTGTATGTTCACAACAAAGGAAACCTGGTACAAACAAAACGCATTGTTATTAAGCACTAAACCAGTATTTGATACACGATATTAAAAAGGAGTCCAAAACGGGCTCCTTTTTGTTTTCCTATCATTTGCAACAGATCCGTGGCCTGTTATTTGGTATAGGCATATTTATATATTTGTAAAACCTAAATCTTGGTTATGAAAAAATTATACTCTTTGGTTACTGTTTTTTTACTTGCTTGCTCAACAGGTTTCGGGCAGGTTGAAATTAAGCTGTGGGATAACGGAACCCAGGCAGTGACAGGAAACAATTTGAACGGAGCGGAACATATTTATTCGGTTTCAACGGATGGTTCACATTATACAACGATTAATTTTAAGAATATTTCCGGAACTGCGAAAACCTGGAAAATGGAGCGGTACAGAATAACGGACGCTGTGTTGTGGGAAGATAGTTTTAGCTGGGGGATTTCGGGAGATCCGCTTAACGGACAATGTTATGCTCCGGGTCAAATGAATACAAATCCCTGGATGAGCCCCGATATTTCCGGTTTGACCGTTGCATCCGGGGAATCGGCAAACCTGGTTGTCGATACCTATACGGAAGGAACAGGAACAGAAAAGTACCGCTACTATTTAATTGAGGAACAATCCACACGAGTCGATTCTGTTGATGTAGTTGTTTTTACTTCTGTCCTAGAAGTTGAAGCTCCCCAAAAACAGGAAGTGTCTGTTTCTGTTTATCCCAATCCGGCTGCAAACGTATTGGTGGTAAATACGAAAGGATTAGAAGGCACGATTGAACTAAAGATAGTCGACATACTTGGAAAAACGGTTTTGACTGAGTCCGGGGCTTCATCCGGCAAAATCGATGTAAGTAATTTCAAAAACGGAGTTTATCTGGTGTATGTTCATAACAAGGGAGTCCTGATCCAAACAAAACGAGTCGTTATTAAGCACTAAAAATATTCGATACCAACTATTAAAAGGAGTATCAAAAGACTCCTTATTGTTTTCATAAAATTCTTTTTAGTTCCTCCACCGCTTCAACCGCGCTTTTATTTATCTTTTGGAATTGACTTTCCACCGGGATCAGGTCGGATTTCGGGTCTATCAAAATTTTCCGGCAACCCGGTTTGGTGTAATGAATTAGTCCGGCAGCCGGGTAAACGCTTAGTGAGGTTCCTACTACAATCAGGATATCGGCTTTTTCTATCATTTCGGCAGCAGTTGAAAGTAGAGGAACTTCTTCACCGAACCAAACAACATGAGGCCTTAGTATGTATCCGTCATCACAAAGGTCAGTCATTTTGAGTTCATGACCTTCAATGGGGTAATATTTCTTCTCTTTATCAGGACCGGAGCTTTTTGCATACCGAATGTTGCCATGCAGGTGAAGTACATGGGTGTTCCCTGCACGCTCATGCAGGTCGTCAATATTCTGAGTAATCACCTGTACATTAAAATGACTTTGCAATTGACTGAAATAATGATGCGCATTGTTCGGTTTTGCGCTTATAACATTGAGCCGTCTTTCATTGTAGAATTTCTGCACCAGATGCGGGTTGTTTTTCCATGCTTGCGGCGTTGCAACTTCTTCAATGGAATAGTTTTCCCACAGTCCATCAGTATCCCGAAAAGTCTTGATACCACTTTCCGCACTAATCCCTGCTCCCGATAGAATAACAAGGTTATTTTTCATATCCTTCATTTAGCTTTCCAATAGTCAAAGTTAATTGAATCAAGCTTAGGTGGTTAAATAGTTGTTAAGTTATTGTCTTAATGTTAGATTTGGAATTCTAAAACGTTAAGATTATGAAAAAAAGTTTACTTGCTTTCTCGGCACTTTTTTCAGTAGGTTCTGCTTTCTCACAAGTAGTATTGTCTGAAAATTTTGATGCGGGAACAACTTTGCCTGCTGGTTGGGCACAATACAACGTAGACGGGTTGACTCCGGCTACAAACGTAAATTACATGGGAACTAACGCATGGGTAGTTCGTGCAAACAGTGCAACAGGATCAGGGAACCATTTGGTTTCAACTTCTTGGTATACTCCTGCCGGAACATCTAATGACTGGGTGGTTTCTCCTTCAATTGCGGTTCCTAACTCAACAGGTTTTATGTGCCAGTTTGACGTAATGGCTCCGGACGCTCAGTTCCTTGACGGATATAAAGTATATGTTTCTACAACAGGAAATACGGTAGCTGACTTTACAAACCCAGCTGTTCTTACAGTAGCTGCTGCTCCGAATACATATACTACTCAGTCTTTCTCTTTGGATGCATACCAGGGTTCAAACATTTACATCGCGATCCAAAACAATTCAAACGATAAGTTCTTATTGTTTGTAGATAATTTTGTGGTTCGTAAGCCATTGAATGACGATGCAATGCTTCTTTCTTCTACTTTGAACCGTTACTCATTGACAAACACAAACAATACGTTGTCAATGCGAGTTAAGAATGACGGAGCAAATGCGATCACGGCATTAACAGTTGATTGGAATGACGGAACAGCTCACAGCAGTGTTATCTCTACAAACATTGCTCCGGGAGCTACAGTAACTGTAAATCACCCAACTGCTGTAAATTATGCTACTGTTGTTGAAGAGGATTTGAACATTACTATCACTGCAGTTAACGGAAACTCGGATGCAACTGATAACACTTCAACTAACAAAATCAACACGGTAAGTGCAAACTCTCCGAAAGTGGTATTGTTCGAAGAGGGAACAGGAACATGGTGTGGATGGTGTCCAAGAGGTGCTGTTGCAATGGAATACATGGATAATACATATCCTAACACATTTGCTGGTATTGCAGTACACAATGATGACCCAATGATGGTTACAGCTTACGATGCTGCTGCTGCATTCTCAGGATTCCCTGGAGCAAACGTAGACCGTGTACTTTTAGGAGTAGATGTTTCTGATCAGGATTTTGATAATTACTACAATGACCGTAAAGATTTGATTACTCCAGCTGGTTTGGGTATTCAAACAGGTGGTTCAGGAAATGCTGTTACTGTTACAGTTAACGCAACTTTCCGTACAAATTTCGCAGCTGCTGACTACCGTTTAGGTGTGATTATCACTGAAGATAACGTAACAGGAACAACAAGTACTTATGCTCAAACAAACTATTACAGTTCTTCTTCTCAAAACATCGCGTTGAATGGAGCTGGTCATAACTGGCAAACATCACCAAACCCGGTGCCTGCTGCAGACATGGAATATGACCACGTTGGTAGAGCTTTGTTGGGTGGATACATGGGACAGGCTGGTTCAGTTCCTGCTGCAATTACAGACGGACAGGTAGCAAGCTACACATTTAACTACACAGTTCCTGGAACAAGTAACCGTGCTAACATGCATGCAGTTGCTGTTTTGGTTGACCAAAACACAGGTGAAGTAGTAAACGCAAAAGAAATTTCTTTAGCTACTTTAGGATTGGCTGAGGCATCAACAATCAATATGGAAGTATTCCCTAACCCGGCTTCTGACTTCGTAAACGTGAAGTTTGAAGGACAAGGTGGAGAATACACAGTTTCAATCATTGATTTGGCTGGTCGTACAGTTGCTTCTAAAGTTGTTACAGGTGCAGGTGCTACAGCAGTTGAAGTTCCGGTTACTGGATTGGTAGCAGGAAACTACCTGATTTCAGTTGCTAACGAGACTGGTTCTTACACTCAAAAATTGATGGTGAAGTAATTCACGATTAAATATCATTGATGGACCCCGGCATTTATCGCCGGGGTTTCTTTTTATCCGAACTTTTTAGTGCTCTTGTATTAAGATTTATTAACTTTATCGCCCCTTACAATCTTATTTTATATGCCAAAAGTTCGTAAACAAGATGCGCTGGATTATCATGCTTCCGGCAGACCCGGAAAAATTGAGGTTATTCCAACCAAACCTTATGCTTCTCAAAGGGATCTGTCTTTGGCATACTCTCCGGGAGTTGCCGAGCCTTGCTTAAAGATTGCTGAAAACCCTGCAGATGTTTATAAATATACCAGCAAGGCAAACCTGGTTGCTGTAATTTCAAATGGAACAGCTGTACTCGGGTTGGGTGATATCGGTCCGCTGGCTTCCAAACCGGTTATGGAGGGAAAAGGTTTGCTTTTCAAAATTTTCGCGGATATCGATGTGTTTGATATTGAAATCGACGCGAAAGATCCTGAATTATTTATTCAAACAGTAAAGGCAATTGCTCCCACATTCGGGGGAATCAACCTGGAAGATATTAAAGCTCCTGAAGCTTTTGAAATAGAACGCCGGTTAAAAGAAGAACTGGATATTCCATTGATGCACGATGACCAGCACGGAACAGCAATTATTTCTGCCGCTGCATTATTAAATGCTTTGGAATTAGCCAAAAAGAAAATCGGGAAGGTAAAAATCGTTATTTCAGGTGCCGGAGCGGCTGCAATTTCCTGTGCGAAATTGTACATGGCTTTAGGAGCTTCTGTGAACAATATCTTTATGTTCGACAGTAAAGGATTGATCCACGCTGGAAGAACAGACCTGGATGAAATGAAACAACAATTTGCTCCTCACAAGAAAGATGTCACTTTATCTGAATCTTTTAAGGGGGCAGATGTATTTATCGGATTGTCAAAAGGAAACATCGTTTCAAAAGAAATGGTGGCTTCGATGGCAAAAAACCCAATCGTGTTTGCGTTGGCAAATCCGGACCCGGAAATATCTTACAAGGATGCAATGGCAACACGTGATGATATTATTATGGCGACCGGCCGATCGGATCATCCTAACCAGGTAAATAATGTGCTCGGTTTCCCGTTCATTTTCAGAGGTGCTTTGGATGTAAGAGCAACAGGGATCAATGAAGAAATGAAATTAGCAGCTGTTAAAGCAATTGCAAACCTGGCTAAGGAAACGATCCCGGAAGAAGTCATTGAAGCATACGGCGAAAAACATATTTCCTTCGGAAGGGAACAAATCATTCCGAAACCACTGGACCCGCGTTTGATCTATCATGTCGCACCTGCCGTTGCACGTGCTGCTATGGAATCCGGGATTGCTCAGAATCCGATTACTGATTGGCAGGAATATGAAATGATCCTGAAAAAACGCCTGGGATTAGACAATAAACTGGTTCGACAAATCACTACCAAAGCACAGAACAATCCGAAACGGGTTGTTTTTGCCGAGGCTGATAATGTGAAAATCCTGAAAGCAGCGCAAACGACTTGCGAAGAAGGAATTTGTTTCCCGATCCTATTGGGAAAACGAAGAGTTATCGAATCCTTGATCGCTGAATATTCGATCGAAATCCCTAATATGGTTATTATCGATCCGAAATCGGATACCGAAAAAATGCGCCGCCAAACCTACGGAAAATCGTTCTTCGAGAAACGCAAGCGTAAAGGAGTAACGGAATATGAGGCAATCCAGCTGATGCGTGAACGGAACCATTTCGGCGCAATGATGGTGGAAATGGGAGATGCAGATGCAATGATCTCCGGGTTGACGAGAAATTACAGAGATGTGGTTCGTCCTGCAATCCAGGTAATAGGCCTTCAAAAAGATGTAAATACCGTTGCAGGAGTCTATATCCTGAATACGAAAAGGGGACCGATATTCCTTGCTGATACGACAATCAATAAGAATCCTACTGCCTGCGAAATAGCAGAAATAACGCATAATGTTGCGAAAACACTTCGCAAATTCAAGGTTGTTCCGAAAATTGCGCTCCTGAGCTACTCCAATTTCGGTTCAGCACCGGGAGAAGACGCTGAGAAAATGGCTGAAGCAGTGCGGATTTTACACGAAAATCACCCTACTCTCATCGTTGACGGAGAAGTTCAGGCAAATTTTGCATTGAACAACGACCTGATGAATGAAAAATTCTCGTTTTCACAATTAGCGAATAAGGAAGTAAATACGTTGATCTTCCCCAACCTTTCATCGGGGAATATTGCATATAAGTTACTCCAGGAAATGACTGATTCGGATGCGATCGGACCGATCCTGGTCGGATTGAAAAAATCAATTCATGTACTGCAAATGGGCTCATCTGTTCGCGAGATCGTAAACATGGTGAAAGTTGCCGTTGTTGATGCACAAACCAAGTAGAAAAAGAAAGTAATGATTGCACACCTGAACGGACGTTTAATAGAGAAGAATCCTACAAACCTGATCATCGAATGCGGTGGTGTGGGATATTTCGTTAAGATATCGCTGAACACATATTCTGCTATCGGAACATCCGAATCCGTAAAGGTTTTGACACAGCAAATTATACGGGAAGATGCCCACCTGCTTTTTGGTTTTGCCACGTCCGAAGAGCGTGATGTATTCAACCTGCTGCTTTCTGTTTCCGGAATCGGGCCCAATACAGCCATCTTAATGCTTTCTTCGATGTCCCCGAATGAAATTGCCAATGCAATACAAACGGAAGATGTACGTTCTATACAAGCAATCAAAGGAATTGGGGCAAAAACTGCCCAGCGTGTCATTATCGATTTGAAAGATAAGATGTTGAAGGTAGAATGGAATGATCCAACAAATATTTTTGTCGGAAACAATACAAATCGATTTGATGCGTTAACTGCTTTGGTTTCTTTAGGTTTCGATAAAAAATCAGCAGAGAAAGCAATAGAGAAAATTGCCACCGGGGAGGAAACTGTGGAGGAATTAATTAAAGGGGCACTGAAAATATTATAAACACTTGGAAAAAAAATTGAACGCTAACTACACAAAAGTGATGCAACTGTTTACAGCGGTTGTTTTCTGTTTTGTATCGCTTGTATTCTGGGGGCAGACACCACCGGATACTACTTTGCCATTTCCGATTACCAATCCGCTGGATCCAACTCAAAATAATCCGCAGACATTCGATTTGGGAGATCCTTCAGGTGTGAAGAAAAGCATCGTTTTTGATCCGGTTACAGGGAAATACATTTTCTCTGAGACCATGGGAAATACCAATCTGAATTATCGAAACCCTTCCATGATGACCCTGGAAGAGTACCTGGAATACGAACGTCAAAAATCATTGAAGGAAAACTGGAAGGATAAAATTGATGCACAAACGGAAGAAGACAGAGCGCTTGAGTTCCCGATCAAAATCCCTTCAAAAGTATTTACCAGTTTCTTTGGTTCCGATGAAATCACAATCCGTCCGCAGGGATCCATAGAATTGGCTTTCGGGGTCAATACTTCCCGTTACGACAATCCGATATTACCGGTAAAACAGCGCAAAATCACCCGTTTTGATTTCCAGCAGCAGATCCAGATGAACCTCGTTGGGCAAATCGGAACAAAACTGAAGTTGAGTGCAAGCTACAACACGCAGGCAGCATTCGACTTTGATAACGTAACCAAATTAGGTTATTCCGGGGATGAAGACCAGATCATCCAAAGAATTGAATTGGGGAATGTCAGTTTCCCGTCTTTCGGTGCATTGATCCCGGGTTCCCAAACCTTATTCGGAGCGTATGCCAAATTGCGCTTCGGAGACCTGACGGTAGATGCAATCGGTGCTTCTTCCAAAGGGAAAAGAACCGAGATTAATATCACCGGTAAAGCACAAATCCAACCATTTGAAATTACGGCAGATAATTACGAGGCCAATCGCCATTACTTCCTGAACTTGTTCTTCCGGGATCAGTATGATGCAGCAATGGCCCAAATGCCGAACGTTGCTTCTGAAACATACATTACCAGAATGGAGGTTTGGGTAACCAACAGGATAAATAACACGGAAAATTCGAGAAACATTCTTGCATTTTCGGATTTGGGGGAAGCTCTGCCGTCAAATCAGGTTGGTTCACCGGGCGGTGTGTTTAATACTGAGCTGCCAAGCAATGATGCAAACGGACTTTATAATTACCTGGCGAATCCGAACAGCCCGGTGAGTAATACCATTCGCGGGTTTAACGGAGCCGTTGCCGAATTGTCATCACAAAATTCCACTCCCGGTCCATTCCAGCAGGCGATTCATTACGAAAAAGTTGAGAACGCCAGAAAATTGAGTGAATCGGAATATACCTACAATGCACTTCTTGGATTTATTTCCCTGAGTCAGCCGCTGAACAATGATGAGGTTTTGGCAGTTGCATACGAGTATACACACAGAGGAAAAACCTACCAGGTCGGGGAATTCTCTACCGACGGTGTTGCCGGTCAGAATGCTTTGATGTTGAAATTGTTGAAGCCGACTATCACCAATCCAACTTTGAAGATTTGGGATTTGATGATGAAGAACATTTATTCTATCGGAGCATACCAGGTCGACCCGAACGGTTTCAAACTGAATATTTATTACAACAACCCGGAAACATCTGTTTTAGCACCGATTTTCCCGTATTCCGGACTGGACGATAAGCAAATCATCACCCTCGTGGAAATGGACCGCTTGAACGTCAATAATCAGCAGTTCTCAGATGGATTATTCGACTTTGTACCCATCATGTATAACGGGCAGAAAGCGGAAACCGGCGGTACGATCAATACCCGGAACGGGCGCGTCATGTTCTCTACGAACGAACCTTTCGGTGGGGTATTGAAACAAAAATTGATGTTGAACGGAATGCCGGATAACATTGCAAGCACCATTGCTTATACGGAACTATACGATTCAACGAAAACGGCTGCTCAGCAAATTCCTAGTAAGAATCGGTTTGTTTTTAAAGGAGAATACCAATCTTCCGTTACTTCGGATATTTCCTTAAATGCTTTGAACGTTCCGGAAGGAGCCGTAAAAGTAACTGCGGGAGGAATTCCGATGGTGGAAGGGCAGGATTATACGGTCGATTACAATTTAGGGCGTGTGAAAATCCTTAACACCGGAGTTTTGGAATCAAATACACCGATCAAAATTTCCATTGAAAGTAATTCGGTCTTTGGTTTCCAGTCAAAATCGATGGTGGGAACACATTTGAATTACCGATTTAGTAAAGACTTCAATATTGGGGCTACCTGGCTTAGAATGATGGAACGTCCGGTGACCCAAAAAGTTGATTTTGGTAGTGAGCCGTATAAGAACAACGTGATCGGTTTTGATATCAATTACCGTACGGAGTTACCGTTCTTAACCAAATTCATCGACTTATTACCGGTTCTGTCCACGAAGGAAAAATCCTTTATGACCTTTAAAGGTGAATTTGCGCACTTAATTCCCGGAACACCAAAGGCGATTTCGAAAGCAGGAATTTCGTATGTAGACGATTTTGAAGGAAGTCAGAGTACTATTGACCTGAGAACACAAAGTGCGTGGCGTTTAGCGTCCACCCCTCAGGGACAAACAGATCTTTTCCCGGAAGGATCGTCAAAAAGCTTGAAGAACGGATTCATGAGATCAAAGATCGCATGGTATTTAATAGACCCGCTTTTCTATCAATCGAACAGTTTAACACCACAGCATATCAAGGATGACCCGGCACAAATTTACGACAGTCGTATGCGTCAGGTACTTCAAACCGATATTTTCCCGAACCAGCAGCTGACTTATGGTGCCATCCCGACTATCCAGGTATTGGAATTGGGCTATTATCCGAAAGAACGTGGGATGTATAACTACGACACACTTTCAACGGTAAATACGGATGGGACATTTACGAATCCGGAAGATCATTGGGGTGGAATTATGCGTTCGCTGACAACAAATGACTTTGAACAGGCTAATGTTGAATTCATCCAGTTCTGGATTTTGGATCCGTTCAACGAAGATGCAATGCTTGCTACTCCGAATTTAACCGGTGGCGACTTGTATTTCAACTTGGGGAATGTTTCCGAAGATGTATTGGCAGATTCCAGGAAGAGCTTTGAAAATGGAATTCCGCCTTATGCAGGGGCAAACTATCCCGTTGTTATTACACCATGGGCGAAAGTATCCACGCAGCAGGTTGTTGTGAATGCTTTTGATAATGACCCGAACTCACGCTTTAACCAGGACGTTGGTATTGATGGGTATAAATCTTCAGAAGAAGTTAGTTCCTACTCAGCTTATGTGAATTGGGTACAAAACTCAAACATGGATGCCGATGTAAAAGCAAGAATGATTGCCGATCCTTCGAATGACGATTATAACTTCTACAGAGATGACGTTTACGACCAGCAGCAATTGAATATTCTTCAGCGCTATAAAAAGTATAACGGGATGGAAGGAAACTCTGCTACCACAGAGATGTCCGATACCATGAACGCGGATAAATATCCTACCCAGGCAAGAAACACACCTGATTTGGAAGATATCAACCAGGATAACAACTTATCCGAATCAGAAGCATATTTCCAATATAAGGTAAGTTTGCGCCCTGCCGATATGGTTGTAGGAAAAAATCACATTACGAGTGTGGTAACGTTTACTCCGTCGAATACAACGAAAACAGAAAGATGGTACCAGTTTAAAGTGCCGATCAGAGAGCCGGAAAGATCCGTCAACGGGATCCGTGACTTCCGATCTATTCGCTTTTTCCGCATGTTCATGAAAGGATTTGATGAAGAAGTAATTGTTCGTTTCGCCAAGTTGGAGTTGGTTCGAGGTGAATGGAGAAAGTACTTGCTTGATCTGACTTCACCGGGAGAAGTTATCCAGGTTGATCCGAACTTAACGACTTTCAACATCGGGGCATTGAACTTTGAAGAGAACAATGAGAAAATTCCGATCGGATACCAAATCCCTCCCGGAATTCAGCGTGAAATTGACCCGTCGCAGCCTCAGCAGCGCCAAATGAATGAGCAGTCATTAACATTGGATGTGTGCAACCTTCAGGATGGTGATGCAAGAGCGGCTTATAAAAATGTTCAGTTCGATGTTCGTACTTACAAGAAATTAAAAATGTATGTCCATGCAGAGGAAGTAACAGCAAATACGTTACGGGATAAGGATGCGACTTTATTTGTACGATTGGGAACTGACTTTGTAGACAACTATTATGAGTATGAACTTCCATTGTATCTGACGCCGTGGTACACAAACAATGCTGATGCTGTTTGGCCGGAAGTTAATAACATGGAAATCGTATTCGATGACCTTTTGAACCTGAAAAAACGCAGAAACGACATGTTGGGTCAGCCTAGTTCGGGAGTTGCTGCAAATGTAGAATACGTGATGATTGATCCTCAAAATCCGGACAGAAGGATCAAAGTAAAAGGAAGTCCGAACTTGCAGGGAATCAAAACGATCATGATCGGGGTTCGTAACCCGAGTAAAAATCAACCGTCACCATGGGTGGCCACTGATGACGGACTGGCAAAATGCATACAGGTTTGGGTCAACGAATTGCGTTTAACAGATTTTGTTGATGACGGAGGTTCTGCAGCAATTGCCCAAATGCAGGTTCAGGCTGCTGATTTCGGTAGTTTCTCACTTTCGGGGAATTATTCGGGTGTGAACTGGGGAGCGGTAGACTCACGTGTGCAGGAAAGGCAGCGAAATCAAAAGATCGGGATGGATTTCCAAACCAACCTGCAGCTGGGACAATTCTTCGGCAACCGCATTAAATTGGCAGTTCCTTTCTTCTACGGTTATTCTCTTGGAATCATTAACCCGGAGTACGATCCGTTCAACCCGGATATCAAACTAAGTTCATACGAGGCCGGACAGAGAAAGAGCATTGCAAGAGTAGCTCAGGATTACACAGAACGCAAATCTTACAACTTCCAGGGAGTTCGAAAAGAACGTGCGGCAGGTAAGAAAGCTCATTTCTACGACGTTTCGAACTGGATGGCCGGTTACGGGTACAGTGAGAGCTTGCACCGTGATTTCAATACGAACTACGACCGAACAAAACAATGGAAGGGTAGTTTAGCTTATGCTTATACATTTGACAACAAACCGTTCGAACCGTTCAAGAAGAATAAGAAGATGCAAAAATCCAAGTGGTGGGGATTGATCCGGGAAACCAGTATCGGGTATTTACCAAAAACACTTGGCTTTACAAATGACATCCAGCGAAATTACAACGAACGCCAGATTCGTAATACAATCGATACTTCGGCAAATGCATTCCAGTATAAGCCCGTTTACGTGAAGAACTTCCAATGGAACAGAGGTTATCGTTTAGGATGGGATCTTACCAAGAACCTGAAATTGACATTCAACGCGAACAACAGGGCTATTTTCGATGAGCAGGACGGAGAAGTAAACCGTAAAGGAAACGATACGTTATACCGCCAGTTTAAAGATACGATCGCAAAACAAATGAGAACGTTCGGTAAAACCATGGATTACACCCATGACTATACCTTCTCGTACAATGTTCCGTTCAACCTGATCCCTGCTTTGGATTGGTTGACAGGTAATGCGAAATACACAGGAACATATAACTGGCAGCGTGCTCCGCTTGGACAGGACGGATCAAAAATCCCGGGTACGGTTAACTCATTCAACCCGGATTACGGGAATATTGTGCAGAACAGCCGAACTGTAAATGCGACGCTTCAAGCCAATATGACAACCCTGTACAATAAAATACCTTTCTTTAAGAAGGTAAATACAGGAGGCAATCCACAGAGAGGTGCAGTTTCCAGACAAAGAGCCGGAGGCGCAGCTGATGGCGGTTCTAAACCGGATGATAAAGGCAAAGAGGCAGTAACTGAATTGAAACCGCCGAAACCATTGGATGAAATGACCAAGAAGGAACGCAGACAATGGGAACGTAAGAAACGTAAGCACGAACGCCAGCAAAAACGGAAGAAAAACAATAAAGTAAATCCTGTTGCCGGTTTTGGTGCCCGTTTATTAATGAGTGTTCGAAATGTTTCCGGGACTTACAACCAAACAGACGGAACATTGCTGCCGGGATACAACCAGAAAACGTCCATATTAGGATTTAATCCGGCATTCAGTTCCGGTATGGGAGGATTTATCTTTGGTCAGCAGTCTTACTCAGTTACCGGTAGAGAAACCGGTTATAACTTTGCGCAAACTGCTGCAGATAACGATTGGTTGGTGAGAAATCCGGCATTGAACCGCCAGCATACGATTACTCACAACCAAATGTTCACCGCACGTGCTACCCTGGAACCAATGAAAGATCTGACGATCGACCTATCGTTGAACAGGACCATGTCTGAGAATACCAATGACTTCTTCAGGTACAATGATCTTTCAGAGCAATTCGAATCTCAAAGCCGTTTCCAGACAGCAACACTATCGTACTCAACGATCTCTATCGGAAGTGCGTTTGAAAAACTGACTGAAGGTTATGAATCCGGAAACTTTAAGCAAATGAGAGAGACTACCAAGCAGGTTTCTGAGATATTGGGTGAATCGAATGGCAACTCAGTTGGAAGTACTGCGGACGGATACCGCGACGGGTACGGCATCTCTCAGCAGGAAGTTGTAATCGGAGCATTCTTATCATCTTACACGAATGGAAAAGTGAACAAGCGCTCAACAAATCCGTTTAATTCAACCCCGTTGCCAAACTGGACCATAAACTACAACGGACTGTCGAAGTTTGAGAAAATGAAGAAATTGACTAAGAACTTTGTAATTCGCCATGCTTACTCCTCTACGGTAACATTAGGCCAGGTTCAGTCGAACTTAAATGCAACATTTGATGATAACGGTGCTGCAACAGCGCGCGATTTGAACCGAAACTTTATTTCTGAGCAAAATATCCAGACAGTTACAATTTCGGAACGCTTCTCTCCGTTGATCGGATTTGATGCAACCTGGAACCTGGGTGGTAAAAAGGCAGGAAGCCAGGGATTGATTACAAAGTTTGAAATTAAGAAAGACCGTTCTGCAACACTTTCATTAAACAATAATCAGGTTACTGAAGTATTAGGAAATGAGATCGTGGTAGGAGCCGGATATAAGTTCCCGAAAGTGAGATTGCCATTCAGAATTGGTAAGAACAAACCGGAGAACCCATTGAATATCCGTTTTGACTTTACGTTCCGTGATAACCTGACAGTGATCCGCAAGATCGTGGAATCGACAGAACAGGCTACAGCAGGACAGAAGGTAATTTCAATCAAATCGTCAATCGACTACAACATCGGTGCAAACCTGATGGTTCAGTTCTATTACGATCAGGTGATTACGAATCCTAAGATCGCGACATCTTATCCGACAGGAAACATGAGTACAGGTATTCGATTCCGCTTTAACCTGGGAGGATTGTAAGATGAACATCCGGGCTGCAAGATTGGGCGATGAAGACGCAATCCATGGATTGATATCCGAGTTGGCTTTGTACGAAAAAGCTCCGGATGAAGTCACCAATACCATCGGGAAACTGAAAGTTGACCTGTTCGTTGATAAGGTGTGTGAAGCGCTCGTGGTTGAGAACGAGTTACTCGAGATCGTTGGATTTGCTCTTTATTATCAATCTTATTCAACCTGGAAAGGACGATGCCTTTACCTGGAAGATTTTTATATCCAACCTGAATTTCGACGTGGAGGAATTGGTTCGCGTTTATTTTCCGAAGTGGTGGAAACCGCTAAAAAATGGGGAGTTAAACGCATGGACTGGCAGGTACTCGATTGGAATGAACCGGCAATTGAATTCTATAAAAAGCACCAGGCTGTTCTGGACCCGGAATGGGTAAACGGCCGTTTGTTTTTTTGATTTAGAAAGTTTCGGATTTTGATGATCGGTTTTCACTTCCTGGAAAAATATCAGGGATTTCTGTTTCGTAAGAAGAATCTTTTTCTTTTATAGTTTTGATCCTGCGAGCAAAGTCCCAATTACACGAAAGGGAAATCTGCTCGAAAGTTGTAATTGGGAGAAAGGCTACCTTGTATTACGTTTCAACGAAACTATACTTCGTCTTCAATCCACTTCGTGGCTTTCTTTTGCTTACTACCTCAGCATTTGGCTTTGTAAAAAGCCATGCTTCGTCTTCATGAGCAGTGCTCATTCTTTTTGCCTTGGAAGAAGCTGCGAAGCAGGTGAAGACGCACAGCGACAAGCGTAAGTGCGAAAGCTGAAGGTAAAGTAAGATGAAAGTATTAAATTCGTAGCATGATATTGCGCCCCTTTTTGAGTAATCGTCCTCTGGTGTTATTACTGTTGATTCCGATCGTTGCCGGATTTCAATTGCTGAATGCACAGTATCATTTCCATGCTTTACTCGATGTCATTGATTTGGGACTTTGGGGAAAAACAACTTTTTTGAGTTCCTGGTGGACTTCAATCATTGCTTCGGCAATTGTTATTGCAAATGCGATCCAGATCAATTTCCTGTTTAACGTGCATGAATTTTTGGACAGGAACAATTACGGACCGTCCTTATTCTATGTGTTATTGATGAGTTTCTCTCATTCTTTTTACCAGGTGGATGCCGTTTTGATCTGTCATTTATTCTTACTCCAATCGCTGCGTTTGCTGTTTCAGTTGAAAACCCACGAATCAAATCATGCCCCGGCATTTAACAGCGCTTTTTTTGTCGGGTTATCAGCATCATTCCTTACTCCAAGTGCAGTATTGATCATTCCTTTTTGGTTCTCAGCCTGGGCACTACATCCCTTTAGCTTCAGACAATGGCTCCTGATGATTATCGGTTTTCTGCTCCCGATCGCAAATGGATTGACCTGGTGGTGGTTCTCCGGACACACGATCTCTACCCGCATTCTGCGCCATTCATCTCTCATCAAATACGAAGAGGTGTTTTTTTATGGCACATCTGCAACCATCTTGATCCTCTTCCTTTTGAGTATTATCGGAATTCAAATCCGGGTGCGTGTAAGCAATATCCGTTTTAAAAAATTGAACCGCGCTTTGATATGGATTCTGATCGGAACATTGCTCCTTGGAGTAGCGGAAATCATTATTTATCAACAATCAGAATGGATCAGTATGCTCTTCATTCCGCTGAGTTTCTTCTTTACATTCGCCTTTATTCACCGGATTTGGCAGCGGGTTGCAAGCATCTTTTTTTACCTGGCCTTAATGATAGCTGTTGCTAAATTTTTCCTCATTACATACATGGTTGTCTAAGTAGATTGACTAACTTTGTGGCCATTCATGAATTGACGGGCTTCCGTCGCAAAAATAGATCAATGAAATTTGGTGTTGTTACCTTTCCGGGTTCCAATTGTGATGAAGACATGGTATATGTGCTTGAAACAATTATGGGCCAACAAGTAGAACGTTTATGGCATAAAGATACCAGCTTGAAAGGGGTGGATTTTGTCGTTCTTCCGGGTGGATTCTCTTACGGGGATTATTTACGTTCCGGGGCAATTGCAAAACTTTCTCCGATTATGGGAGAGATTATGAACCATGCTGATAAAGGTGGTTATGTAATGGGTATTTGCAATGGTTTCCAGATTTTGACGGAAAGCGGTTTGCTTCAAGGGGCTTTGCTGCATAATAACAACCAAAAGTTCATTTGCAAAAATGTATACCTGAAACCGGCAACTTCAAACAGTGCAATCACAAAAGGATTAGATGCAGCGAAAGCGTATAAAATTCCGATTGCTCATGGTGAGGGAAGATTTTATGCTCCGGATGACACGATGAAATCTATTTTGGACAATGACCAGGTATTATTTCATTATGTAAATGAAGAAGCACAGGTTTCCGAAGAAAGTAACCCGAACGGATCGTTGCACAACATTGCAGGAATTTGTAACCCGGGAAGAAATGTATTCGGAATGATGCCTCACCCTGAAAGAGCGGCAGATGCGGCTTTGGCTAATGAAGATGGAAAACGTTTCTTCGAATCAATCTTGAAATTCTGTTAATATGCGCATTTTATTGTTAGGTTCAGGAGGAAGAGAGCATGCAATTGCCTGGAAGATTGCTCAAAGTTCACATTTGGAGCAGTTGTTTATTGCACCCGGAAATGCAGGAACGCGACTTCACGGAACAAATGTGGAAATGTCTGCAACAGATTTCCCTGCTATTAAAGCATTTGTTCTTGCTGAAAATATCAATATGGTGATTGTTGGGCCCGAAGATCCGTTGGTGAAAGGAATCCACGATTTCTTCCTGGCTGATGCCCAATTGAAAAATATTCCGGTAATTGGTCCGAATAAAGAAGCTGCCCAGTTGGAAGGAAGTAAAGATTTTGCGAAAGCATTTATGATGCGCCACAATATCCCAACAGCCAAGTACGCTACTTTTACCAAAGATACCCTGGAACAAGGCTACAAATTCCTGGAAGGAATGAAAGCTCCATACGTATTAAAGGCGGATGGACTGGCAGCCGGAAAAGGGGTTTTGATACCTGAAACACTTGCTGAAGCAAAAGACGAGTTGAAAAGTATGCTTGCCGATGCAAAGTTCGGTGATGCATCTTCCCGCGTTGTAATCGAACAATTCTTAAAAGGAATCGAATGCTCCGTTTTTGTCCTGACAGATGGAGAATCCTATAAAATCCTTCCGGAAGCAAAGGATTACAAACGCATCGGAGAAGGTGATTCCGGTTTGAATACCGGGGGAATGGGAGCTGTTTCACCGGTTCCTTTCTGTGACAAAACTTTCATGGATAAGATTGAAAATCAAATTATTATTCCCACAGTAAAAGGATTGAAGCAAGATGGGATCGTTTACAAAGGATTTATCTTCTTCGGGTTGATCAATGTGAAAGGTGAGCCTTACGTAATTGAATACAACTGCCGTATGGGAGATCCTGAAACAGAGGTGGTAATGCCGCGTTTGAAATCGGATTTGATTGACTTATTGGAAGGTGTAGCTACAAATACGCTCTCCGAATGTGATATCCAGTTTGAGGAAAGAAGCGCCTGTACCGTAATGATGGTTTCGGGTGGCTACCCGGATGCTTACGAAAAAGGAAAAGTAATTAACGGGATCAACAGTGTTACAGACAGTTTGGTGTTCCATGCCGGAACTTCAAGCGACGGACCGGTAGTACTTTCAAATGGCGGACGTGTTCTGGCGGTTACTTCTTACGGGCGGAACCTGGAAGCAGCTTTGGAACGTTCTTACGCAAGTATTGAGAAAATTTCTTTTGACAAAGCATATTTCAGAAAAGACATCGGCTTCGACGTTGTTTAATAAATACCTATTCTATTCGGTGGGCATGTGATTAATCGCATGCCCACGTTTTTTGTTCGTAATTTTTCTATAACTTCACTACTTTCAATTGCTGAATGGACCCTGCCGTCATTATTATTCTTGCATCACTGCTATTTTCTGCTTATTCTTCAGGAATGGAGATAGCTTTCGTTTCTTCCAACCGACTGAAAGTAGAGCTGGATCGCGGAAAGAATTCCTGGTACAGTAAATTATTGAATGTTTTCTACGGAAACGACGGACATTTCCTGGCAACCCTTCTCATCGCAAACAATATTGGAATAGTCATTTATGGAATGTACATGGCTGACTGGCTTGATCCCTTCATCGATTCCTGGGGAATCAAACAAGGATACCTGATTGTTCTGCTTCAGACAATCATTTCAACGCTCATCGTTTTAACGGTTGCAGAATTCCTCCCGAAGGTCATTTTTCAAATTAATCCGAATGGGATTTTCCGTTTAGGAGCATCTCCCATGTTGCTGATATATTGGGTTTTATACATTCCGACAAAGTTGATCGTTTGGATGAGTAATGGCTTGTTGCGCATTGTTGGTATTCGCATTGAACAATCCGAAAAAGTGCTTTCACGGGTTGACTTAATGCATTTCGTTCAGGATGTGAACGACCGTATGGAAGATGAAGCGGATTTGGGAAATGAGATCCAGATCCTGCAAAACGCACTTGATTTTTCGAAAATTAGAGCCCGAGACTGTATGGTTCCCAGGATGGAGATCGAAGCCATTGATGTAGAAGAAAGTATCGAGAATCTGCATGCCAAGTTTGTGGAAACCCGTTTGTCGAAACTGCTTTTGTATAGGGATTCCGTCGATAATATTATCGGTTATGTGCATTCCTATGAGCTGTTCAAAAAGCCGGCTGCCATTACACAGATTCTCCGGCCGATTTCTTTTGTTCCGGAAGCCATGCCGGGTAAAGAATTATTGGAATTATTTACCAAGAAAAGCCAGTCAATTGCAGTAGTTGTAGATGAGTACGGAGGAACTTCCGGCGTTGTAACTATCGAAGATGTGATCGAACAGATCTTCGGTGAAATTGAAGACGAACACGACGATGAAACCTGGCTCGAAGAACAAATTGACGAAGATACCTATCGTTTTTCTGCTCGTGCTGAAATTTCATACCTGAACAGAACCTATGGCTTGAAATTGCCCGAATCTGATTCCTATGAAACACTCGGAGGCTTGGTCATCCATGAATTGGAAACTATTCCGCAGGGCGGAGAAGAGGTCGAGATGGAGAAGTGGACTTTGATCGTGGAAGAAGTAACTGACAGACGAATTGAGATTATCAGGCTAACCCGAGAGTAATTGAAAATGGAGAATTTTATAATTGAAAAGGAGAGAAAGCACTGCTTTCGATAAATCTGCGATTGCTGATTCATTTGAATCAACTTTTCAATGGTCCATTTTCAATTCATATTCCAATCGTTCTTTTTCACCCGGATTCAGTTTTCGAATTCCTGCTTTCTCTTCCAGTTTTCCACTTGCATCTGCATGATCTGCCCAGCCCCACCAGGGTTCTATGCAAATGAACGGCGCTCCTTTTTTGGTCCAGAAACCAATTGCCGTCCAGTTTTCGCAATTCATTTGTATTAATGTTTCTCCGTTTTGATGTTTCAGGCTAACGGACCTGAATGCCGGATTTTTCAACACAAAAGCATCTTTTTCGAAAAGTTCTTCTCCCAGGTTCAACTGATTGGAAACTCCGTAATAACTGGTTTCTCCGGAGAAATAGCTTCCTTCCAGTTCTTCCCGTTCCAGTTGGATTGCCTCATCAAATTCCAGGTGATAATTTTCCAATGCTTCTTCCAGGTAAAATGCCGGATGCCCGCCAACCGAATAATACATTGGTTCCTTTCCGGTATTTTGGGTTTCGTAAGAAATGCTGATTCCGTTTTCAGTGAGCGAATAACACACATCAAACACAAAAGAAAACGGATAGATATCCATCGATTGTGTATCAGATTTCAGGCGTAAACGAAGCGAGTTATCCGTTTGTTCCACCACTTCAAATTCGCGGTCGCGTGCAAATCCATGCTGTGACAGTTTGTATGATTTTCCTTCGAAATGATAGGAATCACCGACTAATCTTCCCACAATAGGAAATAGATTGGGAGCAACCCGGTTCCAGTGATCCGTTTGTTTGGACCAGAGGACATTCCCGGTGGTTTCGTTGCCTAAGAAAATGAGTTCGGCGCCATGCTGGTTAACAGCTGCCTGCAGGAATTGGTTTTGAAGTTGGAGGGATCTACTCATGAGCTCTTAAAAATAGTTAATTTAAAGAAAGAACGCCCGGAATGTAACAATTTCACTCGTAACGCTTGGAAATCAATAAAAAATGCGTATATTTGCATCACATTTTAGTAATTAGACCGAATGAGGGGACGCAAGTCCCCTCTTTTTATCTCGTATGATTTCAAAACAAACAGTAAGGCAATTAGCAGAAGAACGCATCAAAGACCGTGACGAACGCTTGTTTATTGTGGAGCTGACAATCAGTGCTTCCAATGTAATCCGCCTGGAATTGGACAAGACGGAAGGAAATGTTTCGATCGAAGACTGTATGTCCGTTTCGAGAAACATTGAGCACAACCTGGATCGTGAAGATGCGGATTTTGAGCTGCATGTTTCCTCTGCCGGATTGGACAAGCCTTTACGGGTTCATGCACAATATGTGAAAAACATCGGGCGCGACCTGGATGTGAAATTGAAATCAAAAGAAAAAACAACGGGAACACTGATTGCTGTAGATGAGACCGGAATTGTACTGAAGCGTGAAGAAAAACAGGCAGTAGAAGGCAAAAAGAAAAAGGAACTGGTGGTGATCGAGAACAAGATCGCTTTTTCAGATATAAACGAAGCAAAAATTGTTATTTCATTTAAATAAGAAGCTATGAACAGCTTGGAACTAGTAGAATCGTTTTCCGAGTTCAAAGAACTCAAGAGCATCGACAAACAAACGATGCAGCACGTTTTGGAAGACGTATTTCGTGCGATGTTGAAGAAAAAATTCAACACAGACGAGCACATCGATGTGATTGTAAACATTGATAAAGGAGACGTTCAGATTTTCGTGAACAAGGAAATTGTTGCGGATGGTGAAGTCGAAGATCAAAACACGGAAATCGCTTATTCGGATGCTATCAAGATCGAGCCGGATTTCGAGATCGGTGAAGAGGTGTCGGAAGAATTCCGTTTTGCGGATTTCGGACGCAGAAACATCTTATCGCTTCGTCAGAATTTGATCTCTCGTATCCTTGAACTGGAGAAAGACCATTTGTACAAGAAATACAAAGAGCGTATCGGTGAGATTATCACTGGTGAAGTTTATCAGGTTTGGAAGAAAGAGATCATGGTATTGGATGATGAGAACAATGAGTTGATTCTTCCGAAATCTGAGCAGATTCCTTCTGACTACTTCAAGAAAGGTGAATCTATTCGTGCAGTTGTTTCGAAAGTGGACATGCGTAACAGTTCTCCGGTAATTATCCTTTCACGTATCGCACCGGAATTCCTGGAGCGTTTATTCGAATTGGAAGTTCCTGAGGTATTCGACGGATTGATCACGATCAAGCGTATCGTTCGTGAACCGGGAGAAAGAGCAAAAGTAGCCGTAGAATCTTACGACGACCGTATTGACCCGGTTGGAGCATGTGTTGGTATGAAAGGTTCCCGTATCCACGGAATCGTTCGTGAGCTGCGCAATGAGAACATTGACGTAATCAATTTCACAAACAACCCGAAATTGTTCATTCAGCGTGCATTGTCTCCGGCAAAAATTACCAATATCGAAATCGACGAAGAAGAAAAACGTGCAAGCGTATTCTTAAAGCCGGACCAGGTTTCCCTGGCAATCGGAAAAGGAGGATACAACATTCGTTTGGCAGGAAGATTATCCGGGTACGAAATTGACGTATTCCGCGATGGCGAGTCTGACAATGAAGATGTTGACTTAGAAGAATTTGCAGATGAGATCGACAGCTGGATCCTGGATGAATTGAAAGCGGTTGGTTGTGATACAGCGAAATCTGTATTGGAATTGACGGTGGAAGATTTGGTTCAGCGTACAGATTTGGAAGAAGAAACAATACAGGAAGTATTGCGCATCCTTCGCTCGGAATTTGAGTAATCAAAAAAGGAGGTTTTGTTTTTAAGGAAGCAAAACTTTTGAGAATAAAATTGGTGGAGAATTCGGTCGGGAGAAAAATACCTGACCGATTTTCACCTAAATCTGATCAACACTAACTATCTTTACACAGCGAAATAGGTTCAATCCCTATCAGCTTCGGCAGATAGAAGGTTGAACATTAATTTAAAAGAAGCAAATAATATATGTCTGGTAAAACACAGCGTTTAGGAAAAGCAGCAGGAGAATTGAATGTAGGGATCTCTACGATCGTCGACTTTTTGGCGTCGAAGGGACAAGCTATTGACTCCAATCCAAATACGAAGTTGGATCCGGAGCAGTATGACATGTTGCGCACTCAATTTGCGGCTGACCAAAATTTAAAGGAGCAATCCAAAATGACGGCGGTCAAAAGAGAGAAGCGTGAGACAATTACTTTGCGCGATATCAAAGAAGAACCGAAGTCTCATGACGATGAGGAGCATTTTGATAACAACGCGACAGAGCAAGCAAAACCTGCACCGGCTGTTACTCCGAAAGTTGATCGCATGTCGCCTACAGCTTCAGCGATGGCACAAACTCCAAAAGCAGAGGAGAAAACAGAAACTCCTGAACCTGCTGTTGAGAAACCAGCTGAAGAACCGAAACAAAAGGCTCCCGAAGAGCCGGCTGCTACTCCGTCAACCGATGGTGGTATTCAGGTTATTGGTAAGATCGACCTGGATAAGTTGAACACCAAAACAAGACCGGACAAACGCAAAAAAGAGGACGGACCGATCGACAAGAGCGATTACCCGAAACCTCCGGCTGCACCGGTTGAACCAGAAAAAGAATCTGCCTCGGCAGAAAAAGCGAAGGAAACTCCGGCACCGGAACCTGAAGCTCCGAAAGAAATAGAAACAATCCGTGTAGAAAGACAAAAATTGTCCGGACCTACGGTACTTGGAAAAATTGAATTGCCTGTTGAGAAACCAAAATCTGTTGGTTCTTCTCGTCCGGGTGATGACCGTAAGAAACGCAAGCGCATTAAGAAAGTTGATGTGGCTAAAACTCCTGGAGCAAATCCGCAGGGAGGACAAGGAAATCAAGGTGGAGGAAACCGTCCTGGTGGACAAGGTCAGGGTGGAAATCGTCCGGGTGGAGGAAACTTCAACCGCGGAGGGAACAACTTCCGAAAAGGAGGTCCTATCGACAAGCCTGCTGTTTCCGAACAGGATATCCAAAAAGAAATTAAAGATACATTGGCTCGTTTATCTTCCCAGGGAGGTAAATCGAAAGCGTCCAAAAATCGTCGTGCAAAACGTGATGATCGTGCACAACGTCGTGAGATGGAGCAAATGGAAGCAGAACTTCAGGAAAAAATCTTGAAGTTGACAGAGTTCGTTACCGTGTCTGAATTGGCATCGATGATGAATGTTTCTCCAACACAGGTTATCTCGGCTTGTATGTCATTGGGAATCTTTGCTTCTATCAACCAGCGATTGGATGCAGAAACGATCCAGATTGTAGCGGAAGAATTCGGATTCGAAACAGAATTTGTTTCTGCAGATGTTCAGGAAGCAATTCCTGAAGTGGAAGATAAAGAAGAAGACCTGATCGAACGTCCGCCGATTATTACGGTAATGGGACACGTTGACCACGGTAAAACTTCCTTATTGGATAAAATCCGTAATGCAAACGTAACTGCCGGTGAAGCCGGAGGAATTACACAGCATATCGGTGCTTATTCGGTTACTTTGAAAGATGGTCGAAAAATGACATTCTTAGATACACCGGGTCACGAAGCCTTTACGGCGATGCGTGCTCGTGGTGCTCAGGTAACTGACGTTGCAATTATCATTGTTGCTGCGGATGACGACGTGATGCCTCAAACAAAAGAAGCAATCTCTCACGCTCAGGCTGCTAACGTACCAATGGTATTCGCAATCAATAAAATTGACAAACCGGGTGCAAACCCTGATAAAATCCGCGAACAGCTTTCTGCCATGAATATCCTGGTGGAAGAATGGGGTGGAAAATACCAGTGCCAGGAAATTTCTGCTAAACAGAACCTGAACATCGACGAATTGCTGGATAAAGTATTGTTGGAGGCAGAGATCCTGCACCTGCGTGCAAATCCGAATAAAAATGCAGTTGGTACAGTGATCGAATCTTCTTTGGATAAAGGAAAAGGTTACGTAACAAACATGTTGGTTCACGCCGGAACAATGAAAGTAGGAGATGTTATCCTGGTAGGACGAAACTACGGTCGTGTCCGAGCAATGCATGATGAACATGGAATCGCTTTGAAAGAAGCAGGTCCGGCGCAACCGGTATCCGTATTGGGTATCAACGGTGCCCCTTCTGCCGGAGATACTTTCCACGTAATGGATGACGAGCGCGAAGCGAAAGCAATTGCTACGAAACGCGAGCAGTTGTACCGTGAACAAGGTCTTCGTACAAATAAACACATTACTCTGGATGAGATCGGTCGTCGTTTGGCAATCGGAGATTTCAAGGAGTTGAACCTGATTGTAAAAGGTGACGTGGATGGTTCCATCGAAGCATTGTCCGATTCATTATTGAGACTTTCAACCGAAGAGATCCAGGTGAATATCGTACACAAAGGAGTTGGTGCGATTACCGAAGCCGATGTGAACTTAGCGTCCGCATCCGATGCGATTGTGATCGGATTCCAGGTAAGACCATCTGTTGCAGCACGTAAATTGGCTGAGCAGGAACAAATTGACATCCGTCTGTACTCTATTATCTATAAGGCAATCGAGGAATTGAAAGCTGCGATGGAGGGAATGCTATCTCCGGATATCGAAGAAAAAGTAATCGGTACCGCAGAGATCCGCGAAACGTTCGAAATCACGAAAGTGGGTACAATTGCAGGATGTTACGTGATGGATGGTGTCATCAAACGTACTTCCAAAGTTCGCGTTATCCGTGATGGAATTGTAATTCATACCGGAGTTCTCGGATCATTGAAACGTTTCAAAGACGATGTAAGAGAAGTGAAGAACAATTACGAATGTGGTTTAAACATCGACAAATTCAACGACATTAAAATCGGTGACTTGGTTGAAGCTTACGAAGAAGTGGAAGTTGCAAGAAAATTGTAATTCAATCATACTAAAACAACAGGGGCGTCTCGGTTCAACCGGAACGCCCTTTTTATTTGATAAAATGATGCTATTCAAACCTCGAAAAACAGTTGTTATAACGATTGTCGTATTGTTTGTGATCGGATTGACTTTTCCATTCCTGATCCAGGCTCAAAGCGGAGATCTTAGAACCAGGGAGGTGGTAGGTGTGGTGGTTATGTCGTCTTTTTTTTCCTTTGCCGGATTCATGGGATTACGTGCTTTGAAAACAGTTGCCTTTGATCAGGATTACTGGACGGTTTCCTATTATTTATTTCCTAGCCGAAATATGAGCTTCCATCCTGGAGAAATAACCGAAATACAAAGGCTTGATTACGTTACATATAAACCTAAAATTCCGGTGACAACATTTAATATTCGGTTGAACAACTCCCGGAAGATTGCGATCTCATCCAATGAGATTAAAGACTTTGAACGGTTAGAAAGAATATTGGATAAACCGGTATACCGGTCATTGACAAAATTGAAATAGTAAAACAAGCTGATACTGGTTGAAAATTTTAGCAGTCACTATTCAAATATGCTTAACTTTGTTTCCATGATCGCTCCCGGTTCTAAAGGATGGATTGCCAAATACTTGCAGCTGATAGCCTCAGGTGACATCTCTATTGATTTGCAAAAACCTGCAGATCTGACTCGTGCAGAATTCAATCATTATACCCTTTCTCAGACAGGTATTATCTTTGGCTATCCCTCCAAATTACTGTTCGGAAAAAACCTGGACACATCCAAATGGACACACGATGAGCAGCTTACGGTGCTTCTTTTTGAATCGTTGTTATTTACACATCTCAATATTCAGGGAAGAACAAAGCTGAAACCGGAAGAGTTTTTGAACGATCTGAACATTTTCTATAAAAAACACCGCGTACAGTCCCTAGGTTCTGTTTTAACCTTTTTCCTGAAGGAAAGTGCATCGGAGAAAATTGAACGCATCCTGGAAAAACGGACGGATGTTCCTAAGAACTTGATAAATACCAAGTCCTGGATGAGTTATTTCAATAATTCATTCATTTACCTGGATGTCATTTTATTTGAGGATTTCCTGAAAAATAAGCGGAAACAAACCCTCGATTACCAGAAACTGGCTCTTTTGGCTCTGGGTATTATTTCCATTTCTGCCTATTCGGACGGAGAGATCCAGGAGCATGAAAAAAATCTCTTCAACACCTTCCTGCTTTCTGCCGATCTGGATTCAGATGAAAAAGAATTGGCCAAATTGCGCTTCCGGGAAGGTATTACTTTGAACGAACTAACCTGCGACCTGGTTGACTCCTGGAATTTCAAACGTTACCTGCTGGATCTTTCAGTGCTTACCATGCACATGAACGAAAGTTCACGGGAAACAGGTTTTGAGACCCTTATCACGCTAAAAAGATGGATGTCTTGCTCGGAACGTGACCTGGACGAAGCAATCTATTGTACGGATCAATTCTTGCTGGAGAATAACCAAAAAGTTTCCTATCTAAACGATTCGAACTCCATGGAACTGATGCTAGACAGTGTTTCGAAGCGCTGGATCAAGATTCTTGGAAGGAATAAAGACAAGTTGGCACAGGAGATCAAGCAGAGTAAAGAATTGGTTCAGTTGATCCGCAAATCTGCTTCGGAGGAATTGAGTAAGGAAGAAAAAGAGAAGGTGAAAACCCAATTTATGGATATAGCGAAGTCTATGCCGGCACTTGCTATTTTTCTGCTGCCTGGCGGTGCATTGCTTTTACCCATCGTTCTAAAGATTATTCCAAACCTGGTACCGTCTGCATTCAAGGATAATGAACTGGAGGAGTGATTTTCCCACAAACAAAAAGATGTCTGAATTATCTGGTTAATTTTGCCGTTCAATGATCCGGAACTATAAAGCAATCTCTCATTTCAAAGGTTTAAACACGCTGCGTTTTATTGCGGCTTTTTTGGTGGTGCTTCATCATGCGGAATCCTTAAGAAAAGATCATGAGCTGAAAAATCATCTGCGCGATTTCGGATTGTT
This sequence comes from uncultured Fluviicola sp., assembly GCA_966248825.1. Taxonomy (GTDB): domain Bacteria; phylum Bacteroidota; class Bacteroidia; order Flavobacteriales_D; family Crocinitomicaceae; genus Fluviicola. The sequence continues at coordinate 106,755 of CBINBC010000005.1, forward strand.
CCAGAACGGGGCACATGCGGTGAGTTTCTTTTTTGTATTGAGTGGTTTCTTGATCACATACCTGCTGTTAAAGGAACGAGAAGTAAAGAACGATATTTCCATCAAACAAGTCTACATCCAACGTGTGTTCCGGATGTGGCCTTTGTATTTTTTGATGGTTATTATCGGTGCGATTATTCAGCCTTATTTCATAGAATGGTTCAACATTCCTTATAAAATGCCTTACACCATTGGTGAAACATGGTACTATTTCATCTTTTTCGTTCCGGGAATGGTGAATTATTTTTTCGGGAGTAATTTACTGGAACCACTTTGGTCTATCGGCGTGGAAGAAGTGTTCTATCTCATCTGGGCGCCACTTTTCAAGTGGTTAAAGAAACACGTATTGAAATTGCTTTTGGGAGTGATTGCTTTCAAACTAATTTTAATCTCGATTAATACGTATTGGACTTTACCCGGAGTTTTAAGCTACCTGATCCGCATACACCAGTTTGAAGCCATGGCAATCGGGGGCTTAGGAGCATACCTGGTTTTTCATTACGGCAAACAGATCAATTCTTCTTTAATTTATAGTATTCCGGTACAAATTGGTTTGTATGCTTTAATCCTGGTTTTCATTGTTTTCGGAGCAAATATTCATTCCGGTATCTGGCAATTCTTCTTTGAACATCCGATTACTTCGGCAATTGTACCAAATGCATTGTTCTTGTATCTGATTATTGGAGTTTCGGTGGTCGACAAGAATTTATTTACCCTGGAAAACCGTGTGTTTTCTTACCTCGGGGAAATTTCCTACGGAATTTACATGTTCCACTTATTGATCCTGTCGCAAATCATTGAATTACTGAAAGGCTTCGTTGCAGGTTCGGGAATGTTCCTGGAAACGCTGTTTTATTATGGAGTTTCGATTCCGTTGATTATTGGAGTATGTGCACTTTCAAAACGGACATTGGAGGCTTATTTCGAACGAAAGAAACAAAAGGTTTTACTCAAAATCTCGGAAAAAAGAAGCGGATTGTCGTCTCCCCCTTCGGAGGGGGATTAAGGGGGAGGGTTTTTGATCTGAACCTGAAGCTCAATTAGTCCTTGTGATACAAGAAATAAAACCCTTCAATGTTATCCAAATACGCCCCATCAAAACCCGCATTCAGTAGTTTCTTCGTATACGAATCGTCATTCCCGTATATGATTTCCTGCCATTCGTCCTTCCAGAATTTCACCCAGATCTCATCTTTATAGCCGTCGTATTTCTTTTTCAACCATAGCGGGTGATGCAGACCCCAATTCTTCTTCCAGTAATAGCGGTACTTTTCAGCTGAACCAATGTTCATATAAGAAATGACTAATCGTTTTCCACCATTCAGTTTTGTTTTCAAACTCGTGACATCTGCGGAAGTCAGTAGTTCGTCTCCGAAGAAAGCATCGATAATTACCACATCGAAATTCGTTTGTTGGATTGCGCTGAGGAAGCTTGCTTTATCCGAATAGGAGTCCGTACTGATTAAGTACAAATAGTTTTGTGCCTGGTCCAGTGTGTGGACCTCATTCGCATTTTCGTGGAATACCGTTGCAGGAATGTATTTGTAATCGTAATTTGAATTGTAACGGGGAAATGCAATGAATTGTTCCGCATCTGCTGCCTGAAAAGCATTCGCTGCATCTGAATCATTGCCTAAATAATCGGCAACCATTATTTTTACAGACGATTTGGCTTGCCGAAGCATTCCCAAACGATAATCATCCGGAGCATAAGAACCGTTGTTATAGAACAATTCCTCCACGCCATAGCCGTCTATTGCCTGGATCAGATCGGTTCGTAATCCTTTTTCAGGATCAATGTCATTGAAGAGGATTTCTTCTCCGTTTTGGGGAATCAGAATGAAATCGGGGTCCTGCGACCGTGCGTAGTTACTGATTGAAATAACGAAATCCTGCATTTTCACGCCGGCTTTCACCGTTTTCCGCTCTTTACAGGATAATCCGGATAAAACAATGAACAGGAACAAGCACCCTTTTCTCATGATTTCAGTATATCTGCTATAACGTTCCAGGTTGTTTCGGCAGTATAATCCCACGAAAATAAAACCGAACGCTCTATACTTCTTTGGGCAAGTTCGGTGTGTTTTTGTTTGTCGGACGCTAAATAAATCATAGCTTTCGAAACATCGTCCGTGTCAAAAGGATTGACGTAGATCGCTGCTTCTCCGGCTACTTCAGGAAGACAAGTCAGGTTCCCGGAAATGATCGGTATTCCGCAGCGCATGGCTTCCACCAATGGGATTCCGAATCCTTCGAAGTAAGGAATATAAGCCAGGGCAAAAGCCGCTCCCATGAGTTTGTTCAATGCTTCCAGGGAAACATGGCCCGAAAATAAAATGCGTTTTTTCAATGCTTCGGATACTTCCGGAATGGAAGAAGCTTTGTTTGCCCACAAACTTTCGCCTACAATCATCAGATCAATATCCGCGTTTACCAGGGCAAATTTCCCGAATGCTTCGATCAATCGACCTACATTTTTACGCGGATGTATCGCTCCTACAAAAATGAAGTAAGGCCTTCCATTCGTTTTTTCTGCGCGTATTTTTGTGACCTCTTCCGACTTTAAGGGGACAAATGTTTCGGAAGCACCGTTCCAGGCTACTGTGATTTTGGACGGAGAAATTCCATACGATTTTACAATATCCTGTTTGGAATAATCGGAAACGGTTAGAATATGACGTGATTTTTTCGCAAATTTCGGGAAGTATTTGCGTAAATACCTCAATGGGCTTGCCGGGATATCTTCCGGATGGTGCTCAAAATTCAAATCGTGAATGACACCAACCTGAGGTACATTGGATTTGAGAGATAAATATCCGTCCGGAGAATAGAACAGGTCGATGTCATATTTCTTCAGCGCGCGCTTGACCGAATATTCGAACCACCAAACAAATAAAATCGGATGTCGGGCAGGAGGAAGTAAAACCACCGGTGTTACATTTTCAGCAAAGACAAACTTTTCATCGAAAGGCCGGTCGAAAAAGAAGATGAATTCATGTTCCGGGTGGTTTTCCACCAGGCGTTTTACCACTTCATACGTGTACCAGCCGAAACCTTCCATTTTGGAAGAAAGCAAGAAACGGGTATTGATTCCGATGCGCATGGATTCGAAGGTACAAACTATTGTTTATTCGGAAAGGAGGTATTTCCGAATTTTTCAGGAACTGGAATTAAACCGAAGCATTTTCAATCTTAAATATTGCTAATAATTCCGAAGGCAAAGAATAGGATACTACTTTTAATTCCCAATTCGATTTTAATGAAAACTCAATTCCTGTTCATTTTCGGTTTCTTCTTTACACTTTCGGTAAATGCTCAAAACCATTCGGGAAAGTTCCTGGATGATTCCCTGTGCTATAAGATTTGGCTGATCAACAACAAAATGGACGGTTATGACGGTTACGAGTTCCGAAAGAACGGAAAACTAAAGTTATTGAACTACGACGGCTTTACCGGAGAAAAATGGTGGACAAAAGGCGATCATTTATTCGTGGAAATCCGCTCAAAAAGAACCGGGAAAGTGCAAAAAACGGATTATCACATCAAAAAGCAGACAACAGATTCACTGGTGTTGAGTTACTATAAGCTGGGCCAGGTATTTACAGATGTCTATGAATCTCATGTAACGAACGATTTCACGGATAAACTGCTGGGAAATTGGGATGGTAAAGATGGAAGCTATCTCCAAATCGTTCCGAAAAGTAATTTCCGGTTTCAATTAGTGATTCCCGCGGATTTGGAAGAAATGCCGGAGCGGGCTGAAGGGTTCCTGGATGACAAAAACAAGCGCATCATTTTTTACCCCGAACAGGAAAGAAAAGAAATGACTGTTTTTTTCGAAGCCGGACAGCAAACGGTTTCTTTCGGAGGAAAATCGTATACGCGGAAGTGCAGTAATGAATGAGTAGTTAGAGAAAAGTGCATTTTTAGTACTTAAATCTAAAGCAGTCTGTATTTCATTCACTTCATTTATAGGGATAACCGGCACATTTATCCAAAATTTCCGGAATAAACAGACGCCTTCTTTCCAACTTTTCCTAACTTCGCGGCATCTTAGTGGAAATGAAGAACAGCGTTAAATATATTTTGCAGAAATTGTTGGGGTTACACACCTATCTGTATGTCTTTGCGCTGTATAAAATCAGGACGCTTCGTTCAGACAAAAAGGAAAACGATTTTTTCACCTTTCTGTCCTTATTGAAAGACGGGAAAGGGGATGTACTGGATATCGGTGCGAACCTGGGAATCATGACCGTTCATTTGGCAAACAGCCTTCCCAATACAACGATACATGCTTTTGAGCCGATGCCGGCAAATGTGAGTGTTCTGAAGCGTATTATCGCAAAATTCAAGCTAAAAAAAACAAAAATCCACGAAATTGCCCTGGGTGATGAATCCGGAATTGCAAAAATGGTACTTCCTGTAAACGGTCAAACGATTATGCAGGGGCTGAGCCACATCAAGCACGAAACCATTACGGAATGGAACGAAGGAAAAGAGGTGGATGTGCAATTGGATAAATTGGACAACGTTTTGAATGGTCAGGCGGTACAGGCCATTAAAATTGACATTGAGAATTTTGAATATTTTGCCCTGAAAGGTGCAAGCAGGATTATTACATCCAATAAACCGATCATTTACGCTGAACTTTGGGACAACGAGAACAGGTCGAAATGTTTTGAGTACCTGAAGTCGTTCAGTTATTCCATTTTTGTGGGAGAGAACAACCAGATAGTTCCGTTTGATTCATCCAAACATCACACGCAAAACTTCATTTTCATCGCAGAATAACTACGGCTAATGCAAAAACTGTTTTTAAGAGGATTAGGCATTACGCTGTTATTGAATTTACTGGTTAAACCCGCTACCATTTTCCTGGTCGACATTAAGATGCAGAATGAACTGGGAGCAAGCTCATACGGAGTCTTCCAAACCATGCTCAACTTTACATTCCTGTTCTCCATGCTGCTGGATATGGGAATCACCAATTTCATGACACGGATGATTGCACAGCATCCGCACATGATCCATAAATACAGCAACCGCCTGTTTACATTCCGTTTGATCTTGGTGCTTATTTATGTTCTTTGGACAGTCTGCTTGTTCTTTATTCTCCGTTTTCCGGTTGAAAGGCTGTGGATTTTGGGAGCATTGATCATGCATCAGATCAGTATCATTACGGTAAACTACGTGCGTGCATATACAGGAGGTTTGTTGAAATTCGGGCTGGATGCGGTACTGTCAGTTTCCGAGCGCTCGATCTACTTTATTCTCGGAGGACTTCTGATCTACACCACTTTGGTTGAGCCTGTTTCGTTGAAATGGTTCGTTGTTGCTTTTGTTGGTTCTTCCGGGTTTTCGTTATTGGTAGCCACATTTTTCTACCTCAAGATTGTTGCATTCCCTAAAATCCAATGGGATACGGATTTTTTCAAAGCAATTTTCCGCCAGTCCTATCCATACGCCATTTTGGTAATCATCATGATGCTGACTTCCCGTTTGGATGCTGTTTTTATTGAAAAATTACACCCGAATGGGACCAAACAGGTTTCCTATTACACTGAAAGTTTCCGGTTGCTGGATGCGTGCTGGATGTTTGCGGTGCTTTTCGGAAGTATTTTATTGCCGGTTTTTTCGCGTGTACTGAAAGATAACACTTCCACAACCGGGATTATGACCACTGCACTGAACATTCTTTTTTCGGGCGGAATCCTCATGATTACTCTGACCATCGGGATCAAGGAGTTTTTGTTTGACAAATTGTATGATGATGCAAACTGGTATTCTTACAATGCCTGGATTTTCCACTCTATAACCTTCATCCCGATGTGTTTCACGGTAGTTTTCGGAACACTTTTGACAGCCAACGGATCACTCCGCACCATGAACCAGATTGCTTTTCTTTCACTGATCATCATGTCTATCCTGAACGTAGTTCTGGTTCCATTCTTCGGTGCAGTCGGTGCAGCGATCGCTTCGCTGGTAGCGCAGTCTGTTTTGGGTGTACTGCAGTACCTGGTTGTCCGCTACCGGATGAAACACCATCTGGCATCAAATACCTGGCTGAAATTGATGATTCTTAGCGCTTTACTGATTGTTGTAATGTTCCTGCAAATCAAATTCCAATGGAACCAATTGTATTATGTTCTTGGTATCGGGTTATTGTGGATGACTTTGGTTTTCGGACTCAAAATTATTGATCTTGTTCAGGTGCTGAAAATGCTTGGAGGGAATAAAGAAGAACCGGCTGCAACCGAAAATTAAAAGATTATTCTTCCGCACGAATGTCAGCAGGACTTCAGACTTTCTCTTCGGCGGCGGAATGTTTTTTCTTCATACCTTTACATCACATGATTGGAAATAAAGAAATCCTGGTTACCGGCGGAACAGGTTTTATCGGTTCGCATACCGTTGTAGAGTTATTTGAATTGGGGTATACTCCGATTATTTTGGACAATTGTTCCAATTCGAGCAAATCCATTGTTAAGCAGATTCACTTAATCAGTGGAAAGGAATGTGTTTTTTACGAGGGAGATATGCGTGACAAAGCATTTCTTCGCTCTGTATTTGAAAAGCACCAAATTGAAGGCGTTATTCACTTTGCAGCATTCAAAGCAGTGGCAGAATCCGTTGAAAAACCCCTTCATTACTACGATAACAACCTCGTTTCGTTCATTCATTTGTTGAGCTGTATGGAAGAATTCCGGGTAAATAAGATCGTTTTTTCTTCTTCCTGTACGGTTTATGGAGTAGAAAATGCCCTGGAGCCATTAACAGAAACAATGCCGGTCGGGAAACCGAACTCACCGTATGGGTGGACGAAATGGATGGCTGAACAGATACTCCTGGATATTGCTTCGAAAACGGAGTTAAGACCCGTTTTTCTGCGTTATTTCAATCCGATAGGCGCACATGAAAGCGGAAAGTTGGGTGAAATGCCGCTTGGACCGCCCAATAACGTGCTTCCATACATCACCCAAACTGCAGCCGGAATCCGGAAGGAACTAACCATTTTCGGAAAGGACTACAAAACACCCGATGGAACCTGTGTGCGGGATTACATTCATGTAACGGATGTTGCAAAAGCGCATGTAAAAGCATTGTCTTATCAATTTGATGGTTTGTATGATGTTTTCAATTTGGGAACAGGAACGGGTACTTCCGTACTTGAATTGGTAAAGTTGTTTGAGAAAGCAACCGGGAAACCGCTTAATTACCGTTTTGGTGAAAGAAGACCGGGAGATGTCGACGCGCTATTTGCAGATGTTTCGAAAGCGAAGAAAATTTTAAACTGGAATACGGAAAGAACCATTGAAGATGCTATTTTAGATGCCTGGAAATGGGAACAATATCGCCTGGAAAATGAAATTTCTTAAACTATTAGCCGTTTTTCTTTTAATTGCCTTTCAAGGCCTGGCACAGCCTCAAGGGAAGGACTCGAGCTTAGTTTCCAGGCACCGGCCGGGGATTTTTTGGTACAATACAGGCTGGAGACCTGCCAAACCCGGTAAGTTGAGAAAATACGACCGTTTGATCATCGACGTAACTTACAACCAACTGATGAGGTCGGGGAGTATCCAATCCAATCCCTGGAGATCATTTGGCTGCAATATCAATACGATGTGGGACATTCCGGTTACCAATGGCAATACTGTTTCATTGGGGATCGGCCTGGCATACAAATACCAAAAAACAGGTCCGAAAGGGTTGTTCTTTGCAGATAGCAGCGATTCGTTCACACACTATTATGCCGATTCAAATTATTCGGATTACCGCAAGAACACTTTCGGGAACCACATACTGGCTCTTCCGGTCGAATTTCGTTTCCGTACCCCGAAATGGCAGCATTTTAAAATGCACATCGGAGGTTCGATCGGTTACCGGCTTCAAACTTTTCAGAAGGTCTGGCCGGAACATAAACATGCAGTAAAAGACCGGACATTGCCGGATGTAAATCGGCTTGTTTACGGTGTTCATATGCGGATAGGAATCCGGAATTGGGCATTGTTTGCAGACTATACACTGGCACCGCAGTTTAAAAGCAGTAAGAGTGATAAAATCAGTGCGTTAGCTTTTGGAGTGTCACTTTCACTTTTTTAGGTTACATTGTCAAATAAAAATTCAATTCACTCATTAGAAAATCGTTTATCTGACTAATTTTGTGGCATGCGCAATTTGATTGCTTTTTTCAAACGATTTCAGATCTTTTTGGTCTTTGTGTTACTGCAAATTGTAGCACTTTCTGCGTATATCCAATATTCTGAGTTTGCACGTCTGCAGGTTTTTTCCAGTGCTTCACAAATAAACGGGAGACTGTTTGAAATGCGAAATTCGGTCGCAAAGCATTTTAACCTCGAAGGCACAAACCGGAAATTGGAGTTGGAAAATGCCCGGCTTAGAGAAAAACTCAAACTTTCCAATTATAAAATCGACCGGGAACTGATCCAGATCGAGGACACCAATTATCAGCAGCAGTATTTGTATATGGCGGCATCCGTGATAAACAATACGTATGATAAACGGAATAATTATATGACGATCGATATCGGAAAAAATCACGGAATCCAGAAAGGATGGGGAGTGATTTCTTCCAAGGGAGTTGTGGGAATTGTTCACCTGGTAGGAGAATCTTATTCTGTGGTAAAAACAATTCTTTCCAAAAACATCAACGTGGACGTCAGTATGCGTGATGGTGGTGCTTTCGGATTGTTGAAGTGGGATGGAATAAACCCGAAAATTTGCCAGATTTCAGGAATTTCCAACGATATTTCGATCAAAAAGTTCACCAAGGTAATTACACGCGGAGGTTCGGGAATCTACCCGAAAGGAATTCCTGTGGGAGTGATCACCAAACGCAAATCCATCGAAGGGAAACCATTGTGGGATTTGCAGGTTCGAATTGCAGAAGATTTCCGTACCATTCAACACGTTTACGTGATCAAAAATGTGATGCTGGATGAATTAAGAGAACTGGAAGGAAAGATTCCGCCGGATAAAGAAGAAGATGAGTTATAAGTGAATAATTTTGTTTTAAATAGCATTCGTTTCGTATTATTTGCACTATTCCAGGCATTGATATTGAACAACCTGGAACCGGGATTGGGTCTTTATGTGATGATTTATCCTTTGTTCATTTTCATGCTCCCTTTTCAAATGGGAACAGTGCCTCTGATGCTTCTTAGTTTCGCTTTCGGATTGGTGATCGATTCTTTTTCCAATACTTTCGGACTACATGCATCCAGTGCAGTAATTATGGCCTTTTTCCGTCCGATTATCTTCAAATGGCTTTCCCCGAGAGACGGTTATGAAAGCGTAGAATCTGTGAATGTGTATTCCATGGGCGGGCGCTGGTTCCTCTATGCTTATGGAAGTTTGTTATTGATCCATCACATCTGGTTCTTTACGATCGAATCCTTCAAATTGAATGAATTTATCTGGATCCTGATTAAGATCGGATTAAGTGTACCGAGTTCTTTTTTACTAAGTTTATTGGTGCAATTTATTTTCGTTTCTAACAAAAAGGCCGTACGATGAATCTGGATGGAAGAAAATATGTGATCCTTGTGTTTTTTATTCTGGTGGGGGCCATTTATTTGATCCGCTTGTTTTTCATGCAGGTGGTGGATGATTCCTGGAAATTGCGGGCGCAGGAAATTGCAGAGAAACGAAAAGAAATCACCCCTCCGCGCGGAATTGTTTTTGATCGGCACGACAAGAAAGTGGTAACCAACAGAAGTTACTACAACCTGATGATGAAAGAGGAAGATATTCACGATTTCGATACGGTAGCCTTTGCAAAACTGGTTGGCTGGACGAAGAAGGAAGTAAAAGACCGTTTCTACCAGATCAAAAAAGGAGAAGGAAGATACTTCAACAAGAACATTAACAAATACCAGGACAATTATCAGCCGCAACGTGCCTATCCGTTCATCAAAGAATTAACAATCGATGAAATTACACGTATTGCTCCCCATTTGGAGAGATTTCCCGGTTTCTATGAAGATTTGACCTCTATGAGAAGTTACCCATATTCGGGTGGGGCAAATATTTTTGGTTATCTGAACGAGGTAACAAAAGAGGAATTGGAAGAAGATGCTTTTTACAGAAGAGGAGACCAGATCGGAAGAGCCGGAATTGAACGCTATTATGAAAAAGAACTGCGCGGACAAAAAGGAATCAAATATGTGGTAACTTCTGCTTTGAACAATGCCATTGAATCTTATGCGGGAGGAAAGTACGATACGCTTGCAGAACAGGGACCTGCCTTGCACCTTGGACTGGATATTCAGCTGCAGGTTTACGGTGAAAAACTAATGCAGAACAAACGAGGCTGTATCGTTGCAATTGAGCCGAAAACGGGAGAAATCCTGGCACTGGTATCGGCTCCGAGTTTCGATCCGAACATCCTGGTAGGAAGAAGGAATATCGGGCTTAACTATCCCAAATTATTGCTGGATGAAGGAAAACCGCTTTATCCGAGACCATTGGCCGCGGAATACCCTCCCGGATCCATCTTTAAACTCCTTCAGTCATTGATCGGTTTGCAGGAAAAGGTGATCACCCCGGAATCCGGGTTTCCATGTACCAAATCCATGGTGGGATGCCACAATCACCCGAATGCGAATAACCTGCCGGACGGAATAAAGAATTCCTGCAACCCGTATTTCTATTACGTCATGCGCCGGATTATCCAGCAGGGTAAAAAACGTTCCGTTTTTGCAGATGCCGAGATCGGTTTGAATATTTGGTATGATTACATCATGAGCTTTGGACTGGGAAACCAGTTTGAAACAGATGTTACGGGAATGCGCTCCGGTTTGATCCCGAATTCAGCTTATTACGATAAATGGTATGGACACAATGCGTGGGCATTTTCTACTATTCGTTCCATTTCTATCGGACAGGGAGAGGTAAAGGTAACACCGCTTCAGATGGCAAATATTGCAGCGATCATAGCAAACCGCGGATGGTATTACACACCACATTTTGTTCGTTCTATAGGAAACAAGGGTCCGCTTCCGCAGTTTAAGAAAATTCACCGAACAAAAGTAGATGCCGTTCACTACGAACCGGTCATTGAAGGAATGAGAAGAGCTGTTTACGAACCGGGAGGTACTGCAAAAAAAGCCCAGGTAGAAGGAATGATCGTTTGCGGAAAAACGGGGACAGCACAAAACCCGCATGGAGAAGATCACTCGGTTTTTATTGCTTTTGCTCCCATGGAAAATCCGAAGATAGCTATTGCTGTATTCATCGAAAATGCCGGTTTTGGAGGAGTCTGGGCTGCACCGACTGCCAGTCTGATGATGGAAAAATACATTCACCGCAAAGTGAAAGACAAAGCAAAAGAACAGATGATCGTGAATGCGAACCTGTTAAACATGAAAGCCCGGCCCAAGAAGAAAAAGCCGTAAGCTTTAGATAGGAATCAGCCGTGGCTGATGAAGGCTGGGCAAAGCAATGACAAATTGCTTTAGGCGAAGAACAACAAGCGGTAGTTCAGTTCAACAAAGAGGATTAGTTTAGAAAAACAGAATTAGCGGTAAAAAGAAGAAATGAGAAGAGAAGATTCCCTGACACAACATGTAGACTGGTGGTTGCTTTCAATAGTAATCATTATGTTGGGTATGGGAATTGCGAACGTTTATTCGGCGGCGTATGATCCGGACCATCCCAATATTTTCGACTTTTCACAAAAGTACGGGAAACAGATTATGTGGGTGGGAATCTCCGTTTTTCTCGGATTTCTCGTATTCCTGATCGATTCTGATATCTATCGAAAATTTGCAGTCCCGATTTACTTGTTTTGTTTTTCCCTGCTGATCGTTGTATTGTTCACTCCGCCTATCAATGGTGCACGAGCCTGGTTGGGAATTGGATCTATGGGAATTCAACCAGCCGAATTTATGAAGATCGGTACGGCTATTGCTTTATCACGTTACATCTCAACCGTAAATGTGAAAAACCAGAATGTGCAGACCGTGTTTGTCGCATTGGCCATCGTGATGGTCCCGATGGTATTGATCTTATTGCAACCGGATGCAGGGACTTTTGTGGTATTTACTTCGTTCTTTTTCGTGATGTACCGCGAAGGAATTACCTTCGATCCACTGGTCTTAAAAGTGGTGAACCTGATTCCCGGAGTTCGTTTTAAAGACACCTGGGTGGGTAGTCACTTCATTCCGATTTTGTTCTACGTGGTGTTTTTGTCGATCGTAACACTTTTAATGAGCGGGAATAAGTACGAATTTACCTTTATGCAGGGAGTTTTGATCCCGGGATTTTACGGAGTAATTACCGTGATTACTGTGATTGCTTTGATAGCATATTTGATATTGCGCTGGGTTTCTTCTAAACGCGAACAAAGAAGGGTACTTCTTGTAATTATCACCGGATGGCTTTTGTCAGTGGCCGTTTCAACGACTGTAAACTTTTCTTTTTCAAGTTTGGCACAACACCAGAAGGACCGTATCGAATTGGTTTTAGGGCTGCGTAAGGATGATGACGGAAAGGATTACAACCGAAATCGGGCAATGGCCGCCGTAGGTTCCGGAGGTTTATTCGGAAAGGGCTATAAAAAAGCAAGTGTTGCAAGTGTGCGTTCAAACCACGTTCCTGAGAGTGAAACGGATTTTATCTTTTGCCCGCTTGCCGAAGAATGGGGATTCATGGGAAGTTTGGCCATTGTATTCCTGTTTATGGGAATGTTGTTCCGGATCATTGTTATTGCCGAACGACAGCGCTCTACCTTCAACAGGGTTTACGCTTATTGTGTGGCCATGATCGTTTTCTATCACTTCGCGGTGAATATCGGAATGAATATCGGGTTGGCACCGGTGATTGGAATTCCACTTCCGTTCTTCAGTTACGGAGGGTCTTCGTTGATGTCTTTTTCCATGCTTTTGTTTATTCTCCTAAAGCTGGACAGTCAGCGCAGGGACGTGCTTTTCTGAGAACGTTCAAAAAGTAGAAGAGTTCAAATGTTCAAATTTGTTGTCTCTGAAGGACTATTTGTTTGAACTATTTAGGATACTCAATATCCTCTTCCAATGCATCATCATCTTTCTTTTTCTTCTTCTTCTTGGCTTTTTTCCACTCGAAGGTATATTCCAAAGAAAGGATGTGCTCGTTGAAATTATTTTTGGAATTGAATCTCTGACCATAATAATAAGTCAAACCAATTTCGTTGGAACCCGGTAAATTGAAATTCAGGGTCACACCGTAACGCACCCGGTTCCAGGTATGACCGTATGGCCCGTTTTGCGGATTGTAGAAAAATTCTACCGAAGCTTCGGGTGTGATTTTGGATTTTGGTTTATCCCATTCCACGTGCGGTTTTATACGAATTGCAGGGTCCAGATCTCCTCCGGTTGTAGCAAATCCCCCGATTAACATCTGATAACGCACACGGGCTCCGAACTTAACCTGTTGGACCTTATGGCGGAAATCCGCATTGAAATTCAAGCGGTGGCTGTTGTCATAATTTCTGAGCTCATCATAATCCGTGATAATCCGGTACTCAATAGAAGGCCTGAACCAATCCAGTTTGGTATATTTCAAACTTGCTTCCTGGTATAAAGTCGCCAATTGACCGAATTTATTCAGACGAAGGTTCGTATTCAGACTTGCTTCCAGATCGTGCTTGAGTTCACGTTTTACACCTGCGCTGAACCAATATTGTCCTCTGGTGCTCTCTTGGTTCCACGCCAAAAAACAAGGTATAATGAAAAGAACAGCGATGAATAAGGACTTCATTTAGTTTTTCATTAATGTAATCGTTCCGATATCAGCATTTTCCTTTTTGCCGATAGTTACCGTTTTGCTGACAACTTCTAAAGTCTTGTAATCATCGTCGTTATTAGGAATGTTATTTCCCGGGTGGAAAATTTCGCTATACCCGAAAATCGTGTAAGTTCCAGGCTGTAGAAATTCAAATTTAAAAGATCCGTCATAGGAAACTTCAATTTTGTCGTCATACATAGCGTCACCATCGCCATAGATAATGTACAGGTCTTCTTTCGCCCCGACATAGCTTACAGTATCTGTAACCACGCCATTGATGCGCAATTTTTCATTGACCATTACATTTCCGGAAATAGATGCACGACCACCATCACCTTCTACTTTTTTACATGCTGAAACTGCGGAGAGAAGAACAATTCCAAAAATTAGTTTTTTCATTAGTCTGGTTTTATTGAGTCACAATATTAAGAGAATTTTAATCAAATAACACCTCTGGAACAAGGAATTACAAAATAAAAATGAACTTTTCAGCTACTTTTCGTGAAATATTACGTCTAGTGTTTGGAATATAACATAAAAGATTCGTAAAATTATACACTCTTTAAATGAAAACTATACATGAAATTGCTACCTCTCTTTAAAACAGCTTGTTTCCTGTTCCTTATTTTGCTTACCACTAAGGCAAATTCTCAGGTTTATATCAATGAATATTCGTGTTCCAATATCAATGGTCCAACAGATGCATTCGGTGAATACGAAGATTGGGTTGAATTATACAATGCTGGTGCGGCTCCGGTCGACCTTACCGGGTACTATTTGTCAGATAATGACGGAAATCCGCAAAAATGGCAAATCCCTTCCGGATCAATTGCTGCCGGAGGTTACAAAATGGTTTTTTGCAGTGGCCGGAATTTGGTTTCAGGTACCCAGTACCATCCGAATTTTAATTTGGCACAAACAAGCAATGAATGGATTATTTTAACCAGTCCTGCCAATGTAACGGTAGATTTCGTAGAAATTACCCAAATGACCAAGCAAAACCATTCGATCGGCCGTCAAACAAACGGGTCTGCAACATGGAAATTGTTTTTAACTCCAACTCCCGGGGCAGCCAACTCAGGTGGTGTTAACTTCTACACTCCGACGCCGGCTTTCAGTGTGGCACCAGGTTTCTATGCCGCTACACAAAACGTTACGATTACCTGTTCGGATGCAACTGCAACCATTCGTTATACCACTGACGGATCTGTTCCAACTGCAGCTTCCACTCTTTATTCGGGACCGGTTGCGATCACAGCTACCACAGTATTAAGGGCAAAAGCATTTTCTGCCAATGAACCAAGTTTCACTATGTCCGGAACTTACTTCATCAATGTAAACCATACCATTCCGGTTCTTTCTGTTGCAGGAGCGGGTGCAAATTCCGTTGCAACTTTGCTTGGTGGAAACGGTGGCATTACTCCGCAAGGTTTCTTTGAACTATGGGAGGCAGATAAATCTTTTGTAGATAAAGGAGAAGGAGAATTCAATAAGCATGGTAATGATTCATGGGCATATGCTCAGAGAGGATTCGACTTTGTCATGAAGGATCAATTTGGCTACGATCATGAAATTGATCATCAAATTTTCCCCAATAAGTCCAGGGACCATTTCCAGCGACTGATCATAAAAGCAGCGGCAAATGATAATTATTCCTTTGAAACCGGTGGAGCACATATCCGGGATGCTTTTGTTGCACAGCTTTCTCAAAATGCGCATCTGAAACTGGATGAGCGTACCTGGAGACCGTGTATCGTATATGTGAACGGACAATATTGGGGAGTTTACGAAATTCGCGAAAAAGTAGACGACGGCGATTTTACCAAGTATTATTCAGACCAGGATAAATACCATTTGCAGTACCTGAAAACCTGGGGCTCTACCTGGGAAGAATATGGTGCACCGAATGCAATACCTGCCTGGAACTCGCTTAGAACTTTCATCAGTAGTAACAATATGGGAGTTCCGGCAAACTTCAATTATGTGGACAGCTTGCTGAACTGGGAATCATTGGTAGATTACTTTGTGTTGAACTCGTATGTGGTAACTCAAGACTGGTTGAATTGGAATACAGCCTGGTGGCGTGGAATGGACCCTGCAGGAGACAAGAAAAAATGGCGTTATACCCTTTGGGATATGGATGCTACTTTCGGACACTACATCAATTATACCGGAGTTCCTGACCCTACGGCAAATGCAGATCCATGTAACGTAGAAAACCTTCCGAATCCGGGAAACCAGGGACACACAGATATTTTGGAAAAACTAATCGATGAAAATCCAATCGTCGAACAGTATTACATTTCCAGGTACATTGATTTGGTAAATACCCATTTCTCCTGTACATACATGATTAATTTGCTGGATAGCATGATCAATGAAATTGCTCCGGAAATGCCCGGGCAATGTACCAAGTGGGGTGGAACGGTAGCTGGCTGGCAGGCCAATGTTCAGTCCTTGAAAAACTTCATCAACTTAAGATGTACGGCTCTGAACCAGGGATTGACAGACTGTTACCAGGTTACAGGACCCAATGCAGTTGTAATAAACGTTAGCCCGGCTAACTCGGGGGAAGTAAAAGTAAACTCAATTTGGGGACCATCTTATCCATGGAATGTCAATTATTTTGGTGGAATTCAAACGAATTTAATTGCACGGCCGCTGACAGGATTTGTGTTTGATCATTGGGAATATACGGCCAATACACTAACAGCAGCAGCAACACAGGATACAAATTCCATGGATATTGCTGCACCTGTTACTATTACAGCAGTGTTTATCTCCGATAACCCGGATTTGGATGGTGACGGATGTACGAATGTAGATGAGATTGCTGCTGGAACAGATCCGAATAACCCGGATACGGACGGAGACGGTGAAAATGACTGCATTGAAATTGGTGCTGATCCTGCAAATCCTACGGATACCGACGGAGACGGAATCATCGATGCATTGGAGTCGAGCAGTACGGATACAGATGGTGACGGGGTTCCGGATGAAACAGATCCCGCAAACACAGATCCGTGTATCCCGAATCCGAATGCCGGTCCTTGTGATCAGGATGGGGACGGATTAACCAATTCCGATGAAGCAACTGCCGGAACTGATCCAGTCAACCCGGATACGGACGGAGACGGAATTAACGATGGAGATGAAATAACGAATACGACCAATCCTTTGGATCCGTGTGATCCGCCAAATGCAACACCGGCTTGTAATATCGACACTGATGGTGATGGTATTTTGGATGGTTCGGAAGCTCAATACGGAACAGACCCGAATAATCCGGATACGGATGGAGACGGAATCAATGATGGGGATGAAATTGCAGACGGGACCAATCCGTTGGATGGATGTGATCCGAATCCGGTAGGAGAAGGTTGTTTCAATGGCTTCCACATGCCAACAGCATTCTCACCGAACGGAGATGGCTTGAATGATTACCTGGGACCAAGAATCGGTAGAGACGTAGTATCATTTACCTGGTATGTTTACGACCGTTGGGGTAACCGTATGGTTATGAGTTCAGATCCTGCATTCAAATGGGATGGGATCTTTAACGGGGTGAAATTGAATACAGGGGTTTATGCTTACCAGGCGGATGTAACATTCTCGGATGGCAGAACAGAAAAATATACCGGTAATATTACCGTAACAAGATAATGATCATGAGAGGAAGGATTTTTACGGCACTTGCATTTTTGACGGCTTTGTCAGCAAGTGCCCAGGATTTTCATGTGACTCAGATTCTTCAGGCTCCGAATTTGCTCAATCCCGGTGCGGTTGGGGTTTATGATGGCTGGGAGAGAATAGCAGTTCAACATAGAAATCAGTGGCTGGGAGGAGGCACAACGTACATGACAACAGGATTGGCGGCAGATGCCAATTTTTTCAAGAGCGATCGAAAGCCGAAAGCGCATTTGGGCGTTGGTGTTCAATTCTACAATGATATTGCAGGAAATTCCGGATATGGATTACAGACAGGGTCGGTAGCTGTTTCGGGGATACTTCCCGTGGGAAATGGAAGCCAGCTTTCTTTAGGAATTCAGGGTGGAGTTGGTAACCGAACCGGAAATATGTCGCGCTTGATCTACGATTCTCAATGGAATGGTAATAACGCATATGATCCGACATTATTAAGTGGCGAAACCGGCAGCTTAAGTTCTTTTATTTACCTGGATGCTTCGGCAGGACTTTTCTACCAGTTTGACGGAGGTCAGAGTTCATTTGCAAGAAACAACGATATTAAATTCCAGGCTGGTTTTGCCGGTTATCATTTAAATGCCCCTGCTATGCGTTTTCGTACGGGATCTTCGGAGCAACTTGCCCGAAAATATGTTGGAATGCTGAAATATTCGATGGATATTCCGGGTACAAAGATGGCGTTCGATGCGCAATTTGCACAATTCGTACAGGGCGGTCATTACGAATCAATCTTAGGGCTAATCTTACGAAGACGTTTCCAGGATGGGGGTAAAATTACCGGATTTAGTCAGGATGCATTCATCGGACTTGGTGTTTATACCCGTTTGAGAGATGCAATTTCGCCGACCATGCAGATTGACTGGAGAGGATTCCATTTTGGGGTTTCTTATGACCTGACTTTGTCTGCACTCAGATACGGATATAAAGGCGGAAGTCTGGAATTTTCGATCAGCTATACCAACTTGAATAACGCGCTGTTTAAAACCAGGAGAAGAGGATTCAGATAATTGAAAATTGAGAATGATAAAATTGAAAAGGACCGCATTATCTCTTTCTCTTCTTTTCAATTCTCTATTTTACATTTTTAATTAAAGAGTAAACTACAACGTTTTTCCATTTAGAATCAGTACTTTTGCGCCTTCGAATCAGGTTGATCGGAGGAACAAATTTGATATATGGAAAGCACAAAAAAAATTACAGGAGCTTTAATTTCAGTTTATTATAAAGATGGTTTGGAGCCAATTGTTCGTAAACTGCATGAAGAAAACGTAAGCATCTATTCTACTGGTGGAACGCAAACGTTTATCGAAGGATTGGGAATTCCGGTTATACCGGTAGAATCCATGACTTCTTATCCTGAAATTTTTGGAGGGCGTGTAAAAACATTGCATCCTGCGATTTTCGGAGGGATCCTTCATAGAAGAAATCTTCAGTCGGATCTGGACCAGGCAAAACAATTCAACATTCCGGTTATTGACCTGGTAATTGTAGATCTGTATCCTTTTGAGGAAACAGTTGCATCAGGTGCTGATCACCAGTCCATTATCGAGAAAATAGATATCGGTGGAATTTCTTTGATTCGTGCCGCTGCGAAAAACTACAACGATGTTGTGATTATTCCTTCCGTAAATCAGTACGCGGAATTTTTGGATATCCTGAACGCACAGGGAGCTTCATCAACGGTTGAGCAAAGAAAGCATTTTGCAAAAAAGGCATTTATGGTTTCTTCCCATTACGATACGCATATCTTCAATTATTTTAACGAAGAGGAAGAAACGCCAGTATTCAAACAAAGTATTTTGGAAAGCCAATCTTTGCGTTACGGTGAAAATCCGCATCAAAAGGGATGGTTCCACGGAGATTTTTCGGCAATGTTTGATCAGCTTCACGGAAAGGAACTTTCATACAATAACTTATTGGATGTGGATGCCGCGGTTCAATTAATGGCTGAATTTGAAAACAATGATCCGACGTTCGCTATCCTGAAACATAACAATGCATGTGGTTTGGCAACCCGTTCAACTTTGGCCCAGGCTTATGCGGATGCTCTTGCCGGTGACCCTACTTCTGCATTCGGAGGGATTTTAATAGCAAACCGCAAAATTGATCGGGCAACTGCAGCCCTGATCAATGACTTGTTTTGCGAGGTAGTTATTGCGCCCGGATTCGATGCAGATGCGGAGGAAGTACTAAAAAGTAAAAAGAACCGGATTCTGTTGGTTCAAAAGAAAGTAGAACTTCCGAAGCGCCAGTTCAGAACATTATTGAATGGTGTTTTGGAGCAAGATAAAGACATGTTGTCCGAAACGGCAGCTAATTTTGAATCTAAAACAAAGTCGGTCCCAACGGCCCAGGAAGTAGAAGATTTGATTTTTGCTAATAAATTGGTAAAGCACACTAAATCAAACACAATTGTGTTAGCTAAAAACGGTCAGTTGCTGGCTAGCGGAACCGGACAAACATCCCGCGTGGATGCATTGCGTCACGCTATTGAAAAAGCTAAGTCATTCGGTTTCGATTTGAAAGGCGCTGTAATGGCATCGGATGCATTCTTCCCGTTCCCGGATTGTGTTGAAATAGCTCACAAAGCAGGTATAACTGCCGTTGTACAACCCGGAGGTTCAATAAAGGATGAATTATCGATCGAATATTGCAATGCAAATGGAGTTGCTATGGTATTTACCGGTAACCGACATTTTAAGCATTAATACAAAGAACATAAAACGTGTAAAAAGGAACCGACAGGTTCCTTTTTTGTTGACAAAGATTGGCTCCGGCTGTAATTTGAACATTGTGTGAATTTGCTTGAATTCGAATCCAATAGTTATTGATTAAACTTTCGTTAAAGCAGGCATTTTAATCAATAAAACATACAGTTCATCCTTTTTTAGTTGAATTTCAAGTTCGTTAGGAAATCAAGGTGTACTTTTGCGCTCTGAAATTTTTACAACAACTTAATTGATTCTTGCAAATGAGACCAATCCTGCTAATTTTATTAGCCTTAACCGCTCATTCCTTATTTTCGCAATCCCAGTACAAAATCGGTTTAACAGCATCGGGAGCAGATAGCAAAATGTACCTCACGATGCTAGAGCATCATATTCCTGATACCTATGCACGTTTAGCAACTGATAATCTCATTCAGTTTAGTACTGGAACTAATTATTCTGTGGATTATATTGATTCGATTTCCACCATTTCCGGGATTCCATTTGAAACGATTGTTAAAACAAAAGGTCCTATTGAAATCAGGGAGAAAGTTGGAGGGACCAATTGCGGTACTGCCCAACAAATTTGTAGCAGTACTTCGCTTCCCGGAAACAGCTCTGGTTATGGGACTCAGGAATTGACAAATAACAACAGCGGATGCCTCGGTATCGAACATCAATCTTCCTGGTATTATATCAATGTTCAGACCGGAGGTTCTTTGTCGTTCAGAATTGATCCGAGTGGAAACTCAGATTATGATTTTGCAGTGTGGGGTCCTTTTACAGCTGCAAATGCTGCGGCCAACTGTCCGCCGCAAAACGGACCGGTACGTTGCTCCTACGCAGAAGGAAAAGGAAACACGGGGATGCGTGACGATGAATCCGGCAGTAGTGAGAATCAAAATGGAAATGGATGGATCAGTTCATTAAATGTAAATGCAAACGAAGTCTATATTTTGTTAATTGATAATTTCAGTACTTCAGGAGTCGGGTATACGTTTGATTTTAACTGGGGAGGAAATACTACAACAGCAGTCATTGGTTGTACACCAGTCGTTCTGCCCGTTGAAATGAGCAGTTTTTCAGGATCCTATTCTTCCAATACGAATGTACTCAATTGGTCTACGGAAACAGAACAGAACAATGATTATTTCCAGGTCGAATGGACAACAACCCCTGCTGAAAGCACTTCCTGGAATAAGCTGGATATCATTGACGGAGCCGGAGACAGCCAGTCGAAACTGGATTATTCAATGAACCATTATACTTATACCCGGAATACGATCAATTATTACCGTATCAAACAAGTGGATTACAACGGGCAAACGCGTTCATATCCGGATATCATTGCCGTTGACAACCGTCAGAAATCAGAAAAGCTGGTGAAGGTGGTCAATCTGTTCGGACAGGAAGTGTCGGAATCTGAAAAAGGGGTGGTGATTTATGTTTACGACGACGGATCTACCGAAAAACGGATCAATTAATTGAAAGGAATAGTATGCCAGGAAAGGAGGCTTAAGAAAGCTTCCTTTTTTATTAAATAAAGAGGATGTAAATTTTAGTTCAAAAGAGCGAAATATACATTGAGAACCAGTGAATATTTCTTTCCGGATCTTTACAGACATCCACGTCATCGTTTTTAGCGTTCTTAGAGTACTACAATTTAATTAATTGACTCATGCGTGGAATTTTATGTTCTCTGCTGTGTTTAACCTGTACTATAGGTTTTTCACAGTCACATTTTACTATTGAATCAACCTTTTCAGGTATTCAGGCGAAGGAATTTATGCAAAATATAGAGGAGCATATTCCCGATACCTATTTCCGCTCTTTGGAGGCCAATCTCATTCAATTCGATACGGAGATTAATTATTCGACAGCTTATATTGATTCAATCGCAAAAATTTCAGGAATTCTTTCCGGAACTGTTGTTAAAACGAGAGGAGCTGCACGATTTGTCGAAAAAGTGGGCGGGACCAACTGTGGAACAGCAGAACAACTTTGCACAAGTTCTTCACTCCCGGGTAACAGCAGTGGTTTCGGCAACCAGGAATTAAATGGCACGAACCAGGGATGTTTGGGGTCTGAACACCAGTCTTCCTGGTATTATATCAATGTTCAAACCGGAGGTTCCTTGTCGTTCAGGATTAATCCAGCCTCTTCTTCAGATTACGATTTTGCTATTTGGGGTCCATTCACTTCTGCCACTGCAGCAGCAAATTGTCCGCCGATTACAGCGCCCGTTCGATGTTCGTTCGCGGCAGGAGGCGGTAATACCGGGATTCGTGCGGGAGAACCGGATAATAGTGAAGGAAGTGGCGGTGACAGATGGGTTGATGCTTTGCCGGTAGGTACGAACCAAGTCTATATTTTATTGATTGATAATTTTAGTTCTTCCGGAGTCGGGTATACGTTTGATTTTAACTGGGGATCAAATACTACAACAGCAGTCATTGGTTGTACTCCGGTAGTTTTACCTGTTGAAATGAGCAGTTTTTCAGGATCTTATTCTTCCAATACGAATGTACTCAATTGGTCTACGGAAACAGAACAGAACAATGATTATTTCCAGGTCGAATGGACAACAACCCCTGCTGAAAGCACTTCCTGGAATAAGCTGGATATCATTGACGGAGCCGGAGACAGCCAGTCGAAACTGGATTATTCAATGAACCATTATACTTATACCCGGAATACGATCAATTATTACCGTATCAAACAAGTGGATTACAACGGGCAAACGCGTTCATATCCGGATATCATTGCCGTTGACAACCGTCAGAAATCAGAAAAGCTGGTGAAGGTTGTCAATCTGTTCGGACAGGAGGTCTCGGAATCTGAAAAAGGAGTGGTAATATACGTTTACGATGACGGATCTACCGAAAAACGGATTAATTGACAACAATTTACAACATATAGCGTGTAGGGGTGAAAATTTTTTCACCCCTACACGCATTTACTAAATATACTTTAATATTATCTCGATTATTTAATCTAATTTTGTAACCATTTCCCGGAATTTACGAATAAAGGGAGCAAAACCGCAAAAAGGAGCGCGCTAGATGGGATTGTTTAATTTTCTGACACAAGAAATTGCTATTGACTTAGGTACTGCAAACACACTGATTATCATGAATGATAAAGTAGTGGTGGATGAGCCTTCAATTGTAGCTAAAGATATTCAAACGGGTAAAGTGGTGGCCATTGGTAAAAAGGCACAACAAATGCACGGAAAAACGCACAAATTAATTGAAACGGTTAGGCCATTGAAAGATGGTGTAATTGCAGACTTCCAAAGTGCTGAGCAAATGATTCGTGGATTTATCAAAATGATCAATCCCGGAAGAAAAATGTTCAATCCGACTTTGCGCATGGTGATCTGTATCCCTTCAGGGATTACGGAGGTAGAGAAACGTGCGGTACGTGACTCTGCTGAACACGCAGGAGCGAAAGAAGTGTATTTGATCCATGAGCCTATGGCTGCTGCAATCGGTATTGGTATCGATGTGGAAGAGCCAATGGGAAACATGATCATCGATATAGGTGGTGGTACCTCTGAAATTGCAGTCATTGCATTGGGAGGAATCGTGTGTGATAAGTCTATCCGTATTGCGGGGGATGATTTCACCTCTGATATCGAAGAATACATGCGTCGCCAGCACAACATTTTGGTGGGTGAGCGTACTGCAGAACAGATCAAGATCGAAGTTGGGGCAGCATTGCCGGAACTGGAAAATCCACCGGCAGATTTCGCAGTTCGTGGACGCGACTTAATGACAGGTATTCCAAAAGAGATCATCATTACGTATTCGGAAGTTGCGCATGCATTGGATAAAACAATCTCCAAGATCGAAGAAGCGATTTTAAGTGCTCTTGAGCAGACTCCACCGGAACTTTCGGCGGATATCTACAAAACAGGAATTTATCTCGCTGGAGGGGGATCTATGTTGCGTGGTTTGGATCGTCGTATCAATGAGAAAACAAAATTACCGGTTCACATTGCCGAAGATCCGTTGAGAGCTGTAGCACGTGGAACCAGTATCGCGTTGAAGAACCTGGACCGTTTCCAGTTCCTGATCAAGGATTAATAACATTTTACAAACGAAATTTCAGTAGGGACGCGACGCATCGCGTCCCTACTTTGTTTATATTTGTTTGAAAGCTACTGAATGAACATACCGGAAACTGCTTACAACTTAACTTGTTATTTCACCTGGATGGGTGAAGACGGGATTGCAAGAACGAAAGTAAAGAAAGGGTCGGAAGTGAAATTAGAGCATGCACAGGAAAACTCGGTAGTTGTCAATAGCTTTTATAGTGACAGGAAATTTCCTTTGCTCATTGATGCCAGAGGTATTAAATCAATGGAGCGGGAAGCACGGTCTTTTTTTACAACGAATGGCCGTCAAACCAATACACTTGCTTTTGGGATCATCATCGATTCTTCGGTAAGTAAAGTTGTAGGGAATTTTTTCATGGCGATCAGTAAACCGAAAGTCCCGACCCGTTTATTCCTAAACGAAGACGCTGCTTTGGAGTGGTTGCAGAAATTCAAAGAAAAATGAATCCGCATGAAGCCAAATACATTCAGGAGCGTACCAATGCAATATTGGATGTTATTATGGCCTATGCAAATTTGGATTTCACTCAGAAAACCCAAATAACGGATAAAGACGATGTGTTCGACGCCATTGCTTCCGGAGTAAACATGCTTGGTGAAGAATTGGAAAGCTCGGTTATTACCCTACAGGAACGGGAATCGCTTTTGCAGGAAGTGCATCACCGCGTAAAGAACAACCTGCAGATTATTTCCAGTCTGATGAATCTCCAGGCATCGTACACCAAAGATGAAAAATTTCTGGCTCTGATCCGGGAATGTCGAAACCGCATTATCTCCATGTCGATGATCCATGAAATGCTTTACCGCAGTAAGGATTTGAGCCGCATCCAGGTGGTCGATTATATCAAAAACCTTACTTTAAGCATCAATAGCTCCTTTTCAGGAAGTGTTTCGGATGTGACGTTTGAATACGATATTGACGAAAAAATCTACCTGGAAGCTGAACGAATGATCCCGATAGGGTTGATTATCAACGAAGCCGTAAGCAACAGTTTTAAGTACGCATTCCCGGATAGGAAAGGACTGATCGGGGTTGATTTTAAAATGTCGAAAACCCATTTTTTCCTGAGAATTACAGACAATGGCATAGGACTGCCGAAAGACATTCGAACAGAAGAATTTGAAAGTCTGGGAATCCAATTGATCAACGCACTTTCTGATCAGCTCTCAGCGGAAATGAAAATCCTGCGGGAAAACGGGCTAGGTTACGAACTCTTCTTTAGAATTGATAATTGACAATGTAAAAATCGAAAAGAGTTGAAAATGCTACTTAAGTGGATTTGGAACACCTTTATAATTAATCAATTCATAATTACTTTTCATTGTTGTCCAGTTAAATTTCCAACACCTCCAATAATCCTCTTTGTTTCCCTACTTTTTTCCAAGGCAAAAAAAGTAGGCAAAAGAAAGCCACGAAGTGGATTGAAGACGAAGTATAGTTTCGTTGAAACGTTATACGAGGTAGCCTTTGCACAATTACAGCTTTCGGCCAACCAGCCGATTTTGATCAATCCACGAAAAGGCGGGATCAGGATCCAAAATGCAATTCTGTAGTTGTTTTACAAACCCTACAGAATTAGCACTTTCCGGGATTGATGACCGAATCGGCTGGTTGTCGTTTCTTCAAAAAGATTTGAAGGGCGGGTAATGATTGGAAGATTCTGCTATATTTCTACAGGTCGCGTAATTGTGCATTTTAGCATCTGGTATCAATCCGTCAAAAAAATTTGATCTTTAAATTTCAAAAATCACCCTCCCAATTAGTTAGAATGGATTCAAAACCTCCTAAAATATGGAAAAAGAAGAAGGACAAATCTCTTTTGTCGGACAACATTAATTACTTTTCAATTATTCAATTTTCCATTGACAATTAAAGCGACTCCGTCACACTTGTAATAATCTGTGCAATATTGGTCGTAAACAGTTTCACTGCGATTGCCAAAAGGATAATACCGAACACTTTTTTCATAATCGCTATCCCTCCCGGACCCAACAAATGCTCAATAGTTTTCGTCAGTCTCAATACAATATAAACGATCAGGATATTGATCAGGATTGCCAAAACGATGTTGATATTCTGGAATTCAGCTCTTAAGGATACGAGTGTTGTCATTGTTCCTGCTCCTGCAATGATGGGGAAAGCGAGGGGAACAACACTTGCCGTTTTACCGGAAACAGAATCGCGGAACAAACGCACTCCCAGGATCATTTCCAAACTCATAGCGAATAAGATCAGGGAACCTGCAACGGCGAAAGAACCCACGTCCACTCCGAATAATTTCAGAATGGATTCTCCGAGTATCAAAAATCCGATCATAATTCCCAACGACACAAAACTTGTTCTTGCCGGATGAATATCCCCGCTTTGTTCTTTGATCTTGATAATTAAAGGAACGGACCCGATCACGTCTATTACCGCAAACAATACCATGGAAGCTTTAAAAAGCTCGCCCCAGTTAAATGCCAGGAAATACTTCATCATCGCTTAATGAGTTAAAATGGTTTGTTCTACAATGATAGGAAAATGTTTGTGTTCCAGCTGTTGAATTTTTTCGACGAGTGAATCCAGTGTGTCATTAGTAGCTAAATCCGTTTCAAATTGTGCGAGGATCTCGCCCTGGTCAAATTCCTCGTTAACCAAATGAATGGAAATCCCGCTTTTAAGTTCCTTAGCGCCAATAACGGCTTCATGGACAAATTTCCCGTACATGCCTTTCCCGCCGTATTTAGGAAGGAGTGAAGGATGGATATTAATAATGCGGTTTTGGTAACCACGAATAATATTTACAGGGATCTTGCGTAAAAATCCGGCCAAAATGATCCAGTCAATAGCACGGTAGTCCAATTCCTGTAAAACGGTCAAACCGCTTTCAAACGCTTCGTTAGTGAAAACCAATACTTCAACACCTAAAGATTGTGCTTTGGATACAACCGGTGCATCAGCTTTATTACAGACTAAAGTTTTTACTTCAATTTGCGGATGATTCTGAAAAAATTGAATCAAATTCACTGCATTTGAACCATTGCCGGAGGCGAATAATGCGATTGATTTCTTATTCATGGCACAAAGTTACACAATCCAAATGACACGGCACACGCGGATTTCACGCTAAAAACAAGATTTCGCGCGTACCTAAAATGCAATTAAGTCACTTTATATTTTGTTTTTATCGCATTTCCTATTTTCTTTGCAAGCTGAAAAACCTTATAAAAGAATTGAGATGTCTGATATCAAATCAAGAGTAATATCTATTATCGTAGATAAGTTAGGAGTTGAAGAAAGCGAA
Organism: uncultured Fluviicola sp.; assembly: GCA_966248825.1. GTDB lineage: Bacteria > Bacteroidota > Bacteroidia > Flavobacteriales_D > Crocinitomicaceae > Fluviicola. Next base: position 134,396 of record CBINBC010000005.1, read on the forward strand.
GTAACAAACGAAGCGAGCTTCACAAATGATCTAGGTGCAGATTCACTAGACACAGTAGAATTGATCATGGAATTCGAAAAGGAATTCAATATCGCTATTCCGGATGATCAGGCTGAAAACATTCAAACAGTTGGTGACGCAGTTTCTTACATCGAGCAAAACGCTAACTAAAAAACGTTTTCACAGGCATTTAATTTAATCTGATTTTATGGAGTTAAAACGAGTTGTTGTAACCGGATTAGGAGCTATTACACCCATTGGAAATACTGTTTCAGAGTACTGGGAAGGATTAATCAATGGTAAAAGTGGTGCCGCACCGATTAAACAATACGATGCTTCAAAATTCAAGACACAATTTGCCTGCGAAATCAAAAATTTCAATGTCGAAGATCACATCGACAGAAAAGAAGCACGGAAATTAGATCAATTTTCACAATACGCCATGGTTTCTGCTAAAGAAGCCATGGCTGATTCTGGATTGATGGAATCGAACCCGAATGTAGATCGTATCGGTGTTATTTGGGGTTCGGGAATCGGTGGTCTGAAAACCTTCCAGGACGAAGCTCAAAACTTCTTCGGTGGTGACGGAACCCCGCGATTCAATCCGTTCTTTATTCCTAAAATGATCGCGGATATCGCCGCAGGTCATATTTCCATTGAATACGGCTTAAGAGGACCGAATTATGTAACGGTTTCGGCTTGTGCGTCTTCTACCAACGCGATCATTGATGCATTCAATCTGATCCGTTTGGGGAAAGCAGACGCTATCGTTACCGGAGGGTCTGAAGCTGCTGTAAATGAAATGGGAATGGGAGGATTTAACGCGTTGAAAGCTCTTTCAACACGAAACGATTCTCCGGAAACTGCTTCCCGCCCTTTTGACTTAGACCGCGACGGTTTTGTTTTGGGAGAAGGAGGTGGTGCATTGATCCTGGAAGAGTACGAGCATGCAAAGAAGCGTGGAGCTAAAATTTATGCGGAAGTACTTGGAGGTGGAATGTCGGGTGATGCGTATCACATGACGGCTCCGCACCCGGAAGGAATCGGTGCAAGAAATACGATGATCGCAGCATTGGAAGACGCAGAGCTGGACCCGAGCGCAATCGATTATGTAAACGTTCATGGTACTTCTACGCCGCTTGGAGATATCGCTGAAACAAAAGCGATCCTGCAGGTATTCGGAGAACATGCGTACAAGTTGAACATCAGCTCCACAAAATCAATGACAGGACACTTACTGGGTGCTGCAGGTGCTATTGAAGCCATTGCATGTATCCTGGCAGTTAAAAATGACATCGTTCCACCAACGATCAACCATTTTACAGACGATCCTGAAATTGACAACAAATTGAATTTCACATTTAATAAAGCTCAGCACCGTACCGTGGATGTTGCCTTATCAAACACCTTCGGTTTCGGTGGTCACAATACTTCTGTGATCGTGCGAAAGTATAAAGGGTAAAAATTTAGGTGCGACTACGACTACCATTTTTAAAGCAAAACAGGTCTTCTGAAGACGTTGCATTCATTCGATTTTTCGTAAATCGCTTTGGATACCGCCCGAAGAATATCAATTTGTTTTACCAGGCTGTTACGCATCGTTCCATTGCATTTCACGGACAAAAAGACTTTTCCAACGAACGTTTGGAATTCCTCGGAGACGCCATTTTGGATTCCATCATTGCAGAGTTCCTGTTCCAGCGTTTCCCGGAAGAAGACGAAGGCTACCTGACAAAAGTCAAATCCAAAGTTGTTTCCCGTAAAACCCTTTCCGAAATCGGTGAGGAACTCGAATTGCGTTCTGTTTTGCGTTACAACAAAGGCCGTTCGATCAACCTGTCTTCCCTGGAAGGAAATGCCTTCGAAGCAATCATCGGAGCAATCTACCTGGACAGTTCCTACGAAGTGACCAAGAAGATCATCTACAACCACATTTTCCGCAAATACGTAGACTTAAACAAGATCCTGGAAGAAGAGATCGATTTCAAGTCCAAGCTTTTTATCTGGAGTCAAAAAAGAAGGTTGGCCCTTGAGTTTGCCGTGCTGCGGGAAGAAAACAACCACGGAACCTGGTTCTACGAAGTAATCGTGCAGGTAAACGGCACCAACTACGGTAAAGGAACCGGAAATTCCAAAAAACTGGCCGAGCAGGCTGCCGCGAAAGAGACGCTCATTCTGATGGGGGAGATATAGGGTAATAATCTCATAATCAGGCTTGTTTTTGCGGAAAACCACATTGAAAACTTTTTTTCATTTTCAGTATTTATACGGTTGATTTTTTAAAAATCACCTTGTATGTTTGCATAACAACGTTAAATACTTACTATGAAAACACCACTGTTCACACTACTTTTTACAGGAGTAATATCATACTCTTTCTCGCAAACGAACACTTTGCCAACGACCGGAAATGTGGGCATCGGGACAACTTCACCAACAGAAAGGCTGACAGTAAATGGCTCAGCAAGAATTGATTCCACTCTTACAGTCAGGGATTCTATGGTCGTGGATCGCGATGCGCATATCGGAAGCGATCTGCGGGTAGATGGGAATACCACGCTCGAAGGAAGCCTGAGATTGAACGCATTCCGCGACTCAACGCTCGAAGAGGATGCAGTCCTGTTGATCGACGAAAATGGGACTGTCAAAAGCGCCGGCAGCTCTCTAAGAAGCCTGGTTTATTCGGATTCTGAGTTTATTCCGTGTAAGGATGAGAATGGCGGAAATACAACTCCGGCATCTCCAGTTTGGTTAAACGGTCCCGGTAAGTTATATACCAGTCATCATTGTGTCCCGGATATTTTGGTTGGGATCAATCAGAATAACCCCGAATCCAAATTACATATTTCAGTAAATGCAGATAAGGATACCCATCCGCTTATAGTAGACAGGAAAATAACGGGAACCACCGAAAGATACAAATTGATGCAGTTGGATCATACCGGTTTATTATATGCTCGTGAGATCAAAGTAAACCTGAATCAATTATGGCCAGATTATGTTTTCGCTGAAAACTACGCGTTAATGCCTTTGGAGGAATTGAAGGAATACATTTCAGAGAATAACCATTTACCAAACGTTCCTGCTGCCTGTGAAATGGAAGAAACAGGAATCAATGTGGCTCAAAGCAATGTGATGCTCATGGAAAAAGTAGAAGAGCTGACCTTGTACATGCTTCAAATGAAAGAGCAATTAGATGCTCAGAAGAAACTATTGGATCAGCAGCAGGAGTTAATTATTCAATTGCAGGAACAAGTAAAACCGTAACCATGAGAAAATTCATAACAGGATGGCTCCTGCTCATAAGTTTACATGGGCTTGGGCAGATGGACACGCTGGTATTCAAAAATCCGCGGGAAATGGTGGAATACGCTTATTCAAATACCAATTTTAGCAATTTTTCCAATCCTTATTTCCGCAATGCGACCATGGAACTGGAAGATTCAGTTTTCAATTATCTGACCTACAAAGATGTCCCTATTCAATGCACCGGAAGAGGAATCATTGGTTTATTCTCGCTGATGAATTGGTGGGATATGTCGCACACTTTTCACCGCGATTCGGTACTTTTCCCCGTATACGATCATTTCTATTCCCTGGACGAGAATAGTCAGCTGCGTATTCCGTTTTACGTGGTCGACCTAAACATCAACTCCTTAATTCCGGCAACAGCCGATGCTTTCAAAACAAGTACCGGGACCGATCCTTACCGTCCAATTTTACCGAACGACCTGGTTGAGGATAAGATCATTTATGCGGCCATGTTCCTGGATTCGTTTGCATACAATAATGTACTTCTCGAATTGAACGACAATACTTTCTTTACCAATACAAGCAGAACCATTGATTTTGTGGAAGTAAAAAGAGGAGAAGAAACCAAGCTCCTGTACTACAATTCAAGCATTGATCTGAGTGATTGGCTCGAAGGAAATCAAAACCTCACATTCATCATTCATTTTTCAGATGAAAAAGAGGTTGAGGTAAACCAGGGGGTAGAAATGAACCAAAGAAACATGCCAAAATCTTCCATCAGTCATTATTTCGCATCTTACGAAACCATTTATCCACCAAACTACACTTCTTCTTCAATTTACTCGCCTGATTTGAAATTTTCTACTTATTACGCCTGTTCCGATAACAAATTGCGCAAACCTTTTATAATGGTTGCCGGCTGGGGACCACATGCAGATAAGAGTGTTATAAATAATGACCAAAATTGGCCCGCATCTTTGGGGCAATTGGCTAATCAATTCAACCAGGCAGGTTTGATTGAGAACTTGCATGATAAAGGGTTCGATGTAATTATGTGCCAGTTCTTTCCTCCTAATGCTTATGTAGAAAAGAACGCTGATTTATTGGAGCAGTTGATCAATTTGGTAAATAACCGGAAAACGCAAAACGATTCTTACCAGGAAAATATCATTATGGGATTCAGTGCAGGTTCACTTGCTACCCGCTTGGCTTTGCAAAAAATGGAATACAAGCATCTGAATGCGAATGGCCCGCATCCGCATACTAAATTATATATCTCCAACGATGGGGAACACGGCGGAGCAAATGTTCCTTTGGGCATGCAGCATGCGGTGGAATACCTTTGGGTCTACGATTATAATCAAATGTTTTTTTCTGAAGTCCCTTTTATTGGGCCAGCGCTCAATAATCACTTCAATACTTATGCCTTGCATTATATTCTTAATGCACCTCTATCAGAACAGTTACTGCATTATTTCCATACTGAAACCGGATCGGTATCAAGTCCCGGTCAGGGACAAAGTGATCTGCGAACTTCGTATATAGCAAAACATACGACATATAACCATGCGAGAAACGGTCATCGTTTGGGCTATCCATCCTTTCAGCGGATGATCTCTCTTTCAAATGGTACATCTACCCCCAAATATGATTTCTCCAATTTCACGGTTGACCATTTTCCATATCCGGATGAGACAGGAGCCATTTTTTTCAAACAAAATTCCGCTCCAATGCCTTTTTTAGACCGCAGATATGAAACTTCTTTCCTGACACATGGAATACACCGGGTGTTTTACTGCGAACACAAGCCTTGGTTCAAATCCTGGAAATCGAAATATGAAGCTGTGACAAAAGACCCGTTAGTACTGGATAACGCCCCAGGAGGAATCATTGTTATTGAGCAAAACCCTTTAGTTGATATTAATGAACAATTTGATATGCAATTGCCATTAAGTCCTGATATAAAGCGCGAATTATTGTACTCCTTTACACCAACCGTTTTGACCCATGATGTGAAAGATTTGAATGCTTATTTGAATAATGGGTATCCGGATTATAATTTTAAAATTAGGAAGTTAATGTATGATAATGAATATGATGCAGCTTCACTTGATCCAATAAATGCATCCAATTATTTTGGTTATCCTCATTTAGGATATCCGGGAAACCACTACGATTACACGGTATTCGATGCCTTGTTTTGCTGGGATGAGAACACCGAGCACCTGACAGGTAACCGGAAGGATCCGAATGATTACATTGGTATGGACTCACCGGTTAAACCGATTATTAAAAATTTCCTGGTAGAAGAGGCTGAGCCGGATTTTATTTTCCTCCAAAATCTTCGTATCGGATTTTATGCCCGTCCGAATTACACCTACCGGGTAGATTACGAGGCCGGGCATACCATTCTATTGGGAAATCATGTGACGCAAAAAACCGACTTCGTAGACCTGGTGGTGGAGCCCAATGCCATTGTAGACGCACAGGCAGTTACTGAAATTCATTTCACACCGGGAGTTCATATTAAAAACGGGGCAGACTTACATGCTTATATTGGAGATATTGCCTGTGAAAAATCACTTTCTAGTTCCAACACAAATTCCGGAACAGAAAGCAGCCCCTTAGAGCATTCCGAATTCCTGGATGTTAGAAATGAGAGAGCTAACGAGGTTTCGATCTTCCCCAATCCATCCAAACAAAATTTTTCCGTTCGTTGGAATGAAGTATTATCTGATGAAGTGATTGAAATTCGGATTTTGGATCTTTCAGGCAAAGAAGTATTTAAAAAGCTTGTATCTTTAGAGGAACCAATTGTTCACGAGTTAAAACCGGGCTTTTATTTGGTCAAATTAATTAAAGACGGAGTATGTACAACCAGAAATATATTAATCGAATATTGATTGTATTAAGTCTGTTTTTTTCGATCTTATCCTGCAAAAAACTAGACAAGAAAAATCCTATTCAATTTACTATTAAGTCACATGTCCCATACAATGGAGAACCTATATTAGGAGTGAAATATTCCATTGTAGAATACCGCGCCAAAAAAGGAGGGAAACTGGGGGAAATGGAATACACAGATTTTAAATTGGAAGGTTATACCAATGCGAACGGTTTGGCGGCGGTTTACTTTTTTCCAAAGAAAAATTTGGACTATATGTATCGAATCTATTTTGATTATTCCAATATTCAATTCTCAGGCTCTTCCGGAGATTATTCGTTAATCAATGCCCCCTCTTATGACCTTATTGACAGAGATAATCAAAGGGATTATGAAATTAGGGCACTTCCACATTGTGGAGCTCATTTTAAAGTTGAAAACATCAATTGCTTTGATGGTAATGATAAAGTCCGTTTTAGAGGATTTAATTTGGATGAAAGTCCTAATAGCCAACTTCAAAATACTCCCTATGGTGAGTATATTATTGGTTGTGGACTGCTAATTGAACATATTAACAACTCAACGCTTTCTGGACGCAGGATATACCAAATCGAAGTAACCCGAAATAGCCAGGTGACAACTTATATAGATACTTTCTTTTTACAACCCGGTATCATTAACGAGGTTTTCCTGGAATATTAATCAAGTACGGAAAATCGCAACACATTTTTGAGATACTTTTCTCACATTTGTCCCGATCCTTCGGGATTTGTAAAAACGAACCGCTATGAGACGATTATTCTTTCATTGCTTGCTGCTGCTTTCGGTTTTCTCCTGCAAAAAACTGGATAAGGATAATCCCATTGAGTTTAAGATCAAAGCTCATATTCCATATAGTGATGAACCTATATCCGGTGTGAAATATACTATTAGGGAATATCGCTCAAAGAAAGAATTAATTCTTAGTGATATAGAATACACTGATTTCAAACTGGAGGGGTATACTAATGCAAATGGCGAAGCAGTAATTTCTTTCCCTCCAAAGAAAAACATGAACTATCGGTATGATATTACATTTGACTATTCACAAATACAGTTCGCAAATTATTCTGGGAGCTATTCGTTGATTAGGCCGCCAAATTATGTTCCTCTTTCAAGAAAAGATCAAAAAGATTTTGAGATTAGGGCATTACCAATTTGTGGGGCACATTTTAAAATAGAAAACGTAAATTGTTTCGATAGCAATGATAAAATGAGATTTAAGATGTTTAACATTGATGAATTTCCTCATCAAGCATTTCAATATATAACAGTTTGGAGCAACGATTTTAATGGTTGTGGTTTGTTTGGTGAAGTTACTAATGATAACGTGCTTTCTGGTCGACAAGTCTACCAAATCGAAGTAACGCGAAATGGTCAAGTAACTACATACATTGATACTTTCTTCCTGCAACCTGGTATTATGAACGAGGTTTTTCTGGAGTATTAAATCAAGTACGGAAAATCGCAACAACTTTTTCAGAACAATTGCTCACATTTGTAAAAATCGATTGCTATGAAAAGACTATTCACAGTATTACCGCTCCTGCTTTTAGCCGGCTGTACCATTACCAAGCGCCATTTCGGATCGGGTTACCATGTGGAATGGAAAAAATCTTACTCGAAAGAAGAAAATCAAGCGGACAAAGAAAATCAGTCATACTCATACTATCAAGGACGTCACTCCGGAAAATCGGAAATTATCTTAACGGCGATTTCTTCTCCTTTTCCCATTGACACGATTAATCCGGAAATTTCTCAGGAAAGTGAAGTAATTGTAAGTGAGATTGAAGCGGATGTTGTTTCTGATCCGGAAAACGCGAAATTTGAATTGAATGAGGATTTTCCATTGCAAATAGATCAATCAATTTTAGAAGATTCGAAAGAAGAACCCGTCAAGAAGACTGAACCATTGACTTGGGTCGCATTTATTCTTTTGGTCGGAATAGCTGTTTCTGCCGGATTGATATCTATGTATAGTTCCTTTCTTTATTTAGGTGCTAGTGCTTTTCTGTCCGGGTTGGCTCTTCTCTTAACCATCTTTGCATTTATTTCGTTTATTAGAGTGATAAGGAACAGAGATCGCTATAAAAATAAAGGATTGACCTATTTTTTGTTCGTCGTTTCAATCTCTGCTCTTCTTGTAGCTGGAGTTTACTTTATGGTAACCGCAGCACTTGATAATATGGGACAAATTATGTGAGTTTCCGCGCAATCAGCGCAATCAGCTGGAAATACGTACTCATTTCTTAACCAAACTCTAACCTCCGACCTGCTTGCCATGTCTGAGATAATGCGTAACTTCACGTTATAAACTTAAAGTGGATGAGCAAACAAAAGCGTCATGTACTTTCATTGGAAACATCTGTAGACTTCGAACTGATCGGGATCTGTTCTCACCACAGCGATTACCGGTTGGCTTGGGGGATCAACAAAATCCTGGACCTGGAGCTTACCAAAAGCGAAGAACCTTTTGTGATTCAGTCCAAAAAAGGTACAATTGTTTCGCAACACAGTTTTCATGTATTTATCGATGAGGTGGATCACATGGAATGGTATTTAATTAAGAATAAATCGGAAGGAAAATTCCTGATCCCTGAAAAGAACCAAATTGATTATTTTTTGATCCTCAGGGAAAATGTACTTCATGACCTGGATGAACTCGTTGAACGTATCCGCGAATCAAACAGCGTGATGGCTGCTTATGTGTTTGAAGCTGAATCGATTCCTTCCGCAGAACTAATAATTTTCGAATGAAAAAAACAAAAATCGTAGCGACCATGGGTCCGGCTACTGCTGATAAACAAGTATTAAAACAAATGATATTGGATGGTTTGAACGTATGCCGTTTGAACTGTTCACACGGATCTCACGAAGATCACAAGAAGAGTATTGACATGATCCGCGAAATCAATGACGAAACCGGATTGAATGTATCAATCCTTGCCGATTTGCAGGGACCGAAAATCCGTACTTACGAAATGGAGAACAACGGCGTCATGATGGAAGAAGGGGCTATGGTGACCATTGTGACGGAAAGAATCACCGGAACGGCAGAGAAGTTCGGAATCAGTTATTCCCTGATGCCGCGCGATGTGCAG